>NZ_JBYTAJ010000002.1:0-335247 GCF_058788075.1 Pseudomonas sp. FW305-20 | reverse complement strand
GCGGAGAAGGGGCGTTGGGTGGATCGGGGAATAACCCATGACTGAACCCCACGACGACAACGGCGAGCAGCAAGCCCTTGACCAGTGCGCCGATGACCATCGCCGCCAGTTCGAATTCGGCGATACCGGCCGAGGAAATCATGGTCAGGCCAATCACCAGGAAGGTCATGATCAAGGTGTTGCCGCCGCGCAGGCCAAAACGGAAGGCCAGGAACAGACCGACGCTGATCAATAGCACGCCGCTAACAGGGTAATAACGCAGGAGCGGGATCAAAAGCAGGCCGATGCCGGTGGTCAACAGCGCGGCCAGTGCGAGAACCAGTCCGGCCTTGAACGGCAGCGGGCGATTGATCGAGGCCAGTAACAACAGGCAAAGCACCGGCGCCAAAAAAGGAATCGGCAAGCCCAGGCCGAAACTGGCAGTGAGGCACAACGCCGTACCGGTAGCCAGGCGCAGTGCGCGTTGATCTCGCGGCGTGCGCCGGGTAGACATACCTTTAATAGGCATAGCTCAGCCAGCTCATGAACCCCACAAATACGTGCCCTAGAGGGTTCAACGGATTGCCCTCGGTGGGGAAGGCCATGACTTCAGCCTGCCCACCGGCACGGATCCCCCGACTGTCACGCAACGTGTTCAATGAGTCTGGCGAGAACTCGATAATGACTGGAAAACGTTGGGCCGGACGTAACCAGTCGCGGCTGTTCTGCACGCTGGGCAAGGTGCCCGGTGCGGGTGTCTGTCCCACGCTGACGCCGTAACCGACGCTGCGCACGCGCCCCTTGAATATCTCGCCCGGCAGAGCATCCAGAACAATCGAAACCGGCGTATCGAGCTTCACCAGACCGAGGTTGTTCTCGGTCATGTCCGCACTGACCCACACATCATGAAGAGCGATCAGGGTCATGACCGGACTACCGGCCGCAGCGAATTGCCCTGCATCTGTGCGCAGGTCCGTAATCAATCCGGCCGAGCGAGCGCGAATCTGCGTGTTGGACAGATCCAGTTCGGCTTTGGACAACGCCGTGGCGGCACTGCGCAGCAAGGCGTTGTCCTCCTCGCTGCCACCTTCCTGCTCCCGCGCACGCTGCACTTCGGCGCGGGCCGCAGCGACCTGACTCACAGCCTGTTCGCGGTTGGCGCGAGACACCTCGAGCAGTCGTACGGAAATGGTGCCAGGGTCTTCACGATACAAACCCTCTAGACGCTGATTGTCCTGGCGCGCCTTGAGTTCATTGGCCTGGGCTGCCCGCAAGTTGGCTTGCGCCGAGGCAATGCCGGCGGTGCTCGCACCGATCTGCCGACGGGTGGATTCAAGGTCGGCACGTGCACGGTCGACGGCAATCTGGTACGGCTGAGGGTCCACCTCGAATAGAACTTCACCGGCCTTGACGTCCTGGTTGTTGCGCACGTTCACTCGGATCACGCGGCCTGCCACTTCCGAGGCGACCGGAATCACAAAGGCGCCCACCCGGGCTTGTTGTGTATAGGGTGTGAAACGATCCGCCAACAGGTACCAGGTCAGACTCAGGAGGATCAATAACAGCACCCACTTGATGCCTTTTTTCGCCGGGTCGGCAGCCGGCGCTGGCGCCTGGGTGACAGGTGTCTCGGGCGTTGGCTTGGCGGCTTCACTCATTGGTCTTTTACCTTGTAAGACATTGGAATGGCAGGCTGTGCAGCGGCGGGCTCTTTCAGCAGATCGCCCCAGTCGGTGCGTTTTTCCATTTGCTGGCGGGTGGCTGGATCAACTTTCGGCTGGGCGCTGTACCAGCCACCGCCCACGGCTTTGTACAAGGCAATGACATTACTCACGGCATTGCTGCGGGCGACCAGATAATTGTCCTGTTGTTCGAGCAAGGCTCGCTGCGCATCCAGCACCCGCTGGAAGTCCGAATAACCTTCGCGATACTGCGCGCTAGCCAGCACCAGCGAGCGTTTGGCCGCCACTTCGGCCTCACGCAGGATGCTTTCGCGCTCCAGGGATTTGATCAGTCCATAGGCCGCATCGTCCGCCTCGCGTGCTGCCTGGCGAACCTTGTCGCGGTAGGCTTCGATCAGCTGCTGCAACCGCGCATCCTGGACGCGAACGTTGTTGCTGATCTGGCCGTGATCGAACAGATTCCAGCGCAGGCTTGGGCCGCCGATCAGATCCAGATTTCGGGGCGTGCCACTGAGCGTGTCGGTTGACCAGACAATGCTCCCCAGCAAGGTCAGCGACGGATAGAAATCACTTTCGGCCACACCGATCAGCGCAGACTGGGCGGCGACATTAAGCTCGGCAGCGCGTACGTCGGGCCGACGCAGGAGCAAGTTAGCCGGCACATCCTGCAACACAGCACGATCGACCAGCGGGATCAATCCCATGCTCTGGGCCAGTTGCGGCAGTGCGCCAGGCGGCTGACCAACCAGCACCGCCAACGCGTTGCGGGTTCGTTGCAACTGGTCTTCGAAATTGGGGATGGTGCTCAACGTGCCCAGGTACTGGGTTCTGGCTTGTTGCAAGTCGAGTTCGGCAGTTTGGCCACTGTTGAAGAGCTTCTCGGTAATCTCGAAGTTGCGTTTTTGCTGCTTGGCGTTTTCCTGGGCGACACGCAAACGGGCTTCGGTGGTGCGCAGCGAGAAATAGGTATCGGCCACTTGTGCGCGCAGCAGTACCAGTACGTCTTCATAGTTGGCCTGGGCGGCAAAGTAGCTGGCATCGGATGACTCAATGGCGCGACTGAAGCGGCCCCAGAAATCCAGCTCCCAACCCACATCGAACCCCGCGCTGTGTTGCCAGAAATGACTGTCTTGCGGGTTGGTCCCGCCGGATTGCCTGCGGTTGAAGTAAAGACTGTCGACACTGGCTTGCTGCAGTTGCGGGTAAAGCCCGCTTTGAGCAATGCCGAGTTGGGCGCGGGCTTCCATGACGCGCAGACCGGCGATTTTTAGGCTGGAGTTGCGTGCATCCGACTCGGTAATCAAATGATCCAGGACAGGATCGGCAAAGACATGCCACCACTGACGAAAGTCCGGGTTCAGGCTCCGCTGGCTGGATTGCTGGAGGGCAGGGGTGCTCCAATGTTTGACCCATTCTTCGCCGGGCGGCTGGAAGTCCGGCCCGAGTCGTACGCAGCCACTGAGGCCGAGTACGCCAAGCAGCGCGAGCCGGCCTGGCCAATTCAGCAGGGTTGTACCTGGATGCATTCCACATTTCCCGACCAACAAAGTTCACTGGAGCATAGTCGTCCAAATGGTCACATGGCTGCTACGCTTTTTAAGCGCCATCAAATCTACTGTGATCAGTCAAAAAAGGTACGGAAATTATGAGTAACACCGAAGGTGTCGCTGAATCGCATTCAGCCAGCTGGCGCTTTAAGTTGGGGATAGCAATTATCTGCTTGATGCTGGGCTCCTGGTTATTGGTGCCTCTCGCCGCGGCTGCCGACGTGCCGGGATCAAAGATCGCTGCACTGACCGGCGTGCTGTTCATCAGCAACAAAGTCCTGTTGATCATCGTTATAGCGGTGATGGGCAAAGCCGGATTCCAACAGCTAAAACGAAGCCTGTTCGGATATGTGTCCTCACTTGCACCTAGCGCAGAAGTCGAAGTGGGCCCATGGCGTCACAGAGTTGGCATCGTTATGTTCTTCGTGCCGCTGATTTCTTCTTTTCTTGAACCCTACATCGACAGCATTTGGCCAGGGCTCAGGCCCAACCTCTGGCAAGCTCAAGCGCTGGGTGATCTCATGCTGATCGCCAGCTTTTTCGTATTAGGGGGTAATTTCTGGGAGAAAGTGCGCGCCTTGTTTATCCGCACGGCTCGTGTCGCAAACACCAGTGCGGCGTGAATAACAATAGGGGGCGAGGTAATGAGTACTCGCCTGTTCAAGCTCCTAATGGGTAGCTCGACTAAAGAGCTATTTAGCATAGTTATTATTAATCGAGTCAATAGACACGATAGCGTTAGAGCATTAAATGCACCTTATTTCACATGATTTACCAACACCTTTGATGAACACATTCCCAGCGCTACAGGCTGTAATCACAGCGTTGAGGCTCCCACATAAAAACGGTTTCTAACGCAGAACCTTTCAAGCTCAACGCCGCGCGATGGTTGGGACCGCTGGCGGTCGGCGCTGCCTGATGACATCTGTTTATTACTTGCTGATGAAGAGTTCGCCGATGGTCATTTGAACCAATCAGACATCGTGCATTTAATACCAAGTGGGAGATGCAATTCAGTGCAGGCTGATTTTCCGGACGGCACATTAAAAACGGTGTGATGGGCAATGATGAATCGCGCCGAACAATGTCTGCTGTTTACATGTCCCGGGGGGCGTCTGGAAAAGCTCCGCAGCTTACAAATGGATTGGCGGGATACGGTCTGGTTGGTGAAGCGGTTACGCCAGGGTTTGATTTTGCAGATATGGAGTTGGTCGGCCAGCAACATACAGAGTAATTTCCCGAACACACGCAGCTGATTGAGACGTTGAGTGGCAGAGGTGATTTGAACGCTGCAAAATCTGCGCGCAGCTGGGTTAATCTCGAAACATATCGTTACGTGTAATGTATATTATGTTAAATAATGTGTCAGGATGGAACTTCTACCAAAGCTCCTTTCCTTCAATCCTGCCAATGATGCTATTTCAACGGCTATCTCAACCGCATCACGCCCTGTGCAGCGAGCTGCGCTGGACTCTATAGATCTCAGAAACCACCTGCATCGTTGCGTCTTCGATTGTTCCTTCATTACGGCAAAGAACCCAGCCGTGATCTGCAATCGCTCGCTCGAACGCCTTGGTACAAGCGACATGTTCTTCCAGCTTATGGATCACCGTACTGCTCAGCCCGCGCCGACGTGCCGCTGCCCTCGCCCATGAAATTTCAGGGGCGGTGACAACCCCGACATGCAGGTCAGGCACTCGGACGTTTCGATCAATGTTCAACTGTAGAATCTCTGCAAACGGGACTATCCGGCGAAACGCGGCATCAGACGGGTACCAGCGATCGATCAAGATGATGCTGCCGGGTGGCTGTTTAGCCAGCACGTGCTGGGAAATCCAGGTACGGCTATCAGCAAAACGCGCACAAACCTCCAACTCCAAATCCCGGGTGGGATCTCTGACGAGTTTGTTAACGAGGGCCATTGTTTCCCCCCTGTAAGGATCACTTTTTTTCTCGCAAAGCCGGATCACCTTTTTGTTATCGGCCCTCAGGGCTTTCGTAACGGCCTCCAGCAGTGTGGTTTTGCCGGCGCCCTTGGGTCCATCTAGAGAAACAAACAGCGGACGATTCATTCTTCACATGACGATTGATATACGGTTTTTTTTTGCCCCTGTTCGTTCGCTGGCGTCGCTTGGTGCAACTATGCGAATCGAGTGGAGGGTCCTGATGAACAGACACTGACGAACACTCTAACCTGCTTTCTGGCTAACGGGTCTCAAATCCAGGGTTACAGCCGCTTGTGAACATCGGTCATCCCTATTTGAACCGGGCCGCAGGTCATGGGCTGATCCTGGGCCTTACTCATTTCATTCCCTTTTGCAGAACTTGAATGCCTTAGCGCCAATCCAGATAACGAAACAGTTCCTCCTCCTGATCAAAGTGCAGTCGCACGAGGGTATCCAGACGAATCAGCTGATGCTGAATCTCATCAGCAGGTGCCGTTGCGGGGTCGGAACTGAAGTCGCTACTCATGCGCGTCAGTAAATGGATAAGGCGAAAAATCTCCCGGTGAGCGTGGCTCATAGCCGACATCGGGTCCTCGCCGGGCATGCTTCGCGTCAGCAGCGGATACAGTGTGTTTTCATCTTCGTGTTCATGCCGCGCCAGTGATGTTTGCAGCTGGTTGACCAGTTCCACCAAGTCGGTCTGTGCTTGCGCAAGTGGGCGCTGGGCAAAGTCATTGGCCAGTTGATGCAGATCGCTCAGTACGGTGGACAGTTGCTGGTGTTCGTCTTGCAGGCGATCGATATGTTCTGCGGCAAGCTTTCGTTTCCTCAGCCCCCACAACGGCCCCAGTGCCCGCAAGGCATTAAGGATAATCACCACGTCGATACCCTCCTGCACCACGGCGCCAATCAGCGGCGGCAAGTAACCGAGGGCTGCCACGGCCATGGCCAGCAACGACATTCCCATGCCGATCAGCACACCCTGGCGGGCGATGTAGCGGGTGCGTCGGGCAATGTCCAGCGCTTCGACCAGACGATCCAGACGATCCACCAACAGCACAACACCCGCGGCTTGTGCAGAGGCAGTGGCACCGCTGGCTCCCATGGCCACGCCGACATTGGCCGCCGCCAGCGCGGGGGCGTCGTTGATGCCATCACCGACCATCAATGTGCTAGTGCGCAGGCAACCTTGCTGTACAGCACGCACTTTATCCTCAGGGGTCAACCCGGCACGCAGTTCGTCAATCCCAGCAGATAGGGCAATCATTTCGGCGGTTTCCAGGCGATCTCCGGTGAGCATGACGATCTTTTCGATGCCCCTATTGCGCAGTCGACGCAGAGTTTGTGGAGTCTCGCGCCGAACCTTGTCCGAGAAAACCAGCAGGCCCGCGAGTTTCCCATCCACGTCGATGAAGCTTCCACTGCACGCCAGGTAGTCCATGTGCCGCAGCATGGCGGCGACCCAGTCAGTTTCAGGGGCGTCTTTGTGAGCAAAAGGCAACGTGCCGAAACGCACCTGCACGCCGTCGACGAGCCCACAAAGCCCAGAACCTGGGCTTTCTTCTACTCCCTGGGGGGCGCTGAGAGGCAATTGGCGCTGAAGCGCAGCTTCAACAATTGCCTGGGAGATAGGATGCGTCGAGGCCTGCGCCAGCGAAGCGGCCAGGCCAAGCAGGCGCTGCGGATCGGCCAGTCCATTGACCTCTATCGACTGCAGACGGGCATGGCCGCTGGTCAGCGTGCCGGTCTTGTCGAGGAACACCTGCTTGACCCCAGCCAACGCTTCCAGGGTCGCGCCGTCCTTGATCAGGATCCCGCGCCGCGCAGCCCTGGAAATCCCCGACATGATGGCAATCGGTACTGCCAGAATCAAAGGACAAGGTGTCGCCACCACCAGCACCGCCAGCGCTCGCAAAGGATCACCACTCAATTGCCAGGCCAATCCGGCAATCAGCAACGTCAGTGGGATGAAGAACAGTGCATAACGGTCGGCCAGACGCACGAAAGGTGCGCGCGAACGGCGTGCCTCCTCGGCCAGCCGCACTATGCCGGCATAGGTACTCTGCGCGGCCGTTCGCGTGGCAATTAGCAGGATGGGCGCACCGACATTCGAAACGCCGCTGTGCACTTGCTCACCTTCTCGACGGGTGACGGGCAACGACTCACCACTGAGCGCTGATTCGTCCAGAATCGCCGCAGGACTCAGCAGGCGCCCATCGACCGGTATCACCTCCCCCAACCGCACCAGCAATGTTTGATTTAACTGGACCTGCTCAACCGGAATCTTGCGTAAACCGCCCTCCTCCTGTAACCAGGCAAAACGTGGCGCACGGTCGATGAGCGCACGTAGCTCACGTTCGGCATGCTGCTTGGTGAAAAACTCCAGGGTCCGGCCGGACGCCAGCATCAAGGCAATGACCGCCGCCACGAGCGTCTGCTCAAAGACCAGGGCGGCGGTGATCGACATCAGCGCAATCAGGTCCACGCCAGCCTCGCGTCGAGCCAGACGCCTGGCAATCTCGATGAGCAATACCGCGGACATCACCAGACTGCCTGCTGCCCAGTACATCGATGCCCAATCAGGTTTCTGCGCAACATACGCGATACCGCCGGCCAGCAGCGTCAATGCGGTGAGCAGCAATAGAACGGGGTCCAGCCACTTGCTGAGCATCGAAGTGAGCTCCTCAAAAAGCGATTTGCATGCATCGCTGTAAAAACAACTGCCGCTCATCGAGGTAGAGCTTAGGACTCGAATGTCCTTCGTGTCCGCCGGGCGTAGCAATTGACGCGTTGGAGACAATAGAGGGGCATGGCTGTGCCCGGATAAATCGGCTGATTTCCCACTTTCTGATCTATATCAAACAGACGTTGGACGTTCACGCAGAAATTAGAGTCAGCATTCGCACCATCGCATGCGATGAGTGCAGACACTCTCGTTTCGTGGAGACTCCCATGGCTACCCACCTGCAAGGCGCCCAGCCGGTCGTCCCGCCGACTGCCAACCACCCCCTTGCGGCCAGTTTGCGAAAGGTGGAACCCAAGCGCCTGTCCCTGAGCCTGCTGATTGCCCTGGTGGTCGGCTCGATGATTGGCAGCGGTATTTTCAGCCTGCCACAGAACATGGCGGCCAGTGCGGGGGCCGGGGCGATCCTGATTGGTTGGCTGATCACCGGCGTCGGCATGTTGTCGCTGGCGCTGGTTTATCAGACCTTGTCCAACCGCCAACCGGCGCTGGATAACGGTGTGTTCGCCTACGCCCGCGCCTTGGGTGGCGAATACCTCAGCTTCAATTCAGCGTGGGGCTATTGGATCAGCGCCTGGATCGGCAACGTCAGCTATCTGGTGATTTTGTTCGCCGCCCTGAGTTATTTCTTCCCGCTGTTCGGTGAAGGCAACAACAAAGCGGCGATTGCCGGGGCGTCCGTGGTGCTATGGTCATTGCACTGGATGATTCTCCGGGGCATGCACACGGCGGCGCGCGCCAACGCGTTGACGACGGTGGCCAAGATCGTGCCGTTGTTGCTGTTTATCGGTCTGGTGATTGCAACTTTTCAGCGTGAAACCTTCAGCGTCGACTTCTGGGGCTCGCCCGCGCTGGGCAGCACCCTCGATCAAGTCAAAAGCACCATGTTGGTGACTGTCTGGGTGTTCATCGGGATCGAGGGCGCCAATGTGTTCTCTGCCCGCGCAGCGGAGCGGGCCAATGTCGGCCGCGCCACGGTCATCGGCTTTGTCATCACCCTGTTGCTGTTGATTGCAGTGTCGTTGCTCTCGTTGGGCATTCTCAGACAACCTGAACTTGCCGCCCTGAAAAACCCTTCGATGGCCGGCGTGCTTCAGGCTGCCGCCGGGCCGTGGGGCGCGGTGCTGATCAGCATTGGCTTGATCATTTCGGTGGGTGGCGCCCTGCTCGCCTGGACGCTGCTGGCGGCGGAATCGGTGTTCACACCGGCCAAGGAAAAGGTCATGCCAGGCGCGCTTGCCGTGGAAAACACCCAGGGTGTGCCGGCCAATGCGCTGTGGATCACCAACGGCTGCATTCAACTGTTCCTGTTACTGACGTTGTATTCGAGCGCCAGTTACCTCGCGCTGATTTCCCTGGCCACCTCAATGATTCTGCTGCCGTACCTGTTCAGTGGTCTGTATGCGCTGAAACTGACCTGGCAGGGCCAGACCTATGCCGGCCACCGCGCTCTGCAACTACGCGACATGGCCATCGCCTCGGTCGCCACACTGTATTGCCTGTGGCTGCTGTATGCCGCCGGGCCTAAATACATGTTGCTCAGCGCTTTGCTGTACGCCCCCGGTTCGTTGATCTATCTGGCCACCATGAAGGCTCGTCAGGGGCAACCGCTCAGCGGCCCCGAGACGGGACTGCTGATCATTATCTGGACGGCGGCAGCCTATGCCGGCTGGATGCTGTGGTCCGGGACGCTGGCCATATAAAGCCAGTCTTCGAGTTCTGTTCTTTCCAGGGTGGACTGGTTTAAGGGATGTTTGCAGCCTGCCCTTTACCCAAGAGGAGTAGTGAAATGAGCAATTCTGTAAAAAAAATGCCGGTGGCTACCGACGACAAAACCAGTCAACACCCGATGGCAAACGATCTTTGGCGGCCGCTGGAAAAACTCCGGCAGCAGGTCGATCACCTGTTCGATGACTTCAATCGTGGTTCGGGTCTTTCCCCCTTTGGTCGTGGGCTGTTCGATGTTGAACCGTTCTGGCGTCGTGAACCGATTGGACGTGGCATGCCAGCCGTAGACATTACTGAGAAGGATAAAAGCTTCGAAATCACCGCCGAGTTACCCGGTATGGATCAGAAGAACATCGAGATCAAGTTGTCCAACGGCAGCCTGATCATCAAAGGGGAAAAGAAAGAGGACAAGGAAGAAAAACGGAAGGGCTATTATCTTAGCGAACGTCACTACGGTTCCTTCGAGCGGGTGTTCAGCCTACCCAAGGGGGTCGATACCGACAAAATCGATGCGAGTTTCAGCAAAGGCGTGCTGAGCATCTCGCTGCCGAAAAAGCCCGAAGCCATGAAAGCGGATCAAGTCGTTTCAATTAAAGGCGATTGAGTCTGGCGCCGCCCTGCCCAGCCGGGAAACCGGTTGGGCAGAAGTGCTGTCAATGAGCGGTAATAAACATTCCTCCTGCCAAAGGGGGCAGGCTTCAAACCGGCGAGGACATCTTTAGTCAGCGCGATGCGGTTACAGGCGCACTGATGGCGTCGAGCTCAACACTGTCGCGGTACTCCGGCACCGACACCGACCAGCCCAATTCCAGGCTAATGCGTCGACGCAGTACATCCGAAGCATTCGGCTCGCCATGCACCACGTAAGTGTGTTTCGGCGGCCGCTTGAATCCGCGCAGCCATTGCATGATTTCATCGGCGTCGGCGTGCGCGGACAGTGTTTCCATCGGCACCACTTCAGCCCTGATCGGCACATCCTTGCCGTGAATGCGCACCGAAGGCGCGCCCGCGACAATTTGCGCGCCACGAGTACCGCCGGCCTGGAATCCAGGTACGAGTAACGTATTGATCGGGTTGGGGGCCAGTGCCTTGAGGTGGTGAATCACACGCCCCCCCGTGGCCATGCCGCTGGCAGCGATAATTACCGCCGGGGTGCGTTGCTGATCCAGTTTGATCGAGTCAGCGGTGGTGCGCACGAACTGCGCGACGTGACACATGCCTTCGCATTCTTCGGGGGACAAACGGTGCTCACTGCGAAAACGCTGGTACAAACTCGTGACGTCGGTCGCCATCGGACTGTTGAGATAGATCGGCAAATCGGGAATCGCGTGTCGTTGTTTCAGCCGATACAGGTGGTACATCAACAGTTGGGCGCGCCCTACTGCGAACGACGGAACCAAGGTGATGCCATGACGCAGCGTGGTGCGGGTGATGACTTCGGCCAATTGCGCCTCCGGCGACTCGACCGGATGTTTGCGATCACCATAAGTCGATTCCACGAGCAGGTAGTCAGCCTGCTCGACAGTTTCTGGAGCGAGCATCAATGGATCATCTGGCCGTCCCAGATCCCCTGAACAGACCAGCGTGATGCCATCGGCGATCACCTCCACCGTAGCCGCGCCCAATATATGCCCCGCGCAACGAAGCTGGATGGTCATGCCCGGGGCAATTTTGACCCTGTGATGCAACTCCACTGGTCGCAACAGTTTCAGTGCCCGCTCGGCATCTTGCTCGGTATAAAGCGGCAACGCCGGGTTGTGCCGGGAGAAACCATGCCGATTGGCGAACTCGGCGGCCTCTTCCTGCAGGCGGCCGCTGTCCAGTAGCAGGATCCGCACCAGCTCACAGGTGGCGGGTGTGGCATAAACCGGACCGCGATAACCGCTACGCACCAATACGGGCAGGTAGCCGCTGTGATCCAGATGGGCATGGGTAAGGACGATGGCGCCGAGGTTGCCAACCGGGAGCTGGAACGGGTCCCAGTTATGCAATCGCAGCTGTTTATAGCCCTGGAACAGGCCGCAATCGATCAGTACATGTTGGTCGCGATGTTCCAACAGGTATTTGCTGCCGGTGACCGTGCCTGCTGCACCAAGAAATGTCATTCGCATGGTCGTTTCCTTGAACATTCATGGGAGCTCTATTGATTGCTCCTTTTGGCGCAAGAACAGTTGATTTTTATCAACCGGGGGTGCGACCGAATCGTCGTTTTAGTCAAGCCAAGGCAATGGCTTTACGATCGTCAAGCTGCACGGGGCCCTGTTCAGCACGCTCTCGGCAGTACTGCCGATCAACCTGTCGATTCCGTGGTGATAGACCGTACCCAGCACCACCATGTCGAATGCATTCTGTTGGGCGAAAGATCCGATCACTTTGTGGGGAATGCCGGTCAGTAGATGTTGGCATTTTTTTTCAATGCCATAGCGTTCGACAAGCACCTCAAAAGCCTCCTCCTGGGCATCGTTGACCGCGTCTCTCAAACTGTCATCCAGACTCGATGTCGGCACACTCCGCGTCGCGTCGCCCATCACTGACCAGTTGTTGACATTCAACACGTGCAAGGCGGCGTCACAGGAGGCCGCCAACGTTGAAGCCAGGTCGAGAATCCGGTCATTGAGCCCTTGGGTCAGTTCCTCCAGATGGGACAGATCGATGGTCGCGAGAATTTTCAACGGCTTGGGATTTTCAGCTTCCGTAACCAGATGCAAGGGTGTGGGACAGTTGCGCAGCAACAGCCAGTCCAGAGGACGATGGAATGCGCGATCGAGTGCAGGTACATGCTGGGTGTCCTTGATCACCAGATCCGCATGGAAGTCATTGACATACTCAAGGATATTCGCCGGGGTGGACCTGGCCCAGACAACCTCGGTGGTTACCGGCAACCCGATACATCGTTGGAACCGGGCTTGCTGCTCCAGCCAATGTCGATGCACCTGTAAGTAGCCCTCCCGTGCCTGGGCCATCGCATCGTGATCAAACAGCCCGGCCACCGCCAGCGCCTGCACATAGTCGAACGCGACGATGTGCAATATGGCTCCGGTGGCACAGGCCAGCGCGTGCGCCCGGTCAAACGCTGGAGTGCGGGTCATTTCGGTGGGGGCAATCAATAGGATACGTTTAAGTTTAAACATCACAGACCTCTTCCTTGGCTTATCTGCCCGAGTGCAAACCCGACTTCCTGTCGGGAGTTCGTGCAATAGTTCATTACTTGCGAGTCGCCTTGTCGGTCATCCGACTGGCACGCACCTTGTCTTCATCGGCCGTGCGTAGCGCCTGGCTAGCCGTTGCCTGCGCCTGCTCCGCCTTCATGTAGGCCTCATCGGCCCGGAGTCTGGCCGTTGCGGCATTGTTTTCCGCAGACTCCAATCGGGCGTCGAATTCCTGAGTGCGCTTATTACTGCAACCGGCAGTCACTGCTACCAGAACGCTCAGCAATACAAAGGGCAAGCGCTTATTCATGACTTTTTCCTCTTGGTTTATCGCAACTGGAAAAGCTTCGGATCGTTGCCCCAAGTATCTGACTCCATCAGTTGCACACTCTGATTTTTGTCAACTAATGGCCTGCTGGCGATTAGTGAGGAACTCACTGAAGCCTTGTTGATTTAACTCAATGTCCTGGCGTCGTTCAGGCGTAAAAAAAACTACCGGGCATTTGCGCCCCATCAATACCGCATCAAACAGAGGACACCGCCATGACTGATTTGAGTCTGCGTAAAACTATTTTGGAGGAGCTTGAGTTCACGCCTGAAATCGACGCTGCCAGCATTGGCGTTGCCGTGGACAATGGCGTTGTCACCCTCTCCGGTCACGTCAACAGCTATGCCCAGAAAGTCAGTGCAGAGCGCGCGGTAAAAGGCATCAAAGGGGTACGCGCTGTTGCCGAAGAAATCCAGGTCAGGCTGGAGAAAGGCGCCGGCACAGCGGACGACACCATCGCGACCCGCGCCTTGAATATCCTCAAGTGGAGCGTCGACGTACCCGACGGTGACATTAAGGTCATCGTGCAAAACGGGAGGGTCACCCTTGAAGGCGAAGTGGACTGGCAGTACCAGAAAGAAGCCGCCGAGCGCGCC
Source organism: Pseudomonas sp. FW305-20 (assembly GCF_058788075.1). Classification (NCBI taxonomy): domain Bacteria; kingdom Pseudomonadati; phylum Pseudomonadota; class Gammaproteobacteria; order Pseudomonadales; family Pseudomonadaceae; genus Pseudomonas; species Pseudomonas sp. FW305-20. The sequence continues at coordinate 321,549 of NZ_JBYTAJ010000002.1, read as the reverse complement.
GTGCACAAATTGTCCGGCGTGGTCGGTGTGGACAATCGACTCACCCTCGTCCCTCGGGTAGACGTGGTCGATATCCAGCATCGCATTGAAGAAGCCCTCAAGCGCAACGCAGAAGTCGACGCCCAGGACATTCACGTCAAGGTCGATGGGGATGTTGTGCGACTGGAAGGCAACGTTCATTTGTGGCGCGAGCGCCGCATCGCGGAACGGGCCGCCTGGTCGGTGCCGGGGGTAAGGGAGGTGGACGATCATTTGCGCCTTGTTTGAGCCAATCCCCCTGGCACCTGCGATCTGCCTGTTGGACCCAGGCCTCCTTTCTGAGTGAATTTCATGAAAAAAAATCAGCAATGGAACCTGTCCTACTTCGCGATCGCGTTTATCGTGCTCACCCTCGGTCAATTTCTGTTTATTGATAGTCGTGTCGTACAAAGCATTCCATACAGCCAGTTTCTGCAACTGCTGAACGAGCAAAAGGTCAGCGATTTACGAGTCGAGAAGGATCAGATCAGCGGCAAACTGCAGGAACCCATTGACGGGCACGACTTGTTCTCCACTGTGCGGGTCGATCCGGTGCTGGCGACGGATCTCGCACAATCGGGTGTCGGCTTTACCGGGGTCAACGAAAACACTTTTTTGAATGGACTGCTGGGCTGGCTGCTGCCGTTTTTCCTGATCATGGTGATCTGGCATTTTCTGTTTCGCGGCATGGCGGAAAAACAAGGCATAGGCGGATTGATGAACATCGGCAAGTCCCGAGCCAAGGTGTTCGTGCAGCGTGATACCGGGGTGACCTTCGCCGATGTCGCGGGTATCGATGAAGCCAAGGCCGAGTTGGTAGAAATCGTCTCTTTTCTTAAGGACAAAGCCAAATATGCACGCTTGGGGGCGCACATTCCCAAGGGCACGTTGTTGGTCGGTCCGCCGGGAACCGGCAAAACCCTGGTGGCGAAAGCCATCGCGGGTGAAGCCGGTGTGCCGTTTTTCTCGATCTCGGGGTCGGAATTTGTCGAGATGTTCGTGGGCGTGGGTGCCGCCCGTGTACACGACTTGTTCGAGCAAGCACGGCAGGCGGCGCCCTGCATCATCTTCATCGACGAACTTGATGCGCTGGGCAAAATGCGAGGTGTTGGCGCATTTGGCGGCAATGACGAAAAGGAGCAAACCCTCAACCAGTTACTGGCAGAGCTGGACGGGTTCGATCCCCGTGAAGGCGTTGTACTACTGGCCGCGACCAATCGACCAGAGATCCTTGACCCGGCACTGTTGCGAGCCGGCCGGATCGACCGCCAGGTGCTGATTGATCGCCCGGACCGTAAAGGCCGGCAAGCGATCCTCAAGGTCCATCTGCAAAAAATCACTGTGGAGCCGGGTCTGGATGGCGAGCGTATTGCCGACATCACCACGGGCTTCACGGGCGCTGATCTGGCAAACCTGGTCAACGAAGCGGCCATCGTGGCCACTCGTCGTGGCGCCGAAGCGGTCAGCCTTAATGACTTCACGGCGGCAGTGGAACGTATCGTCGCGGGGGTTGAACGCAAGAGCAGCGTGCTACACCCCGACGAGCGCCAGGTGGTGGCGTATCACGAAATGGGGCATGCCTTGGCTGCCAGTAGTCTGCCCGCCATGGACCCCGTCCACAAAGTTTCAATTGTGCCGCGCGCCATTGGCTCGCTGGGCTATACGCTGCAGCGCCCGACCGAAGATCACTTCCTCATCAGTTGCCAAATGCTCAAGGACCGGATCGTCATCCTGATGGCCGGACGCGCCGCCGAATACCTTGCTTATGGCCAGATTTCTACCGGGGCTGCCGATGATCTGGCTCGTGCCACTGATATCGCCAGACAATTGATCACCCGGTTTGGCATGAGTACCGAACTCGGACAGTCGGTTCTGGAACGGCAAAACACCACCTATCTGGGCGAACGTATGCAGAGCGTTGGTGAGAAAGACTATTCGGAACAAACGGCCAGGGAAGTTGACCTGGGTATTCGTGCCCTGCTCGATGAAGCCTATGGGCGGGCAAAAGCCCTGCTTGACAGTCGTCGGGGTGATCTGGACGCCGGTGCACACTTGTTGCTGGAAAAAGAAACCCTGACGCCCGAAGAGTTTCCACCGCTCATGCCGATCAAACCCGTCCCCGCCATCCACCCAGCTGACCGTGACGCCCCCCTGAGAACCTGTCTTGATGACATCCCTTAGTGCGGACCGCTACGCATCCGCTACCGCCGGAGGTTCGCCATGCTGGCAGTCACGTTGATCAATACACTGGTGGTCATCATTGTTGTGGTGATCCACTACGAATGCCTGTTGCGCCTGAACGATTGGTTGCCGCGGCTCAAGCTTTGGAGCCGTTTCAGGATTGTCGTCGGGGTATTCGGCGCCCTGCTGGCCCACGCGTTAGAGGTCTGGTGCTTCGCGCTGGTCTATTACCTGATGGTGCGCTCCGGCGAATGGGGCGGCCTGACCGGCAACTTCGACGGCTCGCTGCTGGACTGCGTGTACTTCTCCTTCACGACCTACACGACAATCGGTTTCGGCGATATTTCACCCGTGGGTAATCTCAAGTACCTGACCGGCCTGCAGGCATTGACCGGTCTGGTACTCATTACCTGGACAGCATCATTTCTATTTCTCGAAATGCAGAAGTACTGGAAGAGAAAATAGGTGTACGCACTTCCATCAGGTGGGTATTTGATGCCGCGCGGCCCTATCGGACTTCAGCGACCCGCCACTGGCGTCCATTGCCAGTTCAGGACTTCGGGCATGTCCTGCCCGTGCTCAATCAGGTAAAGCTTGTGTTTCTCCATGATCGACCAGTAGCGCGACCGCGCGGTTTGCAATTGATCGTGCAGCCGGGGCACGCGCTCGATGACGTCCAGCGCCAATTGATAGCGATCCAGGTTGTTGATCACCGCCATGTCGAACGGTGTCGTGGTCGCGCCCTCCTCCTTGAAGCCACGAACGTGGAAATTTTCGTGATTGTTGCGTTTGTACAACAGTCGGTGGATCAGCGCAGGGTAGCCATGGAAGGCGAAGATCACCGGTTTGTCGACAGTAAACAATTCATCGAAGGCACTGTCCGACAAGCCATGAGGATGCTGGTACGACGGCTGTAGCACCATCAAGTCCACGACATTGACCACCCTCACCCGCAGATCCGGCACGTACTCGCGCAACAGGGTGACGGCGGCCAGGGTTTCCAGGGTCGGGACGTCACCGGCGCAGGCCATGACCACGTCCGGGTCTTGATCATCCCGGCACGCCCAATCCCATCGACCGATGCCCGTCTGGCAATGACCGATGGCGGCATCGATATCCAGCCACTGCCATTCCGGTTGTTTGCCGGCGACGATGACATTGATGTAGTTGCTGCTGCGTAAGCAGTGATCGGCGACAGATAGCAAGCAATTGGCATCGGGCGGCAGGTAGATCCGCACGACATCCGACTTTTTATTCGCCAGCAGATCGATGAACCCCGGGTCCTGGTGGGAGAAACCGTTATGGTCCTGGCGCCAGACATGGGACGTCAGCAAATAATTGAGCGAAGCAACGGGTTTTCGCCACGGCACCTCGGCGGCGGTTTTCAGCCACTTGGCATGCTGATTGACCATCGAATCGACGATATGGATGAACGCTTCGTAACAGGACAACACACCATGGCGACCCGTCAGCAAATAGCCTTCGAGCCAACCCTCGCACACCTGTTCGCTGAGGATTTCCATCACCCGACCATCGGCTGCCAGGTTGAGATCATCGGGTTCAAGCGGCTCCATCCATGCCTTGGCGCTGACCTCATAGACAGCATCCAGTCGGTTTGAAGCGGTTTCATCCGGGCCGAACAGACGGAAGTTGCTCGCACCCAGACTGTTTTTCATCACGTCGCGCAAAAACGTGCCCAGTACCCGTGTGGCCTCGGCGCGCAGGCTGCCGGGAATGTCGAGTTTGACGGCATAGTCGGCAAATCGCGGCAGGCTCAGCGGCTGCAATAACAAGCCCCCGTTAGCGTGGGGATTGGCGCTCATGCGCCGATGCCCGGTGGGGGCCAACGCGGCGATCTCGGGGAGCAAGGCGCCATTGGCATCGAACAGTTCGTCGGGTCGATAGCTTTCGAGCCATTCCTCCAATTGCCGCAGATGAATCGGCTGCTGGAAATCGGCCAGCGGCACTTGATGCGCGCGCCAAGTGCCTTCGACGCGACGGCCATCGACGAATGTCGGGCCGGTCCAGCCTTTGGGTGTGCGCAATATCAGCATCGGCCAAAGCGGGCGCTCTGGTGGCCCGGATGGCCCGGGCCGACGCGCCTCAAGCTGGATTTCACGAATTTTCAGCACCATCGTGTCCAGCGTTTGTGCCATCGCCTGATGCACCTGTACCGGGTCATCGCCTTCGACAAAATACGGGTCGTAGCCATAGCCATACATCAGGGCTGACAGTTCTTCCTCACTGATTCTGGAAAGCACCGTGGGGTTGGCGATTTTGTAGCCGTTGAGGTGCAGGATCGGCAATACCGCCCCGTCACGCGCAGGGTTGAGGAATTTGTTGGAATGCCAACTGGCGGCCAGCGTCCCCGTTTCGGCCTCACCGTCACCGATCACGCAGGCGACGATCAGGTCGGGATTATCAAACGCGGCGCCATAGGCATGGGCCAGGCTATAGCCCAGTTCGCCGCCTTCATGGATCGATCCCGGAATCTGCGCCGAGACATGGCTGGAGATTCCGTAAGGCCATGAAAACTGCCGAAACAGGCGAACCAGACCGTTGGTGTTGCGTTCCACCGAGGGATAAAACTCCGTATACGTCCCTTCCAGATAAGTCTGTGCCACAACCGCTGGCCCACCATGACCGGGGCCGGCCACAAAGAGCATGTTCAGGTCGTACTGGTTGATCAGCCGATTGAGGTGGGTGTAGATCAGGTTCAGCCCAGGGGTCGTGCCCCAATGGCCCAGCAAGCGCGGTTTGATGTGCGCCAGGGTCAGCGGTTGCTTCAGCAGCGGGTTGTCCTTGAGGTAAATCTGCCCGACGGCGAGATAATTGGAGGCCCGCCAATAGGCATCCAGCCGTTGCAGTTGCTCAGGACTCAGAAAATCGCTCATGAGGGTCTCCGCCAGAGTGTCGGTGCACCATTGGATATTCATCGATTCTGAAAGTCTGAAACGCTTGAGACTTGATTTACATCAATTCTCCAAGTCATCGCTCAAGCTGAATGGCACGGGATTCCCCCATTCGTCGATTTTCTCGGTCCCCTCCCCCAATGAGATGCGCGTCGAAAGGCCCGCCACCTATGCTTACTGCATTCCCAGAAGGTGTTTTCTCCCATGCCTGAAGCCCATCCTCTTCAAGTCCATTACCTCAAGGCGGCGTGTTCCAACTGCAGCGTATTGGAATTGTGCCTGCCGATAGGCTTGAGTGGCCCGGAGGTCGAGCGTCTGGATACGCTGATCGTGCAACGCTTCAAGGTCAAAAAGGGTGCAGCGTTGTACCGGACTGGAGATCCCCTGCGCTCGCTTTACGCGGTCCGTATCGGCTCATTCAAGACCTGCATGGTGTCCGTCGACGGTCGTGAACAAGTCACCGGATTTCAAATACCTGGCGAGATACTCGGGCTGGACGCCATCAGTACCGATGAACATGCCTGCAACGCGTTTGCCCTTGAGGATAGTGAAGTCTGCCCCATCCACTTTGCGCAACTGGAAAAACTCGCCCAGAGCCTGCCGTCACTGCAGCACAACCTTAACAGGCTCCTGAGCCGGGAAATCGTCCGCGATCACGACATGCTGATGATGTTGGGCAACATGAACTCGGATGAGCGCCTGGCCGCCTTTCTGCTGAACCTGTCACAACGTTTGAATATGCGTGGTTATTCATCCAGGGACTTCGTGCTGAAAATGCGCCGCGAAGAAATCGGCTCCTACCTGGGGCTGCGATTGGAAACCATCTGTCGGGGCATTGCGCATCTGCGAGATCAGGGGCTGGTGGAAATAACGGGGCGAGACGTCAAGATCCTGAACATGGAAGGGCTCAAGCAGCTAGTCGTGGGCTGTCATCGTCCCCTCCGCTAACATCCGCACGTCTGGAGCATCGACATGCGCGCCATGGTTTTGCATGCACCCGGCCAGCCGCTGCAACGGGAAGAGCGCCCAATCCCGACAGCCGGTCCAAACCAACTACTCATTAAAGTCTTGGCCTGCGGCGTGTGCCGCACCGATCTGCACCTGGTGGACGGCGAATTGCCACAAGCGGTACTGCCGCGAGTGCCGGGCCATGAAATCGTCGGTGAAGTCACAGCCGTAGGTGCCGACGTTGCGCCCAACTGGATAGGCCAGCGGGTGGGTGTTCCATGGCTTGGCTGGACCTGCGGTCACTGCGCGTTCTGCCGCTCGGGCCGGGAGAACCTTTGCGATCAGGCCCGATTCACCGGCTGTCATCTGGATGGCGGGTACGCCGAGTACACCGTGGCCGACAGGCGTTTCTGTTTTTCCATACCTGAGGCGCTCTCGGACCTTCAAGCAGCCCCACTGCTGTGTGCCGGGCTAATTGGTTTTCGAGCATTGCAAATGGCCAAAGGCGCACGCCACCTGGGCCTCTATGGTTTCGGCGCGGCGGCACACCTGGCCATTCAGGTCGCGCGCGGTCGGGGACAGCAGGTGTATGCCTTCACCCGGCCGGATGACAGCGAAGGCCAGGCCTATGCCCGATCACTGGGCGCCGAATGGACGGGGCCATCGGACCAGCCACCTCCGCACCTGCTCGATGCCAGCCTCATCTTCGCCCCTGTAGGCGCGCTGGTGCCGGCGGCGCTGGCCGTCACCGTAAAGGGCGGCTGCGTGATTTGCGCTGGCATTCACATGAGCGATATCCCCGCTTTTCCGTATCGCCTGCTGTGGGGCGAGCGCAGTGTCCGTTCGGTGGCCAATCTGACCCGCGAAGACGGCACGCAGTTTTTTGAGGAGTTGCAGCACACGCCTGTGCACTGCGACATCACCCGTTTTGCGCTGGACGACGCCAATCAGGCACTGACGCACTTGAGGACCGGTCGGTTCAATGGCGCGATCGTGCTCACTCCCTGACGGCAGGTGAAAAAATGCCGACGCTCTGGCGACGCGCCGGTGGTTTCAAGACGCGCTCGTTCCCCCTCTCCCGCGATGTTCCGGCCAACGGTTCATCGCGGGGCTACCCAAGTTTTCAGGATTGCAGAGTCTTGCCTGGTTTTATCGCCAGTACACTGCACGGCGCCCGATGCAGGAGTTGTTCGGCCGTGGTCCCCAGCAGCTTGTTCAACCCCTTGTGCTGCACCGTTCCCATCACGATGACATCGGTGCGGTGGTCTGCCGAAAATTGACAAATACTCGACACCGGTGCGCCTTCGATGAAGTGCCGACATTCCGGTGGCACACCGTGACGCTCTGCCAAGGCCGCAAATGCCTCGGCCTGAGCCACGCCCAACGTTTCATAAATCCCGACGGCCAGCGGTAGCGCACCAAATCCCATGTCCTGGGCATACACGGCCGTCCAGTCAAAAACATGTAGCAGCTCCAGCCGGGCGTCACACTGTTCAGCGAGCTTGATCGCAGCGTCGATAATCTGATCGTTGAAGACAAGGTCCTGGTCTTCGCCGCGCAACACATCGACGATGGCCAGTACGTTGTGGGGGCGCGGGTTGAGGGCATTGGTCACCAGATGCACCGGCACCGGACAATCGCGCAACAACTGCCAGTCCAGCGGCGTAAAAAACACCCGTTTCAATGCCGATTCTTCCTGGGCATCCTTGATGATCAGCGCCAGCGGCATCTCGTTGACGAAGTGCAGAATCTCCTCATAAGGATGCTGTACCCACACCACCTCGCTAGTGACCTCGACCCCGTGTTTGCTCATCAGCCCGGCTTGCTCCGCGAGCCACTGCCGATGGGTTTGCAAATAGCCGTCCCGGGCCAGGTTGATTTGTTCAGGGGCGAACAGGCCAGCCACCGCCAGGGCCTGCAAATAATCGAACGCCACGATGTGCAACGGCAATTGCATCGCGAGTGCCAACGCGGCGGCGCGGTCGAACGCGGGCGTGCGGGTCATGGCTGGGGGGGCTATTAGCAGTAAACGTTGAGTCTGCGACATGGGGCACCTTGGCACGCGGCCATCTGGATGAAGTGAACAGGTATCCAGATTGAACGTTCCTGCCGGAGGCGACTTGATCTTTATCAGAAACGGCGTCCCGTTCGACGCTGATTACGGCAGCTAAAGTTGATCTTGATCAACGGATTTCCTCCTCCATGGCCCTAGCCTGAATCAAGGCTTAACGTGTCAATAGCAATGTCGGAGGGGCAATGATCGAATATGACCAGCAGTTGTTGGTAAGAGCATTGGATGCTGCGACAAACCCGGTAATGATCACTGAGCGGACGGGGTGCATCGTCTGGATCAATAAAGCGTTCTGCCTCTTGAGTGGCTATACAAAACTGGAACTGGTGGGGAAAACCCCGCACCTGCTCTCCTCGGGAAGACAAAGTACTACCTTCTATCGGGACCTATGGTTGACGCTCCTGGCGGGCCTGACCTGGCAGGGAGAAATGGTCGAGCGACGCAAGGATGGGGGTAGTTGTACGGTCAATCAGGTCATCACCCCCGTGCTCGATCATCAAGGTGTGGTGACGCACTTCATCGCCATCTTGCACAACTTCAAGTTGATGGATGACGAACGCGCCAGCATGCGGCAGCTGGCGTTCCATGACCCCCTGACCGGGTTGCCTAACCGCAGGTTGTTTCTGAATCTGCTCGATCAGGCGATGGACCACGCCACGAGACATCAACAGTCGTTGGCGTTGATGTTTATCGATCTGGATCGCTTCAAGTCGGTCAACGACACGCTGGGGCACGCCTGTGGAGACAAGCTGCTGGTAGCGGTGGCCGAACGCTTGGGCCAGACCGTGCGCAGATCCGACGTTGTCTCTCGTTTAAGCGGGGACGAGTTCGCGATTCTGATCACGGGCACGGATCAAGTCGACCAGCTTGAGGCATTGGCCAATAAACTTATCGCCGCGATCAATCAGCCCTTCATGATCGAGGCACAGAGTATCGAAATGCGCATGAGCGTCGGTATCAGCCTGTTTCCCTCTGAAGGCGTCAGTGCCGAGGACTTGCTCGGGCAGGCTGACAGCGCGATGTACCAGGCAAAACAAGCCGGTGGCAATACCTGCCGTTTCAGCCTCCTGCCGCCACATGCTGAGTAAGAACTCAATACACGACCTCAGTGCAACAAGGTGCCCACCCACATCGCCAGTGTCAGCAACACCTGGCCGGGGATCACATACGCGGCGAATCGTCGTCCGCCGCTGACCCAGGCCACCAGGCATTTGCTCAGCGAGTTACTACTGACAGCTGTCAGCGCGGGGCCGGCAATAGCATCGAAAGGCAACAGCCCGGCCTTGGCCAGGGAGGCAATGGACGCCGTCGAGGAATGCGCGTCGGCAAATCCGCTAAGGGTCGCGGTCAACATCACCCCTGCCTCGCCAAAGTGGCTGAGCATCACTGACGACAGAAAAGTGATGCCGGTCATGGTCAGCGTGACGATCAGGGCCAGCTTGAGATTGAACGCACCACCCACCTTGATCGGCTGGTTCGCGCCGGTCGCAGGTGTGAAAAACATCAAGCCCAGGCCATACAGCGCCGTGGCAGCGGCACCGCATAACAGCGGCCCCCACATATGACGCAACAGGCCGGTATCGACCGCCCCCAGGATCAGGCCAACCTGGGTGACGGTGGCCAGATTGGACAGTATCGCTGCGGCGCTCAGGGTTTTGATGTGCTCTGGTTCTTTGGTGACGAGATGCCCCATGGCGGCGATCGTTACGGTACTGGAAGCAAACCCGGAAGCGATGGCGCTGATCGCATAGCCGTAACGACTGCCCAAGGTACGTACCGCGATATGGCCCATCGCACCCACCGCCATCAGCAATACGGTCAGGGTGCAAATGGTGCGGAGGTTGATGGCGGCATACGGGCCGATAAAACGGTCCGGTGTCAATGGCAGTACCACCAGTGCCGCAATCAGTAGCACCAGCCCGTCGCGCATTTCCGCTTCGGTCAGTTGGCTGCGGGCAAAGTGGTGCAACTTCTGCCGGTACATCAACAGCGCAGCTATCACCACACCCATGATGATGGCCAGCTCAGGCGCGGTGCTACATAACGCGCCCAATACCAACACTGTGAGCAACGCCACTTCGCTGGTCACACCCGGATCGTTACTCAAGCTTCGCCAATACGTCACGCAAACCAGCATCGCCAGGCCGAAAGCCATGATCCCCACCAGCAGACCACCTCCGACCAACATTGCCCCGTAACCCAACAACGCGGTAATCGCAAACGTGCGCAAGCCGGCACAGGCACGGCTGTCCCCTCGCCCCTTGTGCCGTTCGCGTTCAAGACCGATGAGCATGCCGATCCCCAGCGCAGCGGCCACTCCCGCCAAGCCCAGGTTTTCGATCATGGATGCCCCGCTCTCATGTTCGCCATGACGATCCCTCCCGTCTCATTCTTGCGCTTGAGTTCAGCACGCACCCAAGACTGCGCCGCAATGACGGACGGGAGGTTGATAATGGTCAACCATTTCATGATGGGCTCGGCGCGACTAACCGCGCGTCGGACGGCATTTTTCCATCCCCCGCCTGTTTGACAAAAATCAATCCCGCCTCCCCGGTCAGCGGCAGGATGAGCCTAAGACTTCACTGCCCGCCAATGAGCGCAAGCGTTTCCGGATTACCTACAGGAGATTTGTCATGTCTGAGCAATCACGTTTAATGCTGGTCGTCTCCCCCCTGATGGAAAACAGCCCCGCGTTCGACCGGGCCGGGGCGTTGGCCAAGGCTTCGGGTGCGGCACTGCATATCGTGGCATTCGATTACCTCGAAGGGCTGGCGACCGCCGGCATGGTCAACGAACAAGCGTTGGAGCAGATGCGACTCGGGTATGTCGAGCGCCATCGTCAATGGCTGGAAGAGCAGGCCCGTCCCTTACGAAAAATCGGAGTGCACGTCACCACTGAAGTGGTCTGGGTGGAAAGACCCTTGCAGGAAATCCTCATTCACCTCAAAGAACAGCCGATGACCGCACTGATCAAGGCACTCGAATACGAATCGCTGCTGTCGCGCCTGATGTTCACGCCCCTTGATATTCATTTACTGCGCGAATGCCCCGTGCCTTTGCATTTCGTCAGTCACGTGCAGCACGCCCTCCCGCGCAAGATCGTCGCCGCAGTGGATCCGTTCCATCGTGCTGGTCAGTACAAAGATTTCAATGATCGGATTCTGCGCGAGGCCTCGAAACTGGCAAGCACCTGTAATGCGACGCTGGATGTGATCTACGCCCATGACCTTTCATCCATTAGCGCCGACGAATTCGGCTTCGACAACGCCTCTGCATTCTTTTCCTCAGGTACCGCCAAGACGCTGTTCGATGCACAAGGCGATGCCTTTCGCGAGCTGGCCGAGCGCAACGGGATCCCGTCGGAACGCCAGCACATGATCATGGGCAATCCGGCCAAGGTCCTTTCCAGCTATGCGAATGCCTATGACATCGATGTCATCGTCATGGGACGTGTTGGCCATCGTGGCATGGGCCGACTGATCGGCAGTACGGTGGAACAGCTGCTGTACAAAATGCCGTGCAGCGCGTGGGTGGTTTCACCGGAAGAACTGGCTGACTGAAAGAAGCTCACCCACCCACCGGAAAACAGCAGAAGCCACTATTTTTTTGCCCCGAGTGTCGCCATGTAATTTGCGACAGATTCGGCATCTGCATCAGACAGTGAATGATTCACCTGCTTCATCAGGGTGTCACTGCTGTGCTGGTCGGTCTGTTGAAGAACCTTGATCCGGCGACTCATATAGTTTGCATGTTGGCCGGCCAGGCGAGGAAACCGACCATTGCCCTGGCCGTCAACACCGTGACAGGAACTGCACTGTGGGACGCCAGATTCGGGCAAACCCTTGAGAAAGATCAATTCACCGCGCGCATCAGGTGTATCGGCATCAGCCTTCATGGGGCTCTGGCTTGAAAAATAATCTGCCAGTTCTGCTATCTGGGTCTCTGTCAGATGGGTAAAACCCCACATGTACTGAGTCCCGGCTTTATCGCTGCGAGCATGGTCCTTGAAGTCAGCCAGCTGCAATATCAGGTACTCTTTTTGCTGACCGGCCAGCTTGGGAAATGTTGGTGAAATCGACTCCCCCGTCAGCCCATGGCATTGGGCGCAAACCTGGTCCGCCATGGCGATACCAGACATCGGCGACGTTGTTTGCGATGTCTCTTCACTCGTACTGGTACAACCCATAAGCGCGGCTACGCAGAGGGCAAGAGTGAGATGTGATTGGTTGAAAATATTCTTCGTGCCAAATGCTTCCATGATCTACGCCCCTGCGTTCAGCGGATCAATACGCGTCGCTCATCTACGTTTCAATTCCCTCTGAAAAAACTGCCTGGTGACACCCCTTGGCTGGAGCCTAGCTACACGCGGAGCATTTACAAGGTCAGAGGCAAAGGCGCCATTCAGGTCTACATTCGCAATATCCGTGCGGGCTTGATGCCCTGTGAGCAAACCGGAAATCGAAACCTATCCGTTTGGCGGGTGAGGCCGATCAAGAGTTGTCAGTCGGGGTCATGCAGATGCTTTTCGAACCAGTCGCCAGCGAGTCTGGCGACTTCCTCAAGGGCTCCCGGTTCTTCGAAAAGATGGGTTGCGCCCGCCACGATTTCCAGCTGCTGCTCACATTGCAAGGCATGACTGCTTTGATCATTCAATTCGAGCACCACCGGGTCCTGGGCGCCGACGATCAGCAGAGTGGGCGCCTTCACCTGCGACAATGCCATACCCGCCAGGTCGGTGCGCCCTCCCCGGCTGACCACCGCATGCACCGCCTCTGGGCGCACGGCCGCCGCCAACAACGCTGCCGCAGCACCGGTGCTTGCGCCGAACAGACCGATTCGTAGCGGGTTTAATTCCACATCCCTACCGACCCAGTCGATGACCTCCACTAGTCGCCTGGCAAGCAAGGCGATATCGAAACGTAGCTCTCGGGTGAGATTGTCCAGGCGTTGCTCTGGCTCCGTGAGCAGATCGAACAGCAGCGACGCCAGCCCCCGCTTGGCCAGCGACTCAGCAACAAACTGATTACGCGGGCTTGTACGACCGCTGCCGCTGCCATGCACGAAAACCACCAGAGCGCTGGCGCTGGTCGGCAGACGCAAATCGGCTGATAACTCAACATCCCTCAAGTCCAGCTGCCGACTTTTCAACTCAATCATCGACGTTCCCCTGAGTCGAGGCACTGGTGGCAGGCGCTCGCTGCCAGGACCGCATTAACAAATCGATGACTTCTTCGTCTGAAGCCACGGGCAAGGGTGTCCATTCTAGACCGCCAGAACGTTGCAAGGCACTTGGTACAGTATGTGTTCGGTCGTGCTGCCCAGCAGCTTCTCCAGGCCGTGGTACTGAACTCTGCCCATCACGATCACATCTACCTGCTGCTCGTTGGCAAAATCGCTCAACGCCGAAACCGGGTGTCCGAGAACAAAATGCCGACGGTCCGAGGGAACGCCGTACCGTCCTGCCAATTTCATGAACGATTGTTCCTCGGTTGTGCGCAACTCTTTGGTGATGTCTGAAAGCGCCAGACCACCCATGTCCGCCAGATAGACACCCGAAAGATCGCAGGCATATAGCAGGTGCAACTCGGCATCGCACTGCAACGCCAGGTTGGTAGCTTGCTGAATGATCCGCTCATTCAGCTCGCTGTTTGCCGGCTCTGTACCCGATGCGTCAACCGCCGCCACGACCTTGCGCGGCAAGGCATGGCCGCCGCCCACCAGATAGACCGGTATCGGGCAGTGGCGCAACAAATGCCAGTCCAGCGGGGTGAAGAACGCGCGTTTGAGAGCCGATTCGTGCTGCACTTCCTTGATCAACAGATCGGGCTGCATTTCCGTGACGTGATCAAGAATGTCTTGCTTCATGTCATTGGCCCACGTCACCTCCGTTGTCACTTTGAGCCCGAGAGCGTGGAGATTGGTTGCCTGGTTCGTCAGCCAGTCTCGATGGTCCTGGAGGTAGCTCTGCCGGGTTTTTTCCTGCACGCCTTCGTCAAGCAGTGACAGTATCTCCAACGGCTTTACGAACGCGGCAATATGCAAGCTTGCGCCGCTAGCCTTGGTTAGTGCGGCCGCATGGTTTATCGCAGGGGAGTGGCGCAGGGCCGGGTTGATGATGAGTAACAAGCGTTGATATTGGCTCATGATCTGACTCCAGGCAGATGGGACTCGACGTCCACCGCTGCCCCATTGCTGTGGCCAGCCGTAACGTCTGCGCCGGATCAGGCACCAGCGTTGATTCAGAGTCCTCCGTTGATGTCGCCCTGGCGTTGATTTATATCAAATCCCTGCGTAACACCGATCAATGGAGCAACGCCGCTCATGGATTGAACTTTCATTTCACCGTACTTGATCAATATCAATAGGGCCGAGCCAAGCGCGATTACGTTGGCAAAATGGAACAGCATTTTTTTTTGCTGTGCTCAGGACTTTGATGCATGCCGGTTCCTTGATGGTGTGACGCCCCCACCACACCGGACGCTGCCAGCAGCGCAGTCCCTGCATCATGATTGACCCATCGATTTTCGATAGGAGACGGCTATGCCGACCCAGCTTGCGAATCAGCGGTTACGCTTGTACGACAGCGATGAACTCGATGGCGTGCTGCAGGCGATGGCGCGCCAAGCGGCGATATTGTTGCCGCCCACTCAAGCGGCACTGATTGGCATCCAACGTCGAGGCGAGCCTCTGGCACAGCGTTTACAGCAGCATCTTTCGCGTCAGACCGGCCAGCCAGAACTGCCGCTTTACCCCCTGAAGGTCAAGCGCTATGCCGATGACCTCGAGGTGCTGCATGCATACACGGAATTGACCGAGAACCCACTTCTGGGCGAGCTGGACCTTGCCCATACCACCCTGCTTGTTGTCGACGATGTGCTTTTTGAAGGTCATTCACTCCTGCGCACCTGTGCCTATTTGGCGCAACTGGGGGCTCGTCGGGTCTACACTGCGGTATTGGTTGACCGGCATGTTTGCCAGCAACCGATCCATGCCGACATTATCGGCGTGCATCTGCAAGTTGCCGCCCATGACATCGTCGAATGCAACGTCCCGCCCTACGAAATGGAATTCTGCATTGAAGTTTTGCGTCATGGTGCTGCCCGATGACGGCGCAACTGTTCGATAAGCCTCAAAGGAGCCAATACATGCTCACCGATCGCCCGCTTCTTTTTGCCCTGCAAGGCAGTGAGCACTATGCAACCCGCGTCGCGCAGCGGCTTGGCTGCCAACTGGCCCTGCATGAAGAGCGCGACTATGAAGATGGCGAGCATAAATGCCGACCGCTGGCGTCGGTTAACGGTCGCGAGGTCGTGGTGTTCCATTCTTTGTATGGGGATGACCGACAGAGCGCCAACGATAAGTTGTGTCGCCTGTTGTTCTTTTGCGGAGCACTCAAGGATGCCGGCGCTCGCCATGTGCAGGTCGTAACTCCCTACCTCTGTTACGGACGCAAAGATCGTCGCAGCCAACCTCAAGACCCAACGATCACCCGCTACCTGGCGACCATGATTGAAGCCTGCCACGTAGATCGTCTGGTTGCCCTGGAGGTGCATAATCCGGCAGCGTTCGACAATGCCTTTCGCATTCCAACGTGGAACTTGCAGTGCACAGAATTATTCGCCCAGCATTTCGCCAGGTTCGTCGGCGACGCCGACGTAGTGGCGGTGTCGCCTGATTCCGGTGGAGCCAAGCGCGCCGAACAGTTTCGCCGGGCCCTCGAACGACATCTGGGACGCTCAGTGGGCAGCGCACTGATGGAAAAGCACCGTGCTCACTCGACGCTGACGGGCACCCTCTTGGTTGGCGAAGTATCGGGTAAGACAGCCATCGTTTTCGACGACCTGATCAGCACCGGTGAAACGCTGAAGCATGCGGGCCTTGCCTGTCAAAAGGCTGGAGCCACCCGATTGTTCGCAGCGGCGACCCATGGCCTGTTCACTGCTGGCAGTCATCAGTTCGACAAGCCGCTTTTCGAACAGATTGCGATCTCTGACAGCGTGCCTCCCTTTCGCCTGCCCCCCGAGTGCGTGACGCAGCACTTGCACATACTCGACACCACCGGCCTGATAGCCACGTTGCTGGCTGAAAATGGAGCATGGGGTACCGTCTGAGCAGGTGAAGCTGCTCGTCCTGATCAGCTAATCTGACCTGCATCAGATGGATGTTCTGCGCTTCCACCTCCCAGGAAAAGGCCTGCCGAGCTTGCACGCTATCGAGCCAATTCGGCGCTAACGGCAAGTTGGCCAGGGTTTTCTTGATGACCGCCGGATGCATGGTTGCCCCCTTGAGAGCGCACTGTTTAACGGAGCCAACTGCCCTTCCTGGCCATTCCTTGCGCAGCGCTGACCCGCCGTTGTCGATAGTCGTCATCGGTCCGTCTTTAAACCGCCAGTACGCTGCAAGGCACCTGATACAGAATATGTTCGGTCGTGCTGCCCAGCAGTTTCTCCCTCCCGTGGTACTGAACTCTGCCCATCACGATCACATCCACGTTGTGCGTGTTGACGAACTCGCTCAGCGCCGAGACGGGATGTCCCAGAGTAAAATGCCGACGGTTTGCAGGCACACCGTACCGACCGGCGAATTTCAGGAACGATTTTTCCAGCTCTTTACGCAGCCCCTTGGTCAGCTCAGACAGTTTTAAACCACCACCCAATTCCTCTAGGTAGTCTTGCGGAATGTCATAGGCATACAGCAGGTGCAACTCGGCATCACACTGTATGGCGAGGCTGGAAGCCTGTTGGATTATGCGGTCATTCAATTCGCTGTTCTCAGGCCCATCCGCCGCCGCATCAACCGCCGCCACGATCTTGCGCGCCAGGGCATGGTGAGCTCCACCCACCAGATAAACCGGTATCGGACAGTGGCGCAGCAAGTGCCAGTCCAGCGGGGTGAAAAACGTGCGCTTGAGCGCAGATTCATGCTGGATTTCCTTGATCAACAGGTCAGGCTGCAATTCCTTGACGTGATCCAGGATGTCTTGCTCCATGTCATCAGTCCAAGCCACCTCGGTGGTCACCTCGATCCCTCTTCCACGCAGTCGTTTGGCCTGGTCCTTAAGCCAATCGCGATGGTCCTGCAGGTAACGCGCCCGAGCCTTTTCCCGGTCGCCTTCTTCGAGCAGCGACAACAGTTTCAACGCAGGAATCAACGTCGCAATATGCAAACGTGCACCGCTGGCCTTGGCGAGCGCTGCGCCATGGTCGATTGCCGGAGAATGGCGCAGGGCCAGGTGGGTGATGAGTAACAACTGTTGATACTGGCTCATGATCTGACTCCACGCAGAGAGGGCTTCAACGTCTGCCGCTGGCCTCGAAGGACTCAGCCGTTGCGTCCACGCCGGACCTGGCACCAGCGTTGATTCAGGTTGCTCCCCTGGACTGTGCCTGACGTTGATAAATATCAAATACCGGCGTGAGGCCCGCCGTAAGATGCGCAGCCTTTCATTGCACCGTACTTGATCAATATCAATTGGAGCGGGGCCTCCTTCTTCACACTGCCAAAAAGCCCGCACACGGCGTGGAGGCAAGAATGAACAACCTGCAAGACGAGGTCATAGCCTTTCTCTCCAGACCGTCCAGCTATGGCACGTCAAACCAGCCAGTGGAGCGTATCGAGACCCATGGTTCGGTGATCTTTCTGCATGCCGACCGTGCCTACAAACTCAAACGCGCCGTGGCGTTTGCCGAGCTGGATTTTCTCAGTCTGCAAAACCGCAAAAACGCCTGTCAGGCCGAGTTACTACTCAATCGACGAACAGCGCCGACGCTGTATTTGAGCCTGTGTTCGATCAATCGCCAGGCGAATGGCCAGCTGGCGCTCAACGGTTGCGGACAGGCGGTTGACTGGCTCGTGGTGATGCGTCGTTTCGCTCAGGATCGGCTATTTGACCGCATGGCCGTTGAAGGACATCTGACCGAACCGATAATCGAACAGTTGGGGGCTGAGATCGCTCGCTTTCATGCGAGCGCACAAATCACTCCGGCTTTCGGCCGCACCAAGAACCTGCATGAAGAAATAGAGAAAAACCATCGGGAAATGTCTCGCTACCCATCTATCCTCGACATCGCGACCGTCACGGCGATTGCACACAGCTCCCGGACCCAGTTGCAATCGTTGAGCGCGGGCCTTGAGGCTCGTCGCCGCGCGGGGCTTGTTCGCCGCTGCCATGGTGATATGCGCCTGGCCAATATCTGCCTGCTCGATGGTCAGCCGACACTCTTCGATGGCATCGAATTCAGTGAGCGGCTTGCCTGCATCGATGTGCTCTACGACCTGGCGTTTGTGCTGATGGACCTGCAACACCATGGCCTGAACAGGTTAGGTGCGCGTCTGTTGTCCAGTTACATCAACCACTGTGTTTGGGAGGAAGATTGCAAACCCTTGGCGTTTTTCCTTTCTTTGCGGGCTGCCACGCGCTGCTTCTCCCTTGCGAGTGCAGCGCTACGTCATGCCGATCCGGCCAAGCGTTACGAGAAAAAAGAAAAAGCTGTGCAGTTGATGCACCAGGCACTGAATTACCTGCACGGCGAAAATCCGCTGCTCAGTCACCTGGCGTTAATCGAGACGTCTTCGTATACGTGAGCGTTACCCCTTTCACAGCCATCACTCAGGGAACGGTGGCTGGGCAGGTGATTCCTTTTCCGGGATATCAGTCATGGTCGCCTCTGTCAGCAACAAGATACTGGCGACTGAAACAGCATTTTCGAGGGCAACACGCACCACCTTCGTCGGGTCAATGATGCCGGCTTCGTACATGTCGACATAGCAATTGGCGGACGCATCGAAGCCAATGTTCCCAGGTTCCGCAAGCATGCGCGCAACCACGACGCCGGCATCCACTGCCGAATTTTCAGCGATGAGTCTGGCCGGGGCTTCCAGCGCTCGGCGAAGAATCTGCAAGCCGGTCCTGGCATCCCCCTCATAGCGGGCCTCTTCGGCTGCGATAATCGGGACGGCCTTGAGCAGCGCAAGACCACCCCCCGGGACAATGCCCTCGGCGATTGCCGCCCGGGTCGCTGAGATAGCATCATCCAGTGCATCCTTGCGCGCCTTCATTTCGGCTTCGGAAGGCGCCCCGACCCGGATCACCGCGACACCTCCAGACAGCCTGGCCAGTCGTTCCTGAAGCTTTTCACGGTCGTATTCGCTGGTGGTGGTGTCCATTTGTGCGCGGATCTGCTGCAAACGCGCCTCGATGGCCTCGTGTGTACCGGCGCCCCCTATCAGCGCAGTGCTGTCTTTTTGCACCACGACTCGATGAGCACGTCCCAACTGGTTCAGTTCCACCTGTTCGAGGGTGACGCCCAGTTCGTTGGAAACCACCGTTGCACCCGTCAGAACGGCCATGTCCTGAAGCATTTCCTTGCGCCGATCACCAAAGCCTGGCGCCTTGATTGCCACCGCTCGCAAAACACCTCTTATCTGGTTGACGACCAGTGTGGTCAACGCCTCACCTTCGATGTCGTCTGCGATCAACACCAGCGGTTGCCCGCTTTTGGCAACGAGCTCAAGCAATGGGAGTAAGTCTTTGAGTGCACCGATTTTATGGTCGCAGAGCAGCAAGTAGGCATCATCGAGTTCGACCTGCATCTTCTCGGCATCGGTGACGAAATAAGGTGAGACATAACCCCGGTCAAACCGCATGCCTTCCATGACCTCGACCACAGTTTCGGTGGTCTTGGACTCCTCGACACTGACGACGCCTTCAACGCCGACCTTTTCCAGGGCGTCTGCCACCAGCTGACCGATGACGGCATCGTTATGCGCCGACAGCGTGGCGACCTGGGCCTTTTCCTTGGGAGTGCTGACTGGGCGCGACTGGGTTGCGAGGGATTCCACGACCAGCAACAGCCCACGATCCAGGCCGCGCTTGAGGTCGATCGCACTGGCCCCGGCAACGACGTTGCGGATGCCATCGGCCAGGATTGCATGGGCCAGCACCGTTGACGTACTGGTTCCGTCCCCTACCGCATCGCCTGTGCGCTCGGCTGCCTGACGCAGCATTTGCGCGCCCAGGTTTTCCTCGGGGTCGAGCAGGTCAATGCGTTTGGCGATCGTGACGCCATCATTGCAGACCGTCGGATTGCCCCACTTGTTCTGGATCAATACCGATTTTGATTTCGGCCCCAACGTCACGCGCACGGCGTCCGCCAACTGTGTGGCGCCACTCAGGATTTTCTCGCGAGCTGCAGCACGAAACACGATTTTAGTGTGAGCCATCAGGGTGCTCTCCAGGCCGGGTTTACAACAAGTGTGTTTTGGCAGCTTCTATGAAATGGCCCGAGCGACGTTGACTTTTATCAACAAATTGACAACGCCTCCAAGCCCCAAGCCGCCCGGATAACCGACTGTCAGCTCACGCCCCGGAATTGACAAAGATCAATTCGCGCAGCAAGAAACCGAGTCCAAATGAAAATGTAGAAAACAAGGTGTGTTCAGCGGGGTGAACGTCGAAGGAAGCTGCTATTCGGTCACAGCCGAGCATGCCCTGGAGCGTCAACTGGACACGTGACGAATAGAACCGGGCGCGGTTGTCTCAATATGGAAAGTTGAGGGGGATCAGGACACCCAGCTCACCTTTTTGTGCTTCCAGAAGGAGTACGACCATGGCCATCAATGAATCAGCCATGCAGCATGCAGCCAACCTTGAATCGATCAGCCGCAGCAAGGCGTTGTTTTTTGAAGCCGACCGTCTGAACGATCAAGCCTACGCACTGTTGAGCGAGCCCGTTTCGACTCAGATCATCCATAAGTTTTCTGACGCAAAAAAACGGGCGGATGAAAAATACCAAGAAGCCTGGCAGGAGTGGTTGCATACCAGGGCGAAAACAACCGATGACAGAACGTGAATGAGGGGCGCTTTGGTAAAACGGTCTGTTTGCGGATTTCAGTGGTGTTCTGTTGCACTTTGCTCAGGACATCAAGCGTTATCGAAGCCTGGTGGTTGGATGCCGAGTCCGCCTTCAGCGCCCCGCTGTTTCCTCAAATACTGACAAAGCTCAACGTTTTACTAACACATAGGGATTTAATGATTCCATCCTGATGCCCCGATCAAGGGGTCTGTGAATTGGTGGACATGCTGCTGGAAAAAGACGCCAGGCTGGTTCCCGTCGAGCGCACCGGGATCCAGTTGGGCCAGACCACCAATGCACGCTTGGTATGGCTTGCTCCAGAATCGGTGATGCTGGTCATTGGAAATTCGGGCTCTGGCAAATCCAGCTACATCACTTGGCTGACCGAACGTATGGTCGAGGCTCACCAGGGATTTTGCATCATTGATCCCGAGGGTGACTATCTGACCCTGGACAATGCGGTAACGGTTGGTGGCCTGACCGTCCCTCCGACGACAGAAGAGTCGGTCCACCACCTTTTACAGGCGCAGCTCAATGTAGTGGTCAGCGCCCTTGCTCTGGATCCGGCAGCACGAGTGCAACTGTTCGGCGAACTACTGCCCTTTATCCAGCATCTTCGCAGCGCTTCAGGTCGGCCGTACTGGCTGATAGTGGACGAAGCTCATTACATGCTTCCCCACTGTGCCGATTGGCCGCCCGGTTTTCTCGGAAACATCGGTGCAATCATCGTTGCCCTCGACTTCGATCAGGTATGCCCAGCCCTCCTTGAGGGGGTAGACGTGCTGGTGCCACTAGGCAGCACCGCCAGGGAGTTGGCCGAACAGTTCGCCAAACGCATGCGGCGCCGGAGTCCCGAGTTTCCGGAACGCTCTCCAGGCCTCGAACATGCCTGTCTCTGGAACCTTCATGAAGGCGATGAGGTGACCCTGCTCAATCAGGTTCAGCCCAATCAAAAGCACCATCGCCACAGCGGCAAGTACGTCGCTGGGGATGTCGGCGCATGGCATTCATTCCACTTTCCTACTCTTGGCCAAAGTGCCTCGAACCTGACTGAGTTTTTGTCCTCGTCATCGCAGCTTGCGGACCTCCCCCTTCGCGAACATATGGATGCGGGGGATTTTTCCAATTGGTTCCGCAAGGTGATTCGGGACGATGTGCTTGCCAATAAGACACACCTTATTGAAACAGACAGAACACTGGCGCCCAAGAATGCATTGGAACAGATCACGCGCCTTGTGCAATCGCGCTATCACCTCTAGGAAATCACGGCTGAACTACATGGGCCAGCCCACCGTCAGGCGCTCACAGGGCATTGATACAGTCCGAACCGTCCTCCTCCGTCACAGGTTCAAGGGCTAGAGGATCAAGCCTGTGCCTATCGACCAACGCCAGGCGCACCATACCGTTTTTGTCGAGGAGCTTGTGTGCCAGGCATTCACACAAAGATCGAAGCAAGGTATTTGTAAGGGACTCTATGCCGGCATTCTCAAGCTCTATCTCGAATCTCGCGGTGCACGTACTTATCAAATCCTGCATGGCGCGAGAGGCGAATTGAAACGTTGCAAGATAAGCCATCGCCAGCGCCAGCAGGATCGACAGCAGGATGATTGCCTTGCGTTTCCAGGGCCTGGTGCCCGACCGATGCAGGTGCCCGAGTGCCAAGCCTTTGCCCGAGCACCAGTCGTGTACCGCGTGAATCCTGCTGACAAGCTTGTTGGTTGTCATGACCGGACCTCTCGCCCATGTTTACCAAAATCATGGCGCCGATAGACAGATGCCGTTTGACCTGGATCAACTTGCGCGCGAGCGGTTCCCCTTCATCGTGCCCTGTGCAGCGTGAAAGGGGTGGTAGCCGGATGTTTGGATGTTTGAAGGGATCCGAGTACACGTCTGGGCGGCAGCTGGCGAGATAAACAAAAAAACCTCTCTGAACGACCGCGACGAATGCGCCACCTTTCAAGGCTGCCAGAGAAAAACGGTCTAATCCCTCCGGGAGCTTGAGGAATACACTTGATGAGGGGCTCCTGGCCAAATGTGTTTAGGGAGCCCACCAAGCATCTACTTTCCAGGAGCTTCCCCATCCACGTCTGACAAAAGTCATTTGGCTGACTCCCGTCAAGGTATGTCGCCATGTTATCGACTCTGGAACTGCGCCATCTCGTAGAGCAAAGCTTTCTGCCGACACGCTGCGACTGTACGGTAGATCCACCGGCAACGCTGACCGTTCGTTTTTATCAGGGCACCTCGAATCAGGAAATCCTGACGGTCACCGGGATCCCGATTGCCCCGCTCAACAACGGTTTTGCCATCGAGACCCTTATCTCGGATCTGCGCAACGACCTCGATCGTGTCAGCCCTGTTGCTCCCCGCTACTCGGCCAATCATTTTGAGAAAAGGTAGCAGCGAACACGAAAGCAATAGCAAGCCGGGCATCAGGCCCGGGCCGAGAGCTATCAGCTTGCCGCTTATTCCCTATCTTCCAATTCTCACGCCTTCCACTGCCTGGGCATAACGTTTGGTCGCCTCAGTCACCAGGCGCTTTCGCTCCTCTCGGTCGATGAAACCTTGTCTCAGGTACACCTCTACCAGTCGGAGCAATTCTTCATATTGCTCCTGCGCAGTCATGCGGATATCAGAGCAATCCAGCAAGTTATGCCACGTGGCTAGCGCTTGTGATTTCCGGTCTTCGTACATGGCACCCGTTTCCAAGGGCTGTATGCGGTAGAGACTGCCAACTGGCGAGACGTTCACCGGGGACGACATACGGCATCTCGCGCTACCTGACCCAGCGTCAATAGAACGTTGTTTTTTCGAAAGACCGCATAACCGCTGATCAGTTAGTTCGGTTTTTTGACACTTCCCCGATATGTGGTCACAACTTTTGCGCTCCACCGGGTCATAACACGGTAGCCGCCGATGGAATATTGGCATTTATCGTAGTTTCGGCCTGATATGGAGATAAGCATATGATTTTTAACGTACAAAATTTTGGCGCCAAAGGAGATGGCATCACTGACGACACCGCGGCTATACAAAGTGCAATTGATGCAGCGGCCGCCGCAGGGGGTGGGCAGGTGTATATGCCGACCGGAACTTATATCGTTTCGGGAGGCGAAGAACCCTCCGACGGTTGCCTGATGCTCAAGAGCAACGTCTACCTGTACGGCGACGGCATGGGCGCAACTACGGTCAAAGTGGCTGACGGCTCCGACACCAAGATCACGGGGGTCATCCGCTCTGCCTATGGCGAGGAAACCCACGACTTCGGCGTCAGCAATCTCACCATTGATGGCAACCGTGACAGCACTACGGGCAAGATCGACGGCTGGTTCAATGGCTACATTCCCGGCGAAGAAGGCTACGACTCCAACGTCACCCTCGACAGCGTCGAAATCAAGGATTGCTCCGGGTACGGTTTCGACCCGCACGAGCAGACCGTCAACATGGTCATCAAGAACAGCGTGTCCCACGGCAATGGCCTGGACGGTTTCGTGGCTGACTTCCTCAGCGACAGCACCTTCGAAAACAACGTCGCCTACGACAACGACCGCCACGGTTTCAACGTTGTCACCAGTACCCACGACTTCACCCTCACCAACAACATTGCCTACAACAATGGCGGCAATGGCATCGTGGTGCAGCGCGGCAGCGAAGACATCCCCTCCCCCAGCAATATCACCATCACCGGTGGCGAGGTGTACGGCAACGGCGCCGAAGGGGTGCTGATCAAAATGTCCAGCGAGGTGACCGTCAGCGGCGTTGATATTCACGACAACGCCAGCGCCGGGATTCGCATTTACGGCAGTAACCACGTCGAGGTCATCGACAACACGCTCACCAACAACTCCCTGGGCAACCCCGTACCGGAAATCATCATCCAGTCCTACAACGACACCCTGGGCGTGTCCGGCAAGTACTTCAACGGCAGCGATAACACGATCCAGGGCAACATCATCACCGGCAGCAACCTGTCGACCTACGGCGTTGCGGAGCGCAATGAAGACGGCACGGATCGCAACGCCATCATCGGCAACACCATCAGCCACACCAGCAACGGTGCCACGCTGGTCTATGGTGACGGCAGCTACGTCAGCGCCACGGTGCCGATGACCACCGTGCAAGGCACGGCTGGCAACGACACCCTGCTGGGCAGTGCCGCCAGCGAGATTTTCTATGGCGTTGCCGGCAACGACACCATCAATGGTGGGGCCGGTGGCGACATTCTGGTGGGCGGTGCCGGTCTCGACAAACTCACCGGCGGTGCCGGCGCCGATACGTTCCGTTACGTCGCTCAGTCCGACAGTTATCGCAACGCAACCACAAGCTTCGATGACACCATCACCGACTTCGACGTCACCCAGGACAAGATCGACCTCGCAGGCCTCGGTTTCACCGGCCTGGGCAATGGCCGTGGCGGCACCTTGCAGGTCAGCTACAGCGCCAGCAACGACCGCACCTACATCAAGGACTACGATGCCGACGCCAGCGGCAATCGCTTCGAGTTGATTCTCTCGGGCAACCTGGCCAGCACCCTGACCGCCAGCAATTTCATCTTCAACCGAGTGATCACCGGCACCAGCGGCAGCGACTCGCTGTTGGGTACCGACTCGGCCGACACCCTGCTCGGCCTGGCGGGCAACGACAGCCTCAGTGGTGGCGCGGGCGACGACAAGCTCGACGGCGGTGCCGGTATGGACTCCCTCACCGGCGGCACTGGCGCGGACATCTTTGCGTTCTCCAATCGCCTGGACAGTTACCGCAACTACAACACCGGCGGTGCCAATCTTAGCGACGTGATCACCGATTTCGATATCGCCGCCGACAAGATTGACCTCTCGGCCACTGGATTCACCGGCCTGGGGGATGGCAAGAACAACACCGTGTACGCGGTGCTCAACAGTGCCGGCACCAAGACTTACATCAAGTCCCTGACCGCCGACGCCAATGGCAACCGCTTCGAAGTGACACTGGACGGCAACTACCTCAACACGCTGACCAGCGCCAACTTTGTCTTTGCCACTTCGCCAACGGTCAACCATGCGCCGGTGGTGGCAACGGCGTTGCTGGATCAGAGCGCGACCGAAAACACCCCGTTCAACTACGCGGTGCCGGCCACCAGTTTTACCGATCCGGATAACGACAGCCTCAGCTACACCGCGACCCTGGCCGATGGTAGCGCCCTGCCCGCCTGGCTGAGCTTCAATGCCACCAACCTGACCTTCACCGGTACGCCGACCAGCACCGCCTCCGGCAATTACAACGTGCTGGTCAAAGCCACGGACCCAGCCGGTGCATCGGTCAGCGATAGCTTCGCCCTGGCGGTGGCCGATGCCCCCGCCCCCGTTAACACCATCACCGGCACCAACAACGCTGAAAGCCTCAACGGCACGGTGGGCGAAGACCTGATCCTCGGCCTCGGTGGCAACGACACAATCAAGGCCGGCACTGGCGCGGACATTGTCGACGGTGGCGCCGGACGCGATTCGCTGTACGGCGGCGACGGTGCCGACACCTTCCGCTACACCAACTTACTCGACAGCTACCGCAATTACGGCACTGGCGGTGTCACGGCCACCGACACCATTTATGACTTCACCGTGGGCGTCGACAAGATCGATGTGTCGGCCCTGGGCATTCTCGGCCTCGGCGATGGCAGCAATGGCACGTTGTACATGACCCTCAACGCGGCCGGCGACAAGACCTACATCAAATCCGCCGAAGTCGACGCCAATGGCAATCGCTTCGAAATCGCCCTCAACGGCAACTACCTCAACACCCTGACCGCCAGTGATTTCGTGTTCGGCGAACGTGCTCAGCAGGACATCCTCTACCTGCCTGTCCTCGGCCAATCCAATGCACGCCTGCTGCGCATGACGGAAGACGACAATCAGTCCGGCACCTCGATGCTGGTCAACGACCTGGACCGCTACACCACCTATGACGTGCGCAGCCAGTTCAACGACGCCGATGGCAACGGCATCGACCTCGCGGTAGGCGGCAGCACGGTCACCGGCCTGTCGACCCTCAGCGCCGAGGAACTCAAGTTGTGCTGGTGGCTGACCGACACCAACCAACCCGGGCCTGCGCTGTTGCGCGCCGAGACGCTGCTGCGCGAACAGCTCACCGAACTGCAATCCATCGATAACGTCACCATGGGCATCATTTGGGGCCAGGGCGAGGAAGCCGCCCAGGAGATCGGCCGCGCCACGGACAAAGCAGCGGCAGCGGCGGCCTACAAGGCCGCGACCCTGAAGGTGTTTGATTACCTGCATGCCCAGCTCGGCAACTTCAGCGTGTACATGATGGAAACCGGTCACTACGATCAGGGCGCTGCGCGTACCCGCGGTTATTCGGAAGAGAAGATTGCCTCCATCGTCGAGGGGGTTGGCTATGTTCGCGCCGCCCAGGAAGCCATCGCCGCCGAGCGCAGCGATGTCAAGCTGGCGGTGGACTACACCGACCTCCCATTGCGCCACGAAGTCGACCCGCAGGCGTATCCCGACGACGTCTGGCACCTGCACGAAGAATCGGCGGAAATCGTCGGCCAGCGTCTGGCTGACTACATCGCCAGCGACCTTGGCTTCCAGGGCAACCCTAATGACAACAACAGCGTGCAGGACATTTTCGACAACGCTCAGAACATGATTTCCGGTACCGACCAGGCAGATACCCTGGTGGGCACTTCGGGCAACGACACACTCGATGGACGCCTGGGCGCCGACACTATGACCGGTGGCGATGGCAACGACATCTATGTAGTCGATAGCGCGTCCGACCGCGTGGTGGAAAGCAACACCTCGACCTCGCAGATCGATACGGTACAGGCCTCGGTCAGTTGGGCCCTGGGCGCCAATCTCGAGAACCTGGTGCTCACCGGTGTGTCGGACATCAACGGTACCGGCAATGAGCGGGAAAACTTCATCACCGGCAATGCCGCCAATAACGTGCTCAATGGTGCGACAGGGGCCGATACCATGACCGGCGGCGATGGCAACGACACCTACTATGTCGACAACGCCGGCGACAGCGTGGTCGAGATCAGCAGCAATGCCGTGTCTGGGGGGATCGACCGTGTACATAGCAGCCTGACGGCTTATACCCTCAGCAACAATGTCGAGCATCTGTATGTCGATAGAACTGGTGCCGCCAATGGCACGGGCAACGCGCTGGACAACACATTGTTCGCCGGAGCCGGCAACAACGTGCTGGACGGGCGCGATGGCATTGACACGGTGTCTTATGAAAGCGCCCTGTCTGGCGTTACCGTAAACCTCTCGACGTCAGCGCAACAAAACACTGTGAGTTCGGGGCTCGACACCTTGAAATACTTCGAAAACCTGACGGGAAGCGCCTACGCCGACAGTTTGTCCGGCAACAGCGCCGCGAACGTTCTGAACGGGGGCGCGGGTAACGACACGCTGGTGGGCGGTTCGGGCGATGACCGGCTGATCGGCGGAGCCGGAACCGACAACCTCTCCGGTGGCACAGGCGCGGATACCTACGCATTTGGTGCGCTGTCGGACATGGGCGTCGGGGCGTTGCGCGATGTGATCAACGGTTTCAAGACCACCGAGGGTGATCATCTGGACTTCACCGGCCTGGACGCCAACCCGCTGACCGCCACTGTCGACGCCTTCACATTCATCGGCAGCAATGCCTTCGACCCTGCCAACGCCACCGGCCAACTGCGCTTTGCCGATGGCATTCTCTACGGCAGTGTCAACGCCGATGCCACCCCCGAGTTCGAGTTCGAACTGGTGGGCGTCAAGGAGCTGCACGCCAGCGACTTTACAGCCTGAGTCAAGCCCCAAACCTGTGGGGGCGGGCTTGCTCGCGAAGGCGGCGGTACATTCAGCACTGATGCAAGCTGACCCACCGCTATCGCGAGCAGGCTCACTCCTACAGGAGATTGGCTGCGCTACAAATATCGAGGACAGCCGCAGATCAAAATGTGGGAGTGAGCCTGCTCGCGATGGCGGCGGTACATTCAGCACTGATGCAAGCTGACCCACTGTTATCGCGAGCAGGCTCACTCCTACAGGGGATTGGCAGTGCCACAAAAATCGAGGACAACCGCAGATCAAAATGTAGGAGTCAGCCTGCTCGCGATGGCGGCGGTACATTCAGCATTGCTGCCAGCTGACCCACCGCTATCGAGAGCAGGCTCACTCCCACAGGGTTAGGCTGAGATCTTGAGCTTTGGTTAGAACCGAGGCTTTTTCAGAACAGGCTTTGCACCTGCTCCAGGACGCCGCGGTTCATCTGGCCGGTGTGGGTGTGCAGGCTCACATAGCTTTGCAGCATGTCGAGTTTGGTGTTGAGCAGGTCTCGGCGGGCCTGGAATACCCGCTGCTGTGCATCAAGAATATCCACCGTGGAACGCACGCCCCCCTGAAAGCCTTTTTCCGTGGAAGTCAGGGCTCGCTGATTGGACTCCACCGCCCGCTGCATCGCCTTGCTCTTGCTGAACCCGGCCACCACGCCCAGGTAATCGGCTTCGATGTCCTCGGCCAACTGTTGACGCTGCACATCGTAGTCAGACTGGGCACCGGCCAATTGTGCTTCGGCCTTCGCCACCGAGGCGCGTACCGCCCCGCCGCGATACAACGGAATATCCAACTGCACCCCCACGTAATAGGTGTCCTGGCGCGGATCGAGATCCTCGTATTGACGGGTTTCCCGACGGGTTAACTGGGTGGTCAGCGACAAGGTCGGATGATGCCCGGCGCGCTGGCTGTCGGCCTGCGCCTCGGCGACTTTCACCGCTGCCAGGCGGGCTGCCAGCTCGGGGCTCGCTTCACGGGCAATCGCTGTCCAGTAAGGCAAATCCTGCTCCGGCGGGATCGGGCTACCGGCGGCGAGTTCTTCGCGCATCGGCTGGATGTCATCGATAGGCAGGCTGGCGCGACCGGACAATGCCCGCAACGCAGCCACGCGACGGGCCTGGGCTTCAGCCTCCTGGGCTTCGACGAGATCGAGCCGCGCCTGGGCCTCATCAATGTCGGTGATCGCGCCCTGCCCGCCCTGATAAAGCTTTTTGCTCTGTGTCACCAAGCCACTGATGGCGGCCTTTTGCTGGGCGATCAACTTGATCTCGTTTTCAGCCCGGGCGACGTCGAAGTAGCCTTTGGCGACCCGGTCGTACAGGGTCTGGCCGGCAACGTCGAATAGCTGGTTACCCAACTGCCCTCGCGCCTTGCCTTCCTGATACGCCGCCCAGCGCCCCTTGTCATAGAGCGGTTGTTGCGCCGCCAGAGTGACGTTGTTTGCCTGGTAGTCATTACTGTTGACGTAGGTGCTGTCGTCGCCGCCATCGATACGCCCGCCGTAGCCGTAGCGCGACGTCAACGACACTTGCGGATAGAGGCCCCCGCGGCCAATCGCCTCCTCCTGCTTCGAAGCATCAAAGGCATGCGCCGCCGATTGCACGGTTGGGTCATTAGCGCGCGAGGCGTCATAGGCAGCGGTCAGGCTCAGGCCTCCTTCGGCGGCCGATACGGGATTGATCACGGCCCAGCTGATATACAAACCCAGCAGCACACGGGAGCGATAGCGACAACGGTCGGTCATGCTCATTCCTCTTTGAAGGCCGCAAGCAAGCGCTCACGCAAAGGTTTCATCAGGTAGTTCATCAAGGTGCGTTCCCCCGTCACCACCGTGACATCGGCGAGCATGCCGGGGCGCACCAGCAGACCGGCGGCCTGGAGCGAAGCGACGGTGCCGGCGGGAATTTCGACCTTGGCGGAAAAGTACGGCTGGTGCGTCTGCTCATCGATCAACTGGTCCGCCGACACCGTAGTCACCGTGCCGGTGACCGTTGGCGTATCCACCCGTTGCAGCGCGGTGAAATGCACATGCACCGGCAGACCCGGACGCAACTTGTTGGCCATCAGCGGCTCGAAACGCGCGGTGATCGCCATCGGCGCATCCAGCGGCACCACCTGCATCAGGGTTTGCCCAGCCTGCGCAACGCCCCCGACCGTATGAATACTCACGTCCATGACCTGTCCGGACACCGGCGCACGGATCGCACCGTTGTCGACTTCAAACTGCAAGGCACGAATCTGATCGGCATACCCTGCCGCCTCGGCAGAGACTTCGCTGAGCTGGGTTTCGGCATCGCGGCGAAATTCCTGCTGCGCCTGCAAGGCCTTGAGCCGGCTTTCATTGATCGCCTGGCGGGTCCTGCCGACATCGCCCACTCCGGAGGCTATCTGCCCGGCCAATTGAGCGGCGTTGCGCTCGGACTCGAAGAGTTTGTTGCGCGGAACGTAGCCTTCACGGGCCAAATCACGCAAACCTTCCAGCTCCTGCTGTTGAAAGCGCATCTGCGCGTCGTAGTTGCGCTTGACGCCTTCGTAGCCGTGCAATTGCTGCTGCAACGCCGCGGCTTCGTGTTCGATGATCTGCAAGCGGCTGCCCAGTTCTGCGCGGCGAGTCAGAAACAACTGGCTCTGCAAAGCCATGGCGGCCTTGACCCGCGGTTCGTCGGCGCGCTCCAGCAGCTCAGCGGGCCATTGGATCTCGGCTGAGCCCAGGCGCTCGGCAATCAATCGCGCTTCAATGCTGCGATCGTTGAGCAACTTGCCCAGGGTCACGTCCAGTTGCGACTGCGCCTGCACTGTATTGAACTGCACCAGCAACTGCCCCTGGGTGACGCGATCGCCATCGCTGACCAGCAGCTTTTCCACCACCCCACCGACCAACGACTGCACAGCCTTGCGCTCGCCCGCCACCACCACGGTGCCGCTGCCCACGACACCCTGGTCGAGCGGCGCCAGGCAAGCCCAGAGCAGGAAGCCGCCCAGCGTCAGGATCAGGAAACCCACGCCATAGCGTGCCGCTCCGCCGGCGTCGGTACTGGCGCTGGGCAACGTGTTGGCGCTGCGCACGCTCAGCCCCTGCTCACGGGTCAAATCATGCATCTTCGCCAGTCTCCTTTACCGCGGCCGGTCTTGGCCCCGGCATCAATGCCTTGAGCACCTGGTCCCTTGGACCGAATGCTTGTTGAGTGCCGTCCTTGAGCACCAGGATGGAATCGACCACCGCCAGCACATTAGGCCGGTGGGTAATCAGCACCACGGTGCTGCCAGCAGCCTTGAGCACACTGATGGCTTGCACCAGTGCCAGATCTCCGGCTTCATCGAGGTTGGAATTGGGTTCATCGAGCACAATCAGCGACGGGTGCCCATAGAGCGCGCGAGCCAGGCCGAGGCGTTGCTTTTGTCCACCGGACAAGCCAAGCCCGCCGGGGCCCAGCGGTGTGTCGTAACCCTTGGGGAACCTGAGGATCATTTCGTGAATGCCAGCGTGACGCCCGGCGGCGATGATCTTGTCGGCGTCCTGCTCGCCGAAGCGGGCAATGTTGTCGGCCACACTGCCATCGAACAGTTCGATGTCCTGCGGCAGGTATCCAAGGTGCGGGCCAAGGGCATCGTGGGACCATTGACTGATCTCGGCGTCGTCCAGGCGCACCGACCCGCCCATGGCCGGCCATACTCCGACCATCGCCCTGGCCAGCGTTGACTTACCACTGGCGCTGGGGCCGACAACGGCGAGCACATCACCTTTGGCCAGGCTGAAATTGATGCCCCGCAGGATCGGTTGCGAGGCACCGGGCGGGCCGACATACAACTGCTCCAAACGCACTGCGCCGGTGGGCGGTGGCAAAGGCATGCGCAGGCGCTCGCGCGGATGCTGGGCCAGCAGCTGGCTCAGGCGCTGGTAGCTCTGGCGGCCGGAGTTGAACTGCTTCCACGAGCCAATGGCAATTTCCACCGGCGCCAGGGCACGCCCCAGCAGCAGCGACATCGCAATCATCATGCCCGCCGACAATTCGCCTTCAAGCACCAGCAACGCCCCCAGGCCCAGGGCCAGAGACTGTCCGGAGATGCGCACGAAACGGGTCATCGAAGTGATACGCGCGCCGCGGTCGCTGGCATGGGCCTGGGCGGCAACAATGCGTTGCTGCAACAGACTCCAGCGCTGACGCAACGGCCCGAGCATGCCCAGGGCCTGGATGACTTCGGCATTGTGTAACGTGCTGTTTACATAGATCGACGACTGCACGCCCAGGCGATTGGCTTCGCCCAAACGCGTGCGAGTCGCCAACTCGCCCCACAGCGCCAGACCGATCAGCACCAGGGCCAGAACCAGCGTCAGCACGCCGAACCAGGGGTGAAAGATGAACGCCACCAGCAGGAAGATTGGCAACCACGGCGCATCGAGCAAGGCGATCAGGCCCTGACCGGTGATCAACTGCCGCAGCGTCGCCAGATCGGTGAGTACCTGCGCCGGGTTGGCGTTGTGCTCGCGCAGGCTGCGGGCGAAGGCGGCATCGAAAATCCGCTCGCCCAAGGCATCGTCCAGCCCCGCGCTCATGCGAATCATCACCTCACCGCGTACCCACTCGATCAGGGCGCTGAACATGAACAGGCCCAGGGCGATCAAGGTGAGCATGAACAAGGTGGTTTCGTTGCGGCTGGTGAGAACCCGGTCGTACACCTGCATCATGTAGAGCGACGGCACCAGCACCAGCAGGTTGATCACCCCACTGAACAGCGCCAGCGACCAGAACACCCGGCGATAGCTTAATAAAGCGGCATCAATGTCATGACGCGGATCGAGAAGCAAACCCATAAAGTGTCGCCCGCAAAAGAAATAGTCGGTCCAGGACGCAATCCATCGCTGGTTTTTGCCCTAAGGCAGTGGAGAAAACGCTAAACGTAGCCTGATGTGCCGCTATCAGAGACGATCCCCGTCGCTACAGGCGCCAATTACTGACCGCGCAACCTCGGGTTAGTGCCGGTTCGCTGGTCTGGGTTTCCATGTGGGTGACGGGCGGAGATGTTGCACAGCGCGACGATGGCGGATAAAACCCCACCGATTTTGAACCCTCGTACCATGTCCTGATTTGCAAGCGGAATATGCGGCACCGTTCCTGCGCGCCCTTATCCCGCTTTTCCCCTCCCGAGTAGTCTGAAACTCCCACCCCGCTTGGGAGTATCGGCCGATGCGCAATCCCCGGCGCTTACACATAGTTGCAAGCCATAGCAGTACAAAGTCTACGGTCCGGCCTCGATGGCCCGTGTTGCTCTGGAGAAAATCATGGCTAATCACAAAAAAAACTCATCGCTAACAAGCAACCAGGCCGGTAACACCGGTGCCCCCCTATATGCTCCGACCGTCACCACCGACCTGAGCGACTACGCGCCCGGCAGCACCGCCACCATCACGGCTGGTGGGTTCGCACCGGGCAGCACAGTGAAGCTCGAAGTGGAACACGCCACCGGCGCCGGCGCGGATAACGTATGGGGCACGCCCGACGACGTGCTCGATACCGACACCGGCGAGGGACACGAGCCCTGGTACGTGACCGACGGCGGTGCCGGCGATCTCGACGGCCAAGTCAACGGCAGCGTCACAACCTCGTGGTACGTGAACCCGGACGACTCCGCTGGTGCGACGTTTCTGCTCACCGCGGCCTCTGCGGGCGACGATCGTGTGTTCGGTACCAGTGACGACGCAGTGGCGACAACGTCGTTTACAGACAGCGCTCTGAGCGTCGTGGCGACCGGCGCGAACGTGACGCTGGACGAAACGGCCGGGTTGCAGAACGCCGCCGCCACTCCAAGCCCTGCGGAAGACGCTAACGACAACGACATTCTGGTGGCGTCTCTGCCCTCGATCTTCTCTGCCCGCTTGACTGCACTGGGTGCCGGTACTGCAACGGGGGCAGCGTTGAGTGGCTATACCGGTGCCGTGGGCAACACAGGGAGTAATGCATTCACCGTCACCGCTGACCCCGGAGCCACCATTACCAATATCAGCTTCGTCGACTCCAATGGCGCACCGCTTAATGGCCTGGACAGCGGACTGGATACCCTCAATGGCACCAGCATCCTTCTCTATACGGATGCGAACAACGACAACATCGTTCTGGGCCGGGCCGGTGGCTCGACCGGAGCGATCGTGTTCGCGGCCTATATCGAAGAAACCGGATCGCCGGTCTCGGGTGGCAAGATCTGGACCGTGGAGTACCAACCGATCAAGCATACAGATACGGCGAATCCCGATGATTCGCTCAATCTGCTGAATAAGGTGTTCATTGGAGCCAGTCAGGACCTGGAGTTCAGTTTGGCCGGTGTGCCCTCCGGTGCGAACCTGTTCCTGATGTTCACGAAAGCGAACCCTACAACTGAAACGGTCGATGGTGTCGTGCGGATCACGGATCCCACCATCATCGCCACCGGCAAGAACCCCGCAGACCAGTCAAGCGGCGCCAATATAAACACTGGCGACACGATCATCACCAGCCAGGCGGCCAACCCGACCACTTTCGGCACCAACAACCAGATGATTACGGAACAGGATGGCATTCGCTTTTCGTTCGTCACCGGTGCCAGGCAGGATGTGACCATTCCCAACCTGAGCCCGACCGAAGCAGATCTTGAGTCCAACATCGACTTTACCGGCGTCTTCAACGCGAAGATGGCCAACTTCGACGTCGTGCAGTTGCAAAGCGGCAAGAGTGCCGTGGTAAAAATCAGCGCATTCACCACCGCTGCTGAACCTGGCGTGAACTTCATCAACGGTTATGTGGGTGATACGCCGGTTGCTATCACCAATGTTCGCGTCTTCAACAGCGCCGGGGTGGTGATCGAGAATTCAAACGGATCGGTGAATGACGCGGCCATTGGCATCAGCTTGACTGGTGGGGTTGCAACCATCACCGGCGTTTTGGCCGGCTACCAGATTGAATACACCACAACGACGGATCACAACCGCGTCCTCGTCGAGAACGGGGCAGCCCTCGACGCCAAGGGTAATAACCACGCCGATTTTGATATCGGTGGTTTCACGCTGGTCCAGGCCTCTGTTTCGAAAACCGAAATCGGCTCCCAAATGATCTTCGAGGACGACGGGCCGAGCATCAGCACCACCGGCACCGAGCCGACGCTGACGGTGGACGAGACGGTGCTGGCAACCAACGCCACCCAGAACTTTGCCGCCAATTTCAGCTCAGCGTTTGGCGCCGATGGCGCTGGCACACTGACCTATGCGCTGGGCGTGGTGGCGGGTGCGTCGGGGCTGGTGGATACGGCCACCGGCCAGGTGGTAAACCTGTCGCTCAACGGCACCGTGGTGGAAGGTCGCACGGCTACCAGCAACGATTTGGTGTTCACGGTGAGTGTCGCCGCCAACGGTGACGTCACGCTCGACCAGATCCGCGCCGTGGTGCATCCCGACACCACCAATTCCGATGATTCGAAAACGCTGACCTCTGACAACCTGGTGACGCTGACGGCGACCAAGACCGATGGCGACGGCGACAGCGCCCAGGCGACCCTCAACATCGGACAAAACCTGGTGTTCAAGGACGATGGGCCGAGCATCAGCACCACCGGCACCGAGCCGGCGCTGACAGTGGACGAGACGGTGCTGGCGACCAACGCCACCCAGAACTACGCCGCCAACTTCAGCTCAGCGTTTGGCGCTGATGGTGCCGGCACACTGACCTATGCGCTGGCCGTGGTGGCCGGTGCGTCGGGGTTGGTGGATACGGCCACCGGCCAGGCGGTAAACCTGTCGCTCAACGGCACAGTGGTGGAAGGTCGCACGGCCACCAGCAACGATTTGGTGTTCACGGTGAGCGTCGCCGCCAATGGTGATGTCACGCTCGACCAACTCCGCGCCGTGGTGCACCCCAACACCACTAATCCCGATGATTCGAAAACGCTGACCTCTGACAATCTGGTAACGCTGATAGCGACCAAGACCGATGGCGACGGCGACAGTGCCCAGGCGACCCTCAACATCGGACAAAACCTGGTGTTCAAGGACGATGGGCCGAGCATCAACACCACCGGCACGGAGCCGACGTTGACAGTGGACGAGACGGTGCTGGCGACCAACGCCACCCAAAACTTTGCCGCCAACTTCAGTTCGGCGTTTGGCGCTGATGGCGCCGGCACACTGACCTATGCGCTAGCCGTGGTGGCCGGTGCGTCGGGGTTGGTGGATACGGCCACCGGCCAGGCGGTAAACCTGTCGCTCAACGGCGGCGTGGTGCAAGGCCGCACGGCGACGAGCAACGATCTGGTATTCACGGTGAGCGTGGCCGCCAATGGTGACGTCACGCTCGACCAGATCCGCGCCGTGGTACACCCCGATGCCAGCAATCCTGATGATTCGAAGACTCTATCGGCGGACAATCTGGTAACGCTGACGGCGACCAAGACCGATGGCGACGGCGACAGTGCCCAGGCGACCC
This sequence comes from Pseudomonas sp. FW305-20, assembly GCF_058788075.1. Classification (NCBI taxonomy): domain Bacteria; kingdom Pseudomonadati; phylum Pseudomonadota; class Gammaproteobacteria; order Pseudomonadales; family Pseudomonadaceae; genus Pseudomonas; species Pseudomonas sp. FW305-20. Next base: position 284,292 of record NZ_JBYTAJ010000002.1, on the reverse strand, counting down.
TCAACATCGGACAGAACCTGGTGTTCAAGGACGACGGGCCGAGCATCAGCACCACCGGCACGGAGCCGACGCTGACAGTGGACGAGACGGTGCTGGCGACCAACGCCACCCAGAACTTTGCCGCCAACTTCAGTTCGGCGTTTGGCGCTGATGGCGCCGGCACGCTGACCTATGCGCTGGGCGTGGTGGTCGGTGCGTCGGGGCTAACCGACACGGCCACTGGCCAGGCGGTGAACCTGTCGCTCAACGGCGGCGTGGTGCAAGGCCGCACGGCCACCAGCAACGATCTGGTATTCACGGTGAGCGTCGCCGCCAATGGTGACGTCACGCTCGACCAGATCCGCGCCGTGGTGCATCCCGACACCACTAATCCCGATGATTCGAAGACGTTGACCGCTGACAATCTGGTAACGCTGACGGCAACCAAGACCGATGGCGACGGCGACAGTGCCCAGGCGACCCTCAACATCGGGCAGAACCTGGTGTTCAAGGACGACGGGCCGAGCATCAGCACCACCGGTGCGGAGCCGACGTTGACGGTGGACGAGACGGTGCTGGCGACTAACGCCACCCAGAGCTTTGCCGCCAACTTCAGCTCGGCGTTTGGTGCTGATGGCGCGGGCACACTGACCTATGTGCTGGGCGTGGTAGCCGGTGCCTCGGGGCTGACCGACACGGCCACTGGTCAAGCGGTGAATCTGTCGCTCAACGGCACAGTGGTGGAAGGTCGCACCGCCACGAGCAATGAGCTGGTGTTCACAGTGAGCGTCGCCGCCAATGGTGACGTCACGCTCGACCAGATCCGCGCCGTGGTGCATCCCGACACCACCAATCCCGATGATTCGAAGACGTTGACCGCTGACAATCTGGTAACGCTGACGGCAACCAAGACCGATGGCGACGGCGACAGTGCCCAGGCGACCCTCAACATCGGACAAAACCTGGTGTTCAAGGACGATGGGCCGAGCATCAACACCACCGGCACGGAGCCGACGTTGACAGTGGACGAGACGGTGCTGGCGACCAACGCCACCCAGAACTTTGCCGCCAACTTCAGCTCGGCGTTTGGCGCTGATGGCGCCGGCACACTGACCTATGCGCTGGGCGTGGTGGTCGGTGCGTCGGGGTTGGTGGATACGGCCACCGGCCAGGCGGTAAACCTGTCGCTCAACGGCGGCGTGGTGCAAGGCCGCACGGCGACGAGCAACGATCTGGTATTCACGGTGAGCGTGGCCGCCAATGGTGACGTCACGCTCGACCAGATCCGCGCCGTGGTACATCCCGACACCACCAATCCCGATGATTCGAAAACGCTGACCGCTGACAATCTGGTAACGCTGACGGCAACCAAGACCGATGGCGACGGTGACAGTGCCCAGGCGACCCTCAACATCGGGCAGAACCTGGTGTTCAAGGACGATGGGCCGAGCATCAGCACCACCGGCACCGAGCCGACGTTGACAGTGGACGAGACGGTACTGGCAACCAACGCCACCCAGAACTTTGCCGCCAACTTCAGTTCAGCGTTTGGCGCTGATGGCGCGGGCACACTGACCTATGCGCTGGCCGTGGTGGCCGGTGCGTCGGGGTTGGTGGATACGGCCACCGGCCAGGCGGTAAACCTGTCGCTCAACGGCGGCGTGGTGCAAGGCCGCACGGCGACGAGCAACGATCTGGTATTCACGGTGAGCGTGGCCGCCAATGGTGATGTCACACTCGACCAGATCCGCGCCGTGGTGCACCCCGATGCCACCAATCCCGATGATTCGAAGACTCTATCGGCGGACAATCTAGTGACACTGATAGGGACCAAGACCGATGGCGACGGCGACAGTGCCCAGGCGACCCTCAATATCGGGCAAAACCTGATATTCAAGGACGACGGCCCATCGCTCGCATTCGGCAACCTGATCGGGACCGGTAGCGTCCTTGCTCAATATGGGTTCTGGAACAACTCGGCCGGAGCCGACGGGCTGGGTACGACCGGTCTGAATATCTCGTTGGTGAATGGTGAGTTCACCATCGTCAGGCCAGATAACACGACCTCGACCGGGACCGGCACGCTCACCGAGCAGACGCCCTCACCGGATGCCAATGGCGCGTACCAATTCGCAGGGACGTTGACCGGCGATTTCGACAATAACGCCAATACAGCGGATACCAGCGTCGACTACACGTTGACCGCCTATGCCAATGGCAGCTATGCACTGGATCTTGAGCAAGGCTTCGGTTCGACGATCGTCCAGAGCTCTGAAGACGGCTCGCTCGGTGCCGGTGGCCCGGATCCCGTGCGCACATTGTTAATTCCGCCGCAGAATCCGCCGACTATTCCTTCGCCCTCTGAGGAGATTGTCTTTTTTGGTGTTAACGCGACCACTACCGCAGGCGAAATATTTTCCGCCATCACCGTGGGAGCGCCCGACCTCACCGAAACGCAAATAGAAGCCGGCGGGTTTGCATTCATCGGCACCGCGAACATGAACGTCAGCACCTCCGGCATCGGTATTGCCAACAACAACCTGGATGGAAACGGGACGGCAGGCATCAATGCCGGTGACGAGAGTTTCGTCATCAATCCCGAGACCTTGTTGACGGGCCTGAAAGTTTTCATCGACAACTCGGTGCAGGGGTATGACCCGGCAACGGAGGAACTGTATTACACGATCTTCTACGCTGACGGCACGACGTCGGGTTCGCCGACGAAGGTTCTTGCCGCTGACCTGACCTCGGAGGATGGAGGACAGACGTCCTTCCTCATCGAGCGAGTGGACTCCAAGCTCATTGACGCGGTTCAGCTCACGATGGGCCTGGGCGTGATCAAGATCCCGGTGATCGAGTTCATTCAGGAGTCCGAGAACCTGGCCAGCGATCTCCAGCTGGCGTTCAGCGCGACGCTGACGGACAAGGATGGGGACTCGGCGACGAGTACGTTTGACGCCAACCTGTTCGCCAACGACCCGGCCAACGCGCTCTTCGACTTCACGCTGGTTGGTACAGGCGGAGAGCGTGATGCCTTCAACATTGATTTGTCAGTCGATGAGAACCTGTACCAGGTCACCGGCTTCGATGCGGACCCAAGCCTGCGAGACACGCTGGTGCTCAACGGCGACCAGAATGCCGTGGTCCAATCGATCGACATCTCCGGCGCAGACAGCATCGTGACGATTGCCGAGGATGGCGGACAAACAACCACCATCACCTTGGTCGGGGTCGATGTTCTGGCTAGCGACATTGTTTTTGGCGGCGCCTGAGGTATCGCGCGCGTAAAGAATACGAGGGTGGCGCAAACCACCCTCGCAGCGGATCGCCTGCGTGCTGAATCCTCTGGGACGACAACACGGTGACGGCCCAGACGCGCCAAGGGGTGTCAGAGCGTCTTGTTTTGACGTGAAGCCAAATCCATTTCCACCCAAGTGGAATCGAGTGGTTTTTCGTCGTTGGTAAGCCCGTGCTTCAGCGCATACATCAGCAAGTCGATGCGGTTGATGAGATTAAGCTTTTGATAAATGTTGCTGAGGTGGTTGTGCACGGTGTGCTCGCTGATGCCCAGGCGCCCGGCGATGCTGATGTATTTGGCGGACGGATCCCCCACGATGGCGCGAATCAGTTCTCTCTCGCGCAACGTCAGCCGCGCTTGTTTCGCCTGCTCCAGATTGCACTTCAAATGTATATGTCCGGTCGCGGCGTAGCCGGAAAGCCCACCGGCCCAGGCTCTATCCAGTCCAATGTCGCGGTGGTGGACCGTGATGATGGCCTGGATGATCGATTCTGTCGGGTCTTCCGCCAGCACGATGCCGCGAGCGCCCGCCTCTATTGCCTGGGCAACGGGGACGGCTTCGTACAAGCCCTTAAGCACCAGTAATTTCATTTCAGCGCTGCGGGTGAGTTGCGCGACGACCTCCAACGGGTTCAGCGCATCTGGAAAGAAACTGAAAAAAATGACATTGGGACGCATCTGATCGGCAAGATCCAGCGCGCTGGTATAGGTGGTGGCCTGGCCGCTCACTTCCATCTGAGGCTTCCTGGCATTGATCAGGTCGTGAAGCCCCATGAGCACGAGGGGGCGACAATCGATCAGCATCACGCGTATGGGTTTTCTGTGGGTCGTCATTACTTTGCTGACTCCCTTGAAAATGAACCATGACCTCCATCCATTGGACTTCCTGGATCAGCGGCCCGCTCACTTGGTCCGCGCGATCGAAGAACAGATACGAGCGCCGACAGGCCCAAGGGACACTAGCGTCACCGGCTGAAGTTGAGGACGTTTGCAAAACCCGGGCAAGCTATCGAAAAAACTTAAATAGGAACAACAATCAATAGCTTGCGCATGTGGATGTGCTCCCTCCAGCCACTGAACTGAGTCTAGGCCAGCCCAGCGCACTACCCGCCCGCCCATTCCATCAGCCGTCACCTCAAACCTCATGCGCATAGCCCCGTAAATCTTCCCACGGGTGCCCTCAACCTCAAGAAATCAAGGTCTTAGGCTCGCTGCGGAAGACCTGCGACCTAAGCCTGAATCTGATCAAAATCGTCAACTAACCGACAAGTGGCGTGAAGCCAGCACAGAATAAACTCTGGCGTCAATTTTTCGGCGAAGCCTGTCTCGCCGAGCCATGCAACCACCGCCAGAACTGCTGGAGGTCAGGCTGAAATTGGCGTTCAGTTTGGGCGGGATCCACAGTCGGTATTGCGGCAGGATCAGGGGGATGTCAGGTTTTGGCTGGCGCTGACGGGGCCCAGCCAGGCATTAACGCTTTCGACACTTTCGGCAGGCGACTTTCCCGCCCAGCGATTGAGCGTGAGGACATTGGTGACGAACTCATATTGCGTCTTGAGCAGATCACGACGAGCCCGGAATTCGTTGCGTACGCTGGCTAGTACATCGACGGCATTGACCATTCCGTAATTGAGCGCTTTCTCTGCCGCCACCCTGGACAGCTGTGCCGAGCTCAGGGCATTTCGGCTCGCGCTGATCTTTTCTACGCTCGAATTGGCGGTCAGGTAAGCGCTGGTGATCTCTTTGACCACCCGGCGCCGGATCGCTTCCAGTTCCTGCTCGGCGGTAATCTGATCCTGGTAGAGACCACGGACCCGCGCCGAGGTCGAGCCACCGCTGTACAGCGGCACCTGAACGCCAATGCCGGCGACATAACTGTCTGTGCGCGGCGTCAGGGCATTGTTGTAGCCTTCGTTTGTCTCTTGTGCGCTCAGGCTCAGACTCAGGGTCGGATAGTGCCCGCCCTTACCGCTGCGCAACGCAGCGCCTGCCGCTTCGACACCGCTTTCGTTGGCCTTGAGTGCAGGGTTTAGCGCCATACCCTCGCGCACCCAGGTTTCAAGGCTCTGCGCCGAAACCCGTAGTTGCACGTCATCGCGAATCCGGTTGAGCTTCTCCTTGACTGGCCGGCCGACGATCTCCGCCAATGCCTCGCGACTGATACTGGCCTGGTTGCGGGCATCCAGCTCCTGCGCAGCGAGCAAATCGACCCGGGCCTTGAGGTCGAGTTGGTCGGTAATCAATGCCAACTGCTTTTCGTACAACGCATTGACTCGGTCCAGGCTCTTTTGCGTGGTTCGACGTTCCGCCCTCACCAACTCCAGTTCATCCTCGGCCGCCAATGCGGTGAAGTAACGCCGGGCCAACTCCACGGTGGCCTCGGCCTGGGCTTCCAACGCCTCAGATTCGGACTGCCTGGCCAGGCTTTTGAATTTCTGATAGTTCTCCCATGCGACCTTGTTGTAGAGGTACTGACGCAACACCAGGCTGTAGCTTTCGCTATCGTAACTCTGCTGCACCAGGTCGTTTTCCTGGTGAATCCGATTCGTCCCGGCGTTCATCGATACCTGCGGAAACAGCGCCCCCATGGCCTCGCGCTGATGTTCCCGGCCCGCCTGCGCTTGTGCAAAGGAAGCCAATATCCGCGGATCCTCCAGTCGCGCCTCGCGATACAACTGCATGAGGTCGGTGGAAAACGTCGAGGCGCTGACCCCGTTTGGTGTTGCTGCCGGGGTTTGCGCCAGCGCGGCACCCGCTGCAAGCATCAGCAGACCGCCCAGCAGAACTGCCGACGCGCGCACGGTTATTCCTCGATCATCGATTGAGACAGGGCATCGCGAGCCGGCTGCACCAAGTACTGCAACAGCGTGCGCTGCCCGGTGATGATCAACACGTCCGCCGGCATCCCCGGCAGCAACTTGCGCTCACCCAGGGTCTGCGCACCGGCTTCGGTGACCCGGATCCGCGCCAGATAATAGGCAGCCCCGGACTTTTCATTGGTCAGTCGGTCAGCCGATACGCCGCTGACCTCGCCTTCGATTACCGGAGTGGTCGAGCTGTTGAACGCGGCGAAACGGATATCGGCACGCTTGCCGATGGCGATGCGATCAATATCCATCGGGTCCACCTGGGCCTCTATGACCAGTTCGGAAACCGATGGAACAATGTCCAGCAGCGGCGTTGCCGGGCGCACGACGCCACCAATGGTGTGCACGGTCATGCCAATCACCATGCCCGCGTCGGGTGAGCGGATGACGATACGGCTGAGCCGGTCTTCCAGGGCTGAGGTTTTCTCTTGCAGGTCGTACATCCTGGTTTGCACTTCGGCCAGCTGCTTGACGACCTCGGCATTGAAATCCTTGTCGATTTGCAGAATCTGCAGCTGTGTTTCGTTGATCTGCAGACGAGTCCTGTTGATGGTTGAACGGTGATCGGCCACTTCCGACCTGAGCATTCCCAGCTTGCGCTCCTGCTCAATCAGACGTTGTTTGTCAACGAACCCTTGCTTGAGCAGGTCGGTCAATTCACCGATTTCACCGCTGTAGGATTTCTCCAGGTGAACCTTGGCAGCGATCATCGATTCCAGTCCCTTGATTTGTTGATGCAACTGGCCAATGCGCTCTTTCAACACCGAAATCTGGCCCAGCCTTGAGCCCTGCCGGGCATTGAACACCTGGGTCTCGCCTTGGCGCGCTTCCACACCTCGCACACTGGAGGGATCGGCTATCTCCCCAAAGCTGATTGCCGACAGCGCGTCGCGCTCCGCCCGGAGTCTTGCTTCCATGGCTCTGGCCGCGACGAGCTGGCTTCGGGTCATCTCGTATTCGAAGCGCAACTGGGCATCATCGAGAATGATCAGTGGATCATCCCGCTTGACGATGTCACCGTCATGGACCAACACCGCTTTGACGATGCCCCCTTCCAGATGCTGGACCGTTTTGCGGTAAGACTGCACGGTGACCACGCCAGGCGCGTAAGCGGCACCGTCCAGCGGCGCGAGCGCCGCCCAAGTGCCAAACAGGCCGAAGATCACCCCGACAATGCCAAAACCCAGGCGACGGATTTTTCGGTCGGATACCGGCAGGTCGGCGAAGCTGTCAATTTGACGATTGGGCATCGTACGGTCCATCCGCATCGTCCTTGCTGGTAGCGACCGAAGCCATGTTGGCGCCGGCTTGCGCGGTGTGCTTTTGTACCTGCTGCTGCGCGTTGAGTTTGGCCAGCACGTGCTCGCGTGGCCCATAGAGGCTGATAACGCCGTCGGTCATCACCATCAACCGGTCAAGTTGCGACACGATGTTGGTTCGGTGGGTAATCACAAACAGGGTCGCGCCATTCCGCTTGAGCTGCTGGATGGCTGCTGCCAGGGCGCGATCACCGACTTCGTCGAGATTGGAATTGGGCTCGTCGAGAACAATCAGCCGTGGGTTGCCATACAGAGCGCGGGCCAGTCCTATGCGCTGGCGCTGTCCTCCCGACAGCATGACCCCTTCGCTGCCAATGACGGTGTCGTAGCCATCCGGCAACAGCAAAATCATTTCGTGAACGCCAGCAGTCCTGGCGGCCAGAATGACTTTCTCGGAATCGACCTCGGCGAAGCGCGCAATGTTCTCGCTGACGCTGCCTTCGAATAATTCAATGTCCTGGGGCAAGTAACCGATATGCGGCCCAAGCTCATGTTTGTCCCACGCGCTGATGTCGGCCCCATCCAGGCGGACCACCCCATGCTGCGGGACCCATACTCCCATCAGTGCCCTGGCCAGGGTCGACTTGCCCGCGGCACTTGGGCCAATGATTCCCACCATGCAGCCGGCAGGTACGCTGAAGCTGATGTTTTTGATGATCGGGGTTTTCGAACCAGGTGCCGTGACCACCAGGTTTTCCACTTGCACGTGCCCCTGAGGCGCAGGCAAGGACATACGCTCGGGCTGAGCCAGTTGTTTGTCGAGAATGTCGTTGAGACGGGCGTACTGCGAGCGGGCCGCAATAAAACCCTTCCAGCTGCCGATGATCAGATCAATGGGGGCCAATGCGCGCCCCAGCAGCACGGACCCGGCAAACACCAGGCCTACCCCCAACTGCTGCTCCACGGCCAGGTACGCCCCCAGTCCAAGGACCAGTGATTGCACGAGGATACGGAAGGATTTGGAAATCGTACTGACTATGGCCCCTCTATCGCTCGCCCGGGACTGCAGCAACAGGACGTTCCTTTGCCGACGCCCCCAACGGTCCATCAGGGTTTCAAGCATGCCCATGGACTCGATGACTTCAGCGTTGCGCAGATTTTTCGTGGTGTAGAGCGTCGCGCCAATATGCTCCTTGTTGGCCTGGGCCAGTGCCGGTCCCGTCAGCCGCTCATTGATAAACGCGAGTAACAGCAACAACAGCGCACTGCCCGTCGCGACCCAGCCAAACCAGGGATGAAACAGGAACATCACCGCGATATAGATCGGCAACCAGGGCGCATCGAAAAAGGCGAACAATCCATTACCGGAGAGAAACTGCCTCAAGCCCGTCAAGTCGTTCAGCGACTGGGCCGAAGCATCCATGCCGCCACTGTCCAGTGCCCGTTTGAAACTGGCCTTATAGACCTGGCGACTGAGCAACACATCCAGCCGGGTGCTGACCCGGACCATGATCCGAGAACGAACCCATTCCAGTGAGCCGAGCGTGACCACCAGCAAGGTCATGATCAGCGTCAGCATTGCCAGGGTCGTCAGACTTCTACTGCTCAGCACTCTCCCATACACCTGAAGCATGTAGAAGATAGGAACGAGCATTAGCGCGTTGATGAAAAGACTGAAAAAACCCACAGAAATGAAGCTGTCTCTACAGGCTTTCAACGCATTTTGCAGGCTGTTTTCAGGTGTGCTTCGCATTGAAACCCCTGCTCGAGAAGCCATCCATTGTGGAGCTTAGATCATGCCGTACCACTACGTACGGCAATCGGCCGGATCGCCTCAGGCAACGAGCATTACCCCTGCAACAACCCGGCGATGAACAACGCGCAAGAGACTGCCGACGTCGAAGCCAGGATGGATTTCAGTGGTTCGCGCCGGAACGAAAAAAGGACCCGAAGGTCCTGATTTCAATGATTTACAGAATTCAATGGCGCTCTGTAGATCTTTAGCTGGAGCGGGAAACGAGACTCACCTGTATTTCAGGAGCCTCAGGCGTTTCAGCTCCACGGACGATCTCCATTTTCGTCCTTGATGCGGGTCGGCAGGCCCATCACATCCAGCGCCTTGAGGAACGGCTCGGCCGCAAGCTCCTCGACGTTGGCCATGCGCTGCACGTCCCACTCGCCACGGGCGACCAGCAAGGCTGCGGCCACGGGCGGCACGCCTGCGGTATAGGAAATGCCCTGGCTGTCAGTTTCCGCATAAGCGTCTTCATGATCAGCCACGTTGTAGATGAACACTTCGCGCGGCTGGCCATCCTTGGTGCCCTTGACCAGGTCGCCAATGCAGGTTTTGCCGGTGTAGCCAGGCGCCAGCGAGCTCGGATCAGGGAGCACGGCCTTGACCAGTTTCAGCGGCACGACTTCCAGGCCTTCGGCGGTCTTGACCGGTTGCTCGGAGAGCAAGCCAAGGTTCCTGAGTACGGTGAACACATTGATGTAGTGTTCGCCGAAGCTCATCCAGAAACGCACGTTGGGCACGTCGAGGTTCTTCGACAGCGAGTGCACTTCATCGTGGCCGGTCAGGTACAGGTTCTGCTCGCCGACGACCGGCAGGTCGTCGGTGCGTTTGACTTCGAACATCGTGTTGCTGGTCCACTGGCTGTTCTGCCAGCTCCACACTTGTCCGGTGAATTCGCGGAAATTGATTTCCGGGTCGAAATTGGTGGCGAAATACTTGCCATGGGAACCGGCGTTGACGTCGAGAATGTCGATCGAATCAATGCGGTCGAAATACTGTTGTTGCGCCAGTGCTGCATAGGCGTTGACCACACCCGGGTCGAAGCCCACGCCGAGAATGGCGGTAATGTTCTTCTCTTTGCACTCTTCGAGGTGGTTCCACTCGTAGTTGCCATACCAGGGCGGCGTCTCGCAGACTTTGCCTGGTTCTTCGTGAATGGCGGTGTCCAGATAGGCCACGCCGGTATCGATGCAGGCGCGCAGCACCGACATGTTGAGGAACGCGGAACCGACGTTGATGACGATCTGCGATCCGGTTTCGCGGATCAGCGTCTTGGTCGCTTCGACATCCAGGGCGTTCAGCGAGAAGGCCTGGATTTCGGCGGGCACTTTGAGGCTGCCCTTGGCCTTGACGCTGTCGATGATGGCCTGGCACTTGGAGATGTTGCGCGACGCGATAGCAATACGACCGAGTTCATCGTTGTGCTGCGCGCACTTGTGGGCCACCACCTTGGCGACACCTCCTGCACCAATGATAAGCACGTTCTTCTTCAATTTTTCTCTCTCTCCTTCTCTGCCAGCTTACGAAAGGCTGGACATGTAGTCGTTGTAATCAAACTCACGAACCACTTCGACTGTACCGTCGAGTTGTTTCACTACGATGGACGGCATTTTCAGGCCGTTGAACCAGTTCTTCTTGACCATGGTGTAGCCCGCTGCATCGATGAACGACAGCCGATCCCCAATCGCCAGCGGACGATCAAACTGATATTCACCGAAAATGTCTCCGGCCAGGCAGGATTTGCCGCACACCATGTACGTGTGCTCACCCTCGCTAGGCGCCAGCTTGGCATTCAGGCGATAGATCAGCAGATCGAGCATATGCGCTTCGATGGAGCTGTCCACAACCGCCAGGTGCTTGCCGTTGTAGAGGGTGTCGAGCACGGTGACTTCCAGCGACGCGCTCTGCGTGATGGCCGCTTCGCCCGGTTCCAGGTAGACCTGAACGCCGTATTTTTGCGAGAAAGCCTTGAGGCGCGCGCAGAACTCGTCCAGTGCGTAGCCTTCACCTGTGAAATGGATACCGCCACCGAGGCTGACCCACTCGACCTTGTGCAGCAAGTCGCCAAAGCGTTCTTCGATGGTGCACAGCATCTGGTCGAACAGGCCGAAATCACCGTTCTCGCAATTGTTGTGGAACATGAAGCCAGAGATCTGCCCGATGACCTGCTCGATCTTCACCGGGTCCCACTCGCCCAGACGGCTGAACGGTCGCGCGGGGTCAGCCAGCAGATAATCCGAGCTGCTCACCTGCGGGTTGACCCGCAGGCCACGCACCTTGCCGGCCGAAGCCTCGGTGTAGCGCTGCAACTGACCGATGGAGTTGAAGATGATCTTGTCGCAGTTTTCGAGCATCTCCTCGATCTCGTCGTCGGCCCAGGCCACGCTGTAGGCGTGGGTCTCGCCAGCGAATTTCTGTCGACCGAGCTTGAGCTCGTAAAGCGACGACGACGTGGTGCCGTCCATGTATTGCTGCATCAGGTCGAACACCGACCAGGTGGCGAAGCACTTGAGTGCCAGCAGGGCCTTGGCCCCGGACTGTTCGCGCACGTAGGCGATCTTCTGCATGTTCGCCAGCAGCTTCTGTTTATCGATGAGGTAGTACGGCGTTTTGATCATTTCGAGGCGCCTCCGGCAAGGCCAGCCAAAAAAGGATGCGCATTGTGCCTTCACTGGCCACATATCGAAAGAGCAGGAAGCGCTCTCCTGGTGAAACGCGGTTCAATTTAAGTCCAAAGCACCCCGCAGGCCAGACCGGGAGTGGCAAGTTTTGAGCACTGACTTACACTCGATACACCCAATGCGAATGAATCAATGTCCAACGGATCGATAGGTTCCATGGCACTCCGGGGATCACGTAATGATCTGGGTGAAGCCAACATGAAAACGGTCACCAACCTTTTCACCTGTCTGCTCGCTGCCAGCGTTTGCGCGGTGACGAGCACCTGCGCCCAGGCGGCATCGTTCGAGACCAGCTTCGACTGCGCCACGGCCAAGGCATCCGTCGAAAAGCTTATCTGCCGCGATCGGCAACTGGCGCAGATGGATATCGAACTGACGCGTCTTTATCGCCTGGCGCTCACGGATCAACGGTCTGTACCGCGGCCAGATAAAATCTTGATCGACCAGGAGTTCTGGATCGACTCCCGCAATCAGTGTGCATCCACGTCTGAGCCCAAGGCGTGCACGATCCGAAGTTATGCCGAGCGCGCGCACCAGCTGCGCCAAGGCTCGGCCATTGTGAGAACCAAGGATCCAGACAGGCTCACCGAAGGCCCCCTGGCTTTTCGGTGTACCGGGTTAACCCCACTGATTGCCGCCACCTTCTTTAATACGCAGCCAGGCGTCGTGTACCTGAAATGGGCGAACACCTCGATCACCCTGAACCAGGTGCCGAGTGATTCGGGAACCCAATACACAGGCAAGGATTCCCAGGGGAGCTACCGCTTCTGGCAAGACGGCAACGGGGTGATTTTCCAGAAACCAGGTTCAGGGGCGATGAGTTGTACGGCTGAACCGGTCAGCTGATTTCTCCGAGACAAGTCCGAAAAATCAAGCGCCGCTATTTCCGTATTTCAGCCGCAACACTTTTGTAGCAGCTGCCGAGCCTGCGAGGCTGCGTTCGGCTTCGCAGCAGTCGTAAATCAGTCATTTGCAGTACGTCAGACATACCGCGTCAGCCGGACTCACGACTGCTGCGCAGCCGAACGCAGCCTCGCAGGCTCGGCAGCTGCTACAAATCGTGTTACGGATCGGTATCGGGTAGAGCGCCGGCCCTCCCTCACGTACTCGGCGATTTATGCCACGGATAGCCTTTCGCGCTGAGTTCAAAGGCGTATTCGAACAAGCGCTTCATGTACTCGCCATCGAATCTGTGATTACGGGAAATATCAAAGTCGGAGCCGATGTACGCCAGATTGAAGTCCGCGCCATCCTGCTGTGCAATTCGGTAAATCCGATCCAGATCGCTGATCCCCTGAGTCTGGATCAACGCGCTGATGGCGCGACCGCCGATGCTCAAGGTGCGACGCTTGGTTCCGGACCATTGCAGCTCCAATTTGCCGTTGCGAATGACATAGAAATGCCGTTCATCACGCAAACGCGCCCCGGTCACGCGGTTCAGCGCCATCACAGTGCCAGGTGGATAGAGAAACACCTGAGTCAGGACGCCTCCGTCCACGTGCATTTCCTGAAACTGTTGGCCGTCAACCTCCACATCGATCATGACCGGTGAGACTGCGCCGGGAATACTCATCGACGCGATCATGATGTTGCGAAACAGGTCGAGCGCGCCCGGTGCCTGGCTTGAGGCAATAGCGCCCATGTTCCAGGTGACCGGGCGCCCTGAATCGAGATCGGTGGTGCCGATCATCAGAAGGCGTCCTTTGGCGTATTCCGAGGCGATCGCCGCAAGAACCTCGGCGGTAATGTGCTGTGCAATCAGCCGCGACAGTGGCTTGCTGTGCGCCATACCATCGCTGGCAAGACGGGTCAGCATATTGCGCGGATGGAAAATGTCTTTTGGACCGACTGCATTGCAGATACCCAGAATGACACTGTCGTACTGGGGCCCCAGGTAGGCAAATGGGGCGACCAGGGCGCCAGCGCTGATGCCGGTGACGACTTTGAACACGGGACGAGACCCATGCTGGGTCCACCCCGCAATGATGCCCCCGGCGAATGTGCCGGCATCGCCGCCCCCGGAAACGGCCAACATGCTGGCCAACGGCAGGGTGTCATTGGGCATCCCTGCGCTGGCAAGCGCTTCGGCTTCTCGAAGGTTGGCCTGACTCACATCCCGAATGAACGGCGTCAGGTCCTGGTCCAGCCAGTAGCGGGCATCTGGAATGCCTGGAATAAGCGCTTTTTCGGTTAACGTTGGCGGCACCGCATCACGGCGTTGCAGGCACGCTTGGCGCAACATGTTCAGCGTTGAAGCGCCAGGCATGAGCAGGAATGTTTTCACAACGCCGCCTCCCGCCCCTGCAATCGACAAGGAACGCGCTCAGTGCAACGGCAAGACGCCTTGCCGCTCACGCCCGCTCCATATACCCATGACTACTGTCTCAATCAGGCGCCGGTCTTCTGAACACCAGCAGTTTGCCGGTGGCTCGTTGCACGACCTTATCGTTTTGATTGAGTGTTTCCATGAACAGGGTCACCACACCCCGGTCCGGCTTGGTGCTGGACGGATCGATGGCCTGAACGGTGCATTGCAGGCGCAACAGATCGTCCGGGTAGGTTGGCGTCGGCCAGCTCAATTCGATACCCAGGCCGATGATCCCGTCTGCCAACGGCACGCTTTCCACCAACAACTTCATGGTCAGGGCTGCGGTGTTCCAGCCACTGGCTGCCAGACCACGGAACAGGCTCAGTTCGGCGGCTTCAGGATCGAGGTGAAACGGTTGCGGGTCGAATTCCTGAGCAAAGGCCAGCATCGACGCTCGATGGACACGCAGGCTGTCGCTTTCGAACTGCTGACCCAGGCTCAAGTCATCTAGATAGAGTTTTTCCCAGGAATGAATGGTCATGATTCAACCCTCTCTAGGCGTAGCTGATGTCGCTGAGGTCGATAGCCACCAACAAGACGTCCTTGTCTGGCTGCCCGTCTGCTCCGCGCCGATAGGCTCGCCGTTTGCCGGGCATGCGCAGCCCGTCTGCTTCAACGTAGTCATGGACATACTGCGCGGCAGGCAGGCCACCACTCACGTCAACGTTGTAGTCATGTCGACGAAGCAGGAAGTCTTCGCCGAAGTAGAAATCCTGCACCGCGCAGTGGGTGGTGATGTTCTCGGGAAAGGTCACCTGTAATCGTCGCCAGCGCTGTGTTCCCTCTTGCCAGGGTTCGACTTCCTCGGCCAGGACACCCGGCAAGGTGAACAGGAACGGCATGGTCAGGTAGGACCAGAGCGCGTAACCGTTGAAGTACGCCCGCTGAAGTGGATCCCAAGGGGATGTTTGCCCGTGTCCGCGAAAGGATTCCCGGGGCGCTGGTCGCTCGGCAATCACCTTGCCCTCGGTGGTTTCGATGGCGATGCGGTCCGGCGTGTAGGCGGTCCGTTGATCAGGCCCACCGAATGGCATCACCGAAGCGCGCTGTTCATGCAGCCAAACGGTCATCTGCCGGGGCGTGTTGTCCTGCGTCAGCCCTTTCATGCCCCATAGCGAGCCGCCAGTCACGAGGGTGGCGCGAACTTTACTGAAGTGGCTCCAGCGTTCCAGACCACCATGGGCGATCAGCACCTGGTCCAGCAGTTGATGACTCTGTGTCGTCATGATGGCAGCCCTGCTCGTCAGGGCGAATGGCCTGAATATCTTTCATGCTAGCGCAAGCCCGGGCAGTCATAACGTCGGCGGGACGTCCGGTCTGTTCGGCGGCTGATCCTCTACCCATTGCCAGAACAACTGATAGCCGACCGCAAGCACTACCGGGCCAATGAACAAGCCGAGGATACCGCTCGTGACCATGCCCCCCAAGGCACCGATCAGCACCACCGGCATTGGCACATCGACGCCGCGCCCCAGCAGCAAGGGCTTGAGTACGTTATCCACCAGACCGGCAATGAACACATAGATGGCGAAGATGATGGTCACCGTACTGGCCCCCTCGGTGGCGAACACATAGGCAATCACCGGCAGCGTAATCAAGGTTGCAGGTAATTGCATGATGCCGAGCAGCAGCACCGCCAAGGCCAGCAGACCGGCACCGGGAACCCCCTTGAGCACGAATCCGATGCCCACCAACAGCATCTGGATGAAGGCGATGCCGACCACGCCCAGCGCGACTGCACGAATCGTCGCGGTACACAGTTCGGCGATTTTCGGCCCCTTGCCCGGATCGCTGACGCGGGAAGCGATCTGTATCGCACTGCGCCTGCCGCTCTCGCCGTAGGCCATGAAAATGCCGGCAATGATCAGGGCAAAGATAAAGGTAAGAAAGCCCATGCCGACGCCGGCCAGTTTGGCGAGGAAACCCACACTGAAATGTTTTATCTGCGGCAGGTACTTCGCTGTCAGGTCGGGAAGATCGGTAGAGGCCTGCAGCCATACTGCCGAGATCGACTTGCCCACTAAAGGCCATTCAGCAACTGAATCGGCGGGTGGCGGAATATGGAATTTGCCGTCCCTGATGATGGTCATGGCGTGCTCGACCGAGTCGGCAATCGAGGTGACCAACAGATAGATCGGTACCATCAGCACTACGATTGCGACCAGCACAATCAGGGTCGCAATACGGCCGTCTTTCTGCCCCAGCGGCCCCTTGAGCCGCTCTTGCAATGGATAAAGAGTGATCGCCAGAATCACCGACCACAGCATGAGGTCGCGAAACGGGCTGAAGATCTCAAAGCAGAACAGCACCAGTACGGCAATCAGCCCGGCGCGGATCAAAACATCGAGCAAACTGCGGGTGAACGCCTTCTCGGAACTGGATGTGGGCACCATTGCTGCCTCCTTGCAGATCGCTGCAGAGGGATGGGATCGGTAAGCCCAGCATAGACGCCAAATGGAAAGCGTGAGCAATCACCGCAGCTTCAGCGGATCGACCAGTTCAGCGGCGATGGCCATGCCCACCAGGTCCGGCAAGGTATTGGCCTGCATGCGTTTCATCACCCGCGAACGATACAGATCGACGGTCTTGGCGCTGACACCCAGTTGTTCAGCGATTTCGCGGGTGGTGTAACCCTGCACCAGCGGCAGCAAGACATCGCGCTCCCGTGGGGTCAGTGTCAGCAAGCGCGCCTGCAAGGCTTCTTGGCCCTGATTGCCCGAGCGGTTTGCCGCGCAGTTGCTGAGCGCCTGTTGCACGCTGTCCAGCAGCAATTGTTCGTTGTAGGGCTTCTCGATGAAGTCATGGGCGCCCGCCTTGAAGGCGCGAACCACGATCGGTACATCTGCGTGCCCGCTGACGAAAATGATCGGCAGGTTCAGCTCACGTGCGCGCATTTCTTCCTGCACGTTCAAACCGCCCATGCCGGGCATGCGAACATCGAGCAGCACGCAGGCATCAAGACTGGCATCACAGGCATTGAGAAACGCCACGCCGCTGGTAAACGGCAAGGCCTTGAGTCCGACCGATTCCAATAACCAGACCGTTGAGTCGAGCATGCCTTGATCGTCGTCGACGACATACACCACGTGCTCTGTCACACCTGCCATTACGTTATTCCTGTTGTTGTTTTGTTGGGCCGGCCAGCGGCAAGCGGCAGCACATCAGCAGCCCGACAGGTTGGCGTCGGGCCTGCAATTCGCCACCGAAACCTTCGATGATGCTGCGGCTCATGGACAAGCCAAGCCCCAGGCCATCGGCCTTGCTGGTATAGAACGGGGTAAATATCTGCTCCAGTTCCGGCTCGCTGACACCCGGGCCCTGGTCTTGCACACTGATTTCCACGGTTGCACCAGCGCCCTGCTCCGCTGCCATCACGATCAGCGAAGGCTGCCCCGGATGTCGTTCGCGGTTGGCGTCGATGGCGTTTCGCAGGAGATTAAGCAGGACCTGCTCCAGCAGCACCCGGTCGGCATAAATCGGCGGCAGATTATCCGGCAGGCGGTCCTCGATTGTCACTTGGCAATTGCTCGCCTCCCAGGCACACAAGCGCACGGCCTCGCGGGCGACGTCGGTGAAATTCAGGGCTTGCATCCGGCGTTGTCCCTTGCGCAGAAACGCGCGCAAACGTCTGATCACTTCTGAAGCATGCGTGGCGTGATGGGTAATGCGCTCCAGCCCTTGCGCCACTCGGGCGGCGGCCTGGGGATTGGAGTCCAGCGTCTGCAAATAGCGCTGACTGGCATTGGCGTAATTGACCACCGCCGCCAACGGCTGGTTGATTTCGTGTGCGATGCCCGAGGCCAATTCACCCAGGGTGACCAACCGCGCGGTGTGCGCCAGTTCATCCTGATGGCGGCGCTGTTGCACTTCACGCAGTTCACGCTCGGTCATGTCCCGCGCCACCAACGAGTAATAGCGCTCGCCACCGGCCGAACGGTGCGCCAGCAGCACCAGCGACACCGGCACCGAAGTGCCGCCCCCCGGTGGCTGCAATCGCGCATCGGTGCTCCAGACACCGTCGCGTTCGGCGCTGCTCCAGCCATCACGTTGCAGACGTGCCAGGTCGCTGCTGGCGAACAGTTCCGCCAGGGCCGGCATCGGTTGTTGCTCGTCGATCCCGAGGATGCGCCGCGCCGCGGGATTGAGGTAAGTGACTTGCCCCTCGGGGTCGATGAACAACACCGGATCGGTGTTGGCCTCGACCACCTCCGCCAGGCGTCGCTTGTTCTCCTCGGCTTGCACCCGGGCGGTAATGTCCCGGGAGACGCTGACCACTTCAACCACCGTCCCGGTGTAGGTTTCACGAATCGCCCGGCTCGCGGTTTCGAACCACAGGTAATGCCCGTCGCGATGGCGAATGCGATAGGTCATCGTGTGATAACCGTCCTGCTCCAGGGCATCGCGCGCGCGTTGCACCAGGCTGGCCAGGTCCTGACCATGGAACAAACCCTGGGCCATTTGCCCTCGCAACTCCTCCGGCCAGTAGCCGAGCAATGTCCAGGACGCGGGCGAGGCATCCAGAAAGCGCCCGTCGGGTGTATGCCTGGAAATCAGGTCGGTGGTGTTTTCGATGATCAGCCGGTACAACCGGCGTGCCGTGGCCGCTTCACGCTCGGCCAATACTTGTGCCGTGGCATCGCGGCAACGGGCAAGCACGCGGTTGTCCTGAGGGTCGGGGATAAACGTCCAGATCAGGATCTGCGCGTCCAATTGGGCTTCGACCCCTTCGATGGCGCGCTGCTGGTCCAGGCAGGCACGGACCAGCACCCGGTGATTGACTGGCAGAAAACCCAGCACATCAGTCAACGGTTTTTCGGCGAGCAGTGCCAACAGCGCGGCATTGAACTCCAGCGGTCGGCCCTGGGCATCGAGCAACAGGCTCGGTTGCGGGTCGTGGCCCAACAGCGGCGAGCCGCGCAGCATGCCGTTGACGCTGCTCAGCAAGGTCGTCAGCAAGTCCTGCACCCAACCCAGCCAATCAAGACTTACGCCTTCGCACACTTCCACCAGCAACAGCCCCGGCTGCCCCGGTTGTAACGCCAGATCAAACACCTGGCCATGGCTGATAGCGGCCCGGCGCAATCGCCCGGCCAACCAGCAATCGAGTTGACGTACTTGCGCCAGATCCAGCCGCCCCGCTTCGGCCAGCCGATCAAACAACCGCTGATCGCTGGCCAGCGAAGGGTCGCCCAGCCCCGGTGGAAAATGCTGGGCGGCGCCCTCGTGGCTGTAAATCCGCGCATTGGCTTGCCAACTCAGATAAACCGCCCGGCGCACCTCGGGGCAATCCTGCAGCGCACGGCACAACGCATCGGCCCGGGCGGCCAGAGACACACCCTCGCGCTGCAGGCGCAACCAGCTGTGCAATCGAACGGGGGTCAGGGTCATCACAGGTCCGCTTCGTTGGGGAAGCCAAGGATATACCGGCCTTGGCGGTGTGGCTGTATTGATTTAGATCCGCAAGAATCAAATATAGTACATATCCTATATGACGTAGGTTGTACTTCCATATAGGTGGCTGAATGTTATATAAAGCAAACCGGACATAAAAGGTGCCCCCAGCGGCGACGCTGCAAGGGTCACCTATAGAGCTAACAATCAGCCACCGAGTACCCGTACATGTCGATCTATGAACAAGGGCTAGGCCCTGCGGCTGTCAATCATATTGCCTTGTCTCCGCTCAGCTTCATCGAGCGCACCGCCAGCGTTTATCCAGACTACCCCGCCGTCATCCATGGCTCTATCCGCCGCACCTGGGCGCAGACCTACACCCGCTGCCGTCGCCTGGCGTCGGCTCTGGCCGGGCGCGGCATCGGCAAGAACGACACCGTGGCGGTGATGCTGCCCAACATTCCCGAGATGCTGGAAGTGCACTTCGGCGTGCCGATGATCGGTGCGGTGCTCAACCCGCTCAACGTGCGCCTGGATGCCGAAGCCATCGCCTTCATGCTGCAACATGGCGAAGCCAAGGTGCTGATTACCGACCGCGAGTTCCATGATGTGATCCACGCGGCGATCGGCATGCTGGATCACCCGCCGCTGGTGATCGATGTCAATGATCCGGAATACGGCGAAGGCCAGGCGGTCAGTGATCTGGACTATGAAGCGCTATTGGCCGAAGGCGACCCTGCTTTCGCCTGGCAGTGGCCCGATGATGAATGGCAAGCCATCTCGCTGAACTACACCTCAGGCACCACCGGCAACCCCAAAGGTGTGGTTTACCACCATCGCGGTGCATACCTGAACTCGCTGGGCAACCAGATGACCTGGGCCATGGGCAACCACCCGGTCTACCTCTGGACCCTGCCGATGTTCCATTGCAATGGTTGGTGCTACCCGTGGATCATCACCGCCATGGCCGGTGTGCATGTGTTCCTGCGCCGCGTCGATCCACAGAAAATCCTCACGCTGATCCGCGAGCATCAGGTCACCCACCTGTGCGCCGCGCCGATCGTGCTCAATGCCTTGGTCAACATGCCGGAATCGGCGAAAGCGGCGATCGATCACCCGGTCAACGCCATGGTCGCCGGTGCCGCACCGCCGGCCAAAGTGATCGGCGCCGTGGAAGAAATGGGCATCAAGGTCACCCACGTCTATGGCCTGACCGAAACCTACGGTCCGGTGACGCTCTGCGCCTGGCATGCCGAGTGGGACGAGTTGCCTCTGGACGAACGGGCGCAAATCAAATCCCGTCAGGGCGTGCGCTACCCGACGCTCGAAGGCGTGATGGTCGGCGACTCGAAGACGCTGGAGCCGACCCCGCGAGACGGTCAGACCATCGGTGAGATCTTCATGCGCGGCAACACCGTGATGAAGGGCTACCTGAAGAACCCGACCGCCACGGCCGAAGCGTTCGAGGGCGGCTGGTTCCACACCGGCGACCTGGCGGTGTGTCATCCCAACGGTTACGTCGAAATCAAGGACCGACTCAAGGACATCATCATTTCCGGCGGCGAGAACATTTCCACCATCGAACTGGAAGGTGTGCTCTATCGCCATCCAGCCGTCATGGAAGCGGCCGTCGTCGCCCGCCCTGATGAGAAGTGGGGTGAAACGCCCTGCGCCTTTATCACATTGAAGGCTGATCACCAGGACGTTCGCGAGGCCGACATCATCAGTTTCTGCCGCGAGCATCTGGCCGGTTTCAAAGTCCCGCGCACGGTGGTTTTCACCCTGTTGCCGAAGACCTCAACTGGCAAGATCCAGAAGTACGTTCTGCGCGACAGGGCTAAAGCGCTCTAACCCGAACCAACGTTGTACCCGTCAAGCGGCAGGTGCCTTTACCTGCCGTTTCGGGCTCGTGCACGCCGAATTCGGCGCTGCCCTGCCCCTTACACACTGATAACAAAAACAATGTGGAGCCACCCATGATCGACATCCATTCAACCGATACCCAACGCTGTGAACGCATTCGGTCCAACCCGAAATTCCTTCAATTGGTGAACAGCCGTTCGCGCCTGGCCTGGTCGCTGAGTGCTGCGGTGCTGGGCATTTACTATGCGTTCATGCTGGTGGTGGCGTTTGCCCCGCAGTGGCTGCATGCACCGCTCGCCGAACATCGGATGTTGACCCTGGGCATGCCGGTTGGCGCGGCGATCATCATTTTTTCCTGGCTACTGACCGGTTGGTACGTCTACAGCGCCAACACCCGCTTCGACGCACTGGGCGCGGCCATTCTCGAGGAGAGCAAGTAATGAACCTGCTACGTAAACTTCTCCTCGCCGCTGCCGGGCTGTTGCCGGCCTCCGTCGTGCTGGCTGCACCCGCGCTGGGTGCGGTGGAAAAACAACCGCTCAACCTGCATGCGATCGGCATGTTCTTCGTCTTCGTGCTGGGCACGCTGGCCATCACCTGGTGGGCCGCGCGGCAAACCAAATCAACGTCGGACTTCTACACGGCGGGTGGTGGCATCACCGGGTTCCAGAACGGTCTGGCGATTGCGGGCGACTACATGTCTGCGGCCACGCTGCTGGGGCTGTCCAGCCTGGTATTTGCCAAGGGCTACGACGGCTTCATCTATACCATCGGTTTCTTCGTCGGCTGGCCGATCATCACCTTCCTGATGGCCGAGCGCTTGCGCAACCTGGGGCGCTACACCTTTGCCGACATCGTGTCCTATCGACTGGACCAGAACAAAGTGCGGATCTTCGCCGCGTTTGGTTCGTTGACGGTGGTGTGCTGCTACCTGATCGTGCAGATGGTCGGTGCCGGTCAGTTGATCAAATTGCTGTTCGGCCTCGACTACCCGGTTGCGGTGGTGATCGTCGGCGCGCTGATGTTGGTGTATGTCATTTTCGGCGGCATGATCGCCACCACGTGGGTACAGATCATCAAGGCTGTGTTGCTGCTTGCCGGCGGTACGACCCTGGCGTTGATGGCCATGTCGCAATTCGGCTTCAGCTACGAAACCCTGGCCAGCAAAGCCGTCGAAGCCCATGCCAGCGGCTGGAACATCATGGGCCCCGGCTCAATGCTCGCCGACCCGATCAACACCGCTTCGATGTCGCTGGGCCTGGTGTTCGGGATTGCCGGTCTGCCGCACATCCTGATGCGCTTCTTCACCGTGCCTAACGCCAAGGAAGCGCGTAAGTCGGTGTTCTACGCCACGGGCTTCATCGGTTTCTTCTTCCTCGTTGTCTGCACCCTGGGCTTTGCCGCGATGGTGATCATCGGTACTGACCCGCAGTACTACGTCAATGGTGAAGTCGGCGGCGCCTTGATTGGCGGCGGCAACATGGTTGCGATGCACCTGGCCAAAGCGGTCGGTGGCAACCTGTTCTTCGGGTTCCTCTCGGCCGTAGCCTTCGCCACCATTCTGGCGGTGGTCTCCGGGCTGGCCCTGGCCGGTGCTTCGGCGATTTCCCACGATCTCTACGCCACGGTGTTCAAGAAAGGCAAAGCCAGCCAGAAACAGGAAATGCGCGTGACCCGCATGGCCACTGTCGGCCTGGGCATCATCGCGATTCTGCTGGGCATTCTGTTCGAGAAGATGAACGTCGCGTTCCTGGTGGGCCTGACCTTCGGTATCGCCGCATCGACCAACTTCCCGGTGTTGATCATGGCCATGTACTGGAAAGGCCTGACCACCAAAGGTGCAATCATCGGCGGTTTCGCCGGCCTGATCTGCGCGCTGGTGCTGGTGATCCTTTCGCCAGCGGTCTGGGTCACCGTGCTCGGCCATGCTCACGCGATCTTCCCGTATGACCACCCGGCACTGTTCTCCATGCCGCTGGCGTTCTTCGTGATCGTCGTGGTGTCGAAACTCGACCGCAGCGTGCGGGCCGACAAGGAGCGTGACGCTTACGCCGACCAGTTCGTTCGCGCCCAGACCGGCCTCGGTGCCGCCAGCGCTTCCGCTCATTGATTGAAAGGGCACGGCCTGCTAAAGCGGCGCCGTGCCCATCGCACAACCTTTTGAGGTTCACGTTATGCCCGAATTCAACGCCCCGCTGCGCGACATGCGCTTTGTCTTGCACGAAGTGTTCGACGCCCCGGCCCTGTGGGCACGCTTGCCGGCCCTGGCCGACAGTGTCGACGCCGCCACCGCTGACGCCATTCTTGAGGAGGCGGCCAAAGTCACCTCGCACCTGATTGCGCCATTGAATCGCAGCGGCGACGAGGAAGGCGCCCAGTGGGTCGATGGCCAGGTCAGCACGCCAATCGGTTTCAAACAGGCTTATGCCACCTACATCGAAGGCGGCTGGGTGGGTCTTTCCGGTAACGCTGATTTTGGCGGCATGGGCATGCCGAAGATGCTCGCGGTGCAGTTCGAAGAAATGCTCTACGGCGCCAACTCCAGCTTCGCGCTGTATTCGGCGTTGAGTTCCGGTGCCTGCCTGGCGCTGGATGCTCACGCCAGCGACACCCTGAAAAACCTTTACTTGCCGCCGATGTACGAGGGCCGCTGGGCCGGCTCCATGTGCCTGACCGAAGCCCACGCCGGCACCGACCTGGGGATTATCCGCACCCGCGCCGAACCTCAAGCCGACGGCAGCTTCAGCATCACCGGCAGCAAGATCTTCATCACCGGTGGCGATCAGGACCTGACCGAAAACATTGTGCATCTGGTGCTGGCCAAACTGCCGGACGCACCCGCGGGGCCGAAAGGCATCTCACTGTTCGTCGTGCCCAAAGTGCTGGTCAATGCCGACGGTTCCCTCGGTGCAGCCAACGCTGTGAGTTGCGGTTCGATCGAACACAAGATGGGCATCAAGGCCTCGGCCACCTGCGTGATGAACTTCGACGGCGCCAGCGGTTGGCTGGTCGGCGAAGCCAACAAAGGTTTGGCAGCGATGTTCACCATGATGAATTACGAACGCCTGTCTATTGGCATTCAGGGCATTGGCTGCGCCGAAGCGTCCTATCAGAGCGCCGTCGCCTATGCCCGTGAGCGGGTTCAGAGTCGCGCGCCGACCGGTGCCATTGCTCCGGACAAAGTGGCTGACCCGATCATCGTCCACCCCGACGTGCGCCGCATGCTGCTGAGCATGAAAGCCATGACCGAGGGCGGCCGTGCGTTCGCCAGCTATGTCGGCCAGCAACTTGATCTGGCGAAGTTTTCCGATGACGTCCAGGAACGGGACAACGCGCAAAACCTGGTTGCGCTGCTGACGCCGGTGGCCAAGGCGTTCTTCACCGACACCGGCCTGGAAAGCTGCATCAACGGCCAGCAGGTGTTCGGCGGTCATGGCTACATCCGCGAATGGGGCCAGGAACAATTGGTCCGCGACGTGCGCATCGCGCAGATCTACGAAGGCACCAACGGCATTCAGGCCCTGGACTTGCTCGGACGCAAGGTGCTCGCCGACAAGGGCTTCGCGCTGCGCCAGTTCACCGCTGAGATCCGTCATTTCGCCCATCAGCCTGACGCGCCCTACTGCACTCAACTGTTCGATGCCGTGCAGCGTCTGGAAGACCTGAGCGACTGGCTGCAGGATCGGGCCGCGACCAATCGCAACGAAGTCGGCGCCGCGTCGGTGGAGTATTTGCACCTGTTCGGTTACGTCGCCTACGCCTGGCTTTGGGCACGCATGGCACAGGTTGCCAAGCAAAAGCTGCCCGAAGACCAAGGGTTTTATGGCGCGAAAATCGCCACCGCCGACTTCTATATCCACCGCCTGCTACCGCGCATTTTGAGCCTGGAGCAATCCATCCGCGCGGGCAGTGCCTCGTTGTTTGGCCTGAGCGCCGAACAGTTCTAACGATTGAACCGCACGCGGCGTCACGCTCCTCTCTTTTTGGCGTTCGCGTTTTTTTATCGATAAGCCCTCGCCCACCTGGCGAGGGCCGCGGGACCTGTCTTTCCATAATAAAAACAAAGGGGCTTCACCATGGACCGCAACACCCGCACCCTCGCTACCCGACTGTTGCTGGCCGGCGGCGTCATCAGCCTCTCGGCCCCCGCCGCCGCTGACTTTGTCAAAGACAGCAAGGCCAGCCTTGAGCTGCGCAACTTCTATTTCAACCGTGACTATCGCCAGGACAACGCCGCCCAATCCAAACAAGAGGAATGGGCCCAGGGGTTCCTGCTGCGCTACGAATCGGGATACACCGACGGGTTGATCGGTGTCGGCTTCGATGCCATCGGCCTGCTCGGCGTCAAGCTCGATTCCAGCCCTGATCGCGCAGGCTCCGGCCTGCTTAAACGCCACCGTGACACGAGCAAAGGGGCGCAGGACGAGTACGGCGAACTGGGCCTGACCGCCAAAGTGCGCGCCTCAAAAAGCACACTGAAACTCGGCACGCTGCTGCCGAAACTGCCGACGGTACTGGCCAACGATTCACGGCTGTTGCCACAAACCTTCAAGGGCGGTCAGCTGACGTCGCTGGAACTCGAAGGCCTGACCGTGGATGCCGGGCGCCTGACGCAAGTCAATCAGCGCGACTCCTCGGACTACGAGGACATGGGCATCACCCGTACCGGCGCCAAGGGCATCACCACGCGTCATCTCGACAGCGACAGCTTCGATTTCGCCAGCCTGAACTACAAATGGACCAGCAACCTCGCCACCGGCTACAGCTATGGCCACCTCGACAACTTCTACAGCCAGCACCTGGTCAACCTGACCTACGTCTTGCCAGTCACCACCGGCCAGTCGCTGAAGACCGATCTGCGCTTCGCCCGCTCCACGGACGATGGCGGCAGCAATGTCGATAACAATGCGATTGGCGCGATGTTCACCTACAACCTCGGCGGGCATGCGGTGGGCCTGGGTT
Source organism: Pseudomonas sp. FW305-20 (assembly GCF_058788075.1). NCBI lineage: Bacteria > Pseudomonadati > Pseudomonadota > Gammaproteobacteria > Pseudomonadales > Pseudomonadaceae > Pseudomonas > Pseudomonas sp. FW305-20. The sequence continues at coordinate 257,829 of NZ_JBYTAJ010000002.1, read as the reverse complement.
ATCAAGGCATGAGCGGCGACACCGGCTACGCCTACGTCAACGGCACCGATGCGTTTTTGGTGAACTTCGTGCAGATCGGCGACTTCGCCAGCAAGGACGAACAGTCCTGGCAGGCGCGCTACGACTACAACTTTGCGGCCATCGGCATTCCGGGCCTGACCTTCATGACCCGTTACCTCACCGGTGACAACATCGATCTGGGCGGCAATCGCCCGGAAGGCAAGGAATGGGAACGTGATACCGACATTGGCTATGTGGTGCAGAGCGGGCCGTTGAAGAATGTCGGGGTGAAGTGGCGCAACGCGACGGTGCGCTCGACCCACTTCGGCAGCGACCTGGATGAAAACCGGTTGATCGTCAGCTACACCTTGCCGATCTGGTAAGCAAGCCCTCCTCCCCCGATCGTTCCCACGCTCTGCGTGGGAATGCAGCCCGGGACGCTCCGCGTCCCTACAGCGGACGCAGAGCGTCCATTGATGCATTCCCACGCGGAGTGGGAACGATCGGTACCCGCTAATCCGCGGCAGGGGCCAGAGTAGGTTAAGATGCCGGCAAACCAGGCCCGCCGCGAGACGCCCCGCATGACTGACACCACCCCCCGCCTGATCAAGAAGTACCCCAATCGCCGACTGTATGACACCCACACCAGCAGTCATTTGACGCTGGCGGACATACGCCAGTTGGTGGTCGACAAAGTTGCCTTTCAGGTGGTCGATGCCAAGAGCGGCGAGGACCTGACCCGCAGCATCCTGCTGCAAGTGATCCTGGAAGCTGAAAGCGGCGGTGAGCCAATCTTCACTACCGAAATGCTGATGGGGATTATCCAGTTCTACGGCCCTTACCAGGGCGTACTCGGCAGCTATCTGGACAAGAGCATTCAAACCGTGATCGACATCCAGTCCCAGACCGGCGCACAGTCGTCCGAGGCCTGGAGCGACTTCATGCACCAGCAGGCGCCGGTGATGCAGGACCTGATGCGCCAATATGTCGACCAGTCAAAGGCGCTGTACCTGAACACCCAGAACCTGTTCGGCATGTTCGGCGGCAAGCCCGGAGCCGATGGCGGGACGAAAAAAAATGGCGATGGGGAATAAACCCATCGCCATTGGTGCTGCTTATCTAATGTGACTTACTTGTTACCGCTGGTAGCCTTGGCACTTGCTTCTGAAGCAGCTTTGGTGGCCGTGGCAGTCGCTGCGTCGAAACTGGTCTGAGCCACATCGGCAGCCTGTTTTACGGCTTTCTGTGCGCTTTCGAACACAGTACCGGCGTTCGCCAGGCTCGACTTGAACGCGGCCACAACAGGCTCGGAGCCGGCAGGTGCATTCTTGCTGATGGTTTCAACGAACTCTTGCACCTGTTGGGTGCCCGCTTCGACCTGGCTCGAGGTCAATTTGGCGATGTCCGACTGAGTACCGACGATCAGTGCTTGAACCTGGCGATTGAACTCGGCCAGACGTTCGGTCTGCGCACTCGGCTGGGTGAAAGAAGCCTGCAGCTCGGCGAAACCTTGTGGATCACGGACGGCCAGCAACTTGCGAACGCCTTCGAAGTGCTCTTCAGTGGAGTCGCGCAGTGCCTTGAACTGCAACTGGCTGAGCTGTTCAACGCTGGCGAAGACTTTGCCGCTGATTTGCTGCAAAAGGTCGAGGTTGGCTTTCTGAGTGGTTTGCAGTTTTTCCGAATTGAAAAAAGACATGCTTGAATCTCCTGGTACTGGAAGGCCCTGATGAGCCTGAGGACGCGATAGCGATCCGGCCAGTCATCGCGTTAGCCTTGATATTGCAGTGCACAAAACTATTTGGCAACGTGTATTTTTGTGCGGTGCAAAATAAACTTTGCTAATGCCCTCCTTATACGCTGTAAACTCCTGATCATCGAACGGCCAGGCCAGCCCTCTTTAACTTAAGGGGTCTGATGGGCCGGTTCCCATGCACAGCGTCAGGAGATCACGATGGGTCAGGAATTAAATATTGCGCTGCAAGATGAAGAGTTCTCCGAGCCCGCCGGCTTGTTCGAACACCTGAATCATCTGCAACGCCTCAATACCCGTAACGTCCTCGACGCCGTGCAGAAGCGCCAGGCAAAAACCTTCGCGCCTTTAAGCCTTGGGCAACTCCGACAGCCAACGCCTGCTGACTGGCAGGAATACTTCACGGACCTCGGCCAACGCAGCGTGTTGTTCTGGGACACCTTGCGTCAGCGCGGCGATAACACCTTGGCCCACGAGCGCGCCGGGTATCCGCTGCTGCTCAAGTTCAATCATGAAACGCTGGTCGCCGGTGAAGACCTGCCCCGCCCGGTCAACTATTCGTTGTTGCAAATCCTCGGCGGTCCTGGACAACAGATCGACAGCAAGAAACAGCCGGTGATCATCATCGATCCCCGCGGCGGTCACGGCTCGGGCATCGGCGGTTTCAAACAGGATTCGGTGATCGGCGAAAGCCTGAGAGCCGGCCACCCCACCTACTTCATCTCCTTCAGTCACTCGCCCCGCCCAGGGCAAACCCTTGCTGATATCACCGACGCCCAAGCGCGGTTCATCGAAGTCGTCAGCGCCCGGCATCCAGACAGCGCCAAACCAGTCGTCATTGGTAATTGCCAGGCGGGCTGGGCGTTAATGGGCCTCGCGGCCACCCGGCCGGAGCTGCCGGGGCTGATCATCGTCAACGGTGCGCCGTTGTCATACTGGGCCGGCGTCAATGGCCGCAATCCGATGCGCTACACCGGCGGTTTGCTGGGCGGTGGCTGGATGGCGCGGCTCGGTAGCGATCTGGGCAATGACCGTTTCGACGGCACCTGGCTAGTCAGCAATTTCGAAAACCTGGACCCGGCCAACACCTTTTGGGGCAAGTACTACCACCTGTTCAGCGAAGTCGACAGCGAGGCCGCACGCTTTCTGGACTTCGAACGCTGGTGGGGCAGCCCGACCCTGCTTAATGGCGAAGAGATCGAGATGATTGTCGACGACCTGTTCATCGGCAATCAGCTGTCCGGTGGTCTCGGGCGCAAGAGCAGCGGGCTTGATCTCAAACTGATCGAAGTGCCGGTGGTGGTGTTCTGCTCGTATGGTGACAACATCACCTCCCCGCAGCAGGCACTGGACTGGATCACCGACGTCTACCCCAGCGATCTCGCGTTGCAAAATGCCGGACGCACCATCGTTTACCTGCGACACGCGAGCATCGGTCACCTGGGCATCTTCGTGTCCGGTGACGTGGCGCGGCGTGAACACCGTGAATTGCTTGGTGCGGTCGACGCAATTAACGCACTGTCAGCCGGGCTGTATGAAATGCTGATCGACGACCTGCCGGAGCACTCGGCGACGCCATATGCCGTGCGTTTCGAGCGCCGGCGTATCGCCGACATCCATGGCGAAGTGAAGCCGCCCCGTGATGATGATCGCGAATTCGCCCTGGTGCAGCGCGCGTCCGCCATCAACAACAGCGTTTACGACGAATGCATACGTCCGTGGTTGCGCCAGCTGATCAACGAACCAAGCGCCGAAATGCTGCGCCGGGCGCATCCTTTCCATCAGCAACAAGTGGCCTGGAGCAGTTTGAACCCGGCGCTCTGGTGGCTGGCAGGCAGCGCCGCCCAAGTGAGCAAGGATCGTCACCCCGCCAGCCAGAACAACCCGTTGCTGGTCTGGCAGGAACTGTTTTCCAATCAGGTGCAGGACGCCTTGAACGGTTATCGCGACCTGCGTGATGCGGCTCAGGAAATGTGTTTCTACGGCGTGTATGGCGTACTCAACAGCCTCACCGGCAATGCACCGGGGCGAAATCTGCAGGAACATGCCGAGCAGCACGACAAGGTGTTGATCGAGCGTTTGCAGGATGCCCTGCCCCTCGGCGGCCTGATGGAAGCCTTGATACGGATCCTGTTCCTGCTGGGCCGCGACAGCGACGAGCCGGGCAAGGAAAGTGTCGAAAAATTGATCCTGCAACTGCAAGTGTTGCTTCAGGACTACAGTGCCGAGCCGCTTGATTTGCGCGAAACCCTGCGTCTGCAAAAACTGCTGGTCGCCACCCATCCGCAAGAAAGCCTGCACAGCCTGCCCTTGATGCTTGCCGAGGTCGAAGAACGCCAGCAAGTACTCGCGGCCGTCGCCAACTTGCTGCCGGAACTGCTGACCAGCGGCGCAGACAACCTCTTCTGGCGTGAGCTGCACACGCTGCTCGACGTGCCAATGCCAGGTTTCAGCCTGACTCAACCACCCGGTGAAGCCGATGCCATCGAAGAGAAAGTCCCGGTGGTAACCCCTGAGCCAATCAAGCAGAAAGCCCCAGTGGTAACCCCGGAGCCAATCAAGCAGATCACCCCGGTGGAAATTCCCGTGCCGATCAAACAGAAAACCCCGGTCGTCATCCCCGAGCCAATCAAGCGGAAAATACCCGCAGTGACCCCAGACCCCATCGCCAAGGTTGCGAGTCCAGTGCGCAAACCTGCCAAGGGCAAGAAAGTCGTGAAAAAACCTCCGGTGAAATAACGTTGAGCACCGAGGAAGACCGCGTCAGACCGACGCGGCTTCCTTGATTTCAAACGATTCATCGGCCCGATACTGACCGGGCGTCATGCCAAACCAGCGGCTACAGGCTTTGTTGAAACTGCTGTGATCATGAAAACCAAGGAGATACGCGACATGCTTCATGTTGAAGTGAGAATGGCGCAGGTAGAAATCGGCGAGTTGCCGGCGAACATCGTTCTGCACGTCCTTGAATTGCGTCCCTTCCTTTTCCAGCGCGCGTTGCAGCGTCCGCTTGCTGATGTTCAATGCCGCCGCGATCGACTCCATGTCGCACTGCCCCTGGCCCTGGCTCAAGCGCTCGGTAATCAATGCGCGAATCCTGCTGACAATGCAAAAACCAAACAGCAGGTCCAGTTGAGCCTCGGCAAAACTGTCATGCAGCACCGCCAATGTTTCATTGGCCATGCTCAACGGACGCATCAGTTCCTGACCATCAAACAAAATGCTGTCGAAAGGCGCGTCGAAATGCAGGTCGCAGCCAAACAGCCGACGATGCTCGGTGGTGTCTTCAGGTTCGGGATAGGTGAATCCCACGCTCAAGGGTTGCGGTGCGTTTCCGCCCGCCAGCTTACGACAGAAGCCCAGCAATGAAGCCAGCGCTGCATCGGTGTATTGGCGAGGTTTGACCGAACCCTTTTGTTGATGATCGAAGCCGGAAAGCCGGTAGTTCTGCTGTTCCGATGTAAAGAAAAGGCTGAAGCCGGTACCAATCAACGGACTGAAACGGACCAGTCGTTCAAGGGCTTTTTTCAGATTCAGGCTGGACATCATGGTGTAGCCGACGATCTGAAAGCTGCCGGGATGGAAACTTCCATAGGCCTTCAAGCCGATGTCTGGATCACCCGAGGCCCGAGCGGCCAGATCCCATAGTCGATAGATTGCCCTTCGCTCGCAAAACGCTCCTGGTTTGTTCGCAAGCTTCATGTCTAGTTCAGCCTCCTGGCACAGACTGGCAACATCCAGTCCTTGAGCCAAGAGCGTATTTACCAACACGCTGGCATAGCCTGAACTCATTCTATACATGGCGTCCTCAATGACCTGTGGAACCGAACATCCTGTCCGGAGCCATAACTGATCTGCGATGAATCAAAACTCTAACGGGTTGTTTCGTTGCCAATATTGATCCCAGTATAGGTACTCCTCACTTTTAGCCAGTATTTCAGGCCGGTCGTCGCCTTGTAGCAGTGGCCGATGAGCGTCGAGACGACGAAAGAAAGTTCCGTTGCGCTTCGGGCTTGGCACCGTTGGACACCAGACCGTCACCTCTCAACACTTCCGCACACCCCGCCAATACCGAACAATCCCCCATCTTGCAGCGCAAAATACAAAAAGGAAGAGTGCATATGAAGTCGCTTGGTCGTATTGCGTTGGTCACGGGTGGTATGGGTGGGATTGGCACTGCGATTAGCCAGCGCCTGTACAAGGAAGGATTCAAGGTCATCGTGGGCTGCAGCTCCGACTCCGCCCGCAAGAAAGAATGGATGGCGAGCCAACAGGAGGCGGGTTATCAATTCGAATGCATCTATGGCGACATCACCGATTGGGAATCAACGCGCAAAGCGTTCGAAATGGCACGTGAGCAATTCGGCCCGATCGATGTCCTGGTCAACAACGCCGGGATCACGCGTGATGCGTCCTTTCGCAAGCTGACGCCCGAAGACTGGAACGCGGTCATCGGCACCAACCTCAGCGGCCTGTTCAACACCACCAAACAGGTGATTGAAGGGATGTTGACCAAGGGTTGGGGACGGGTCATCAACATCTCCTCGATCAACGGTCAGCGCGGCCAGTTCGGCCAGACCAACTACAGCGCGGCCAAGGCCGGCATCCATGGTTTCACCATGGCCCTGGCGCGGGAAGTATCCGGCAAGGGCGTGACCGTCAATACCGTTTCCCCAGGCTACATCCAGACCAGCATGACCGCGGCCATTCGCCAGGACATTCTCGACACCATGATCGCGGCCACACCGGTCGGGCGTCTCGGCCAACCAGAAGAAATCGCCTCCATCGTGGCCTGGCTGGCTTCCGATGAATCGGCCTACAGCACCGGGGCCGACTTCTCGGTCAACGGCGGCATGAACATGCAATAGACCTGTCAGGGCAAGGATGCCCTGCTTTCGCTCGACAACATCTTAATGAGGTCACGCATGAACGAAGTCGTAATCGTTGCCGCTACTCGTACCGCCATTGGCAGTTTTCAAGGTGCCTTGTCCGCGATTCCAGCCACCGAGCTGGGCGCGGCGGTCATTCGCCGTTTGCTGGAAGAGACCGGTCTGGACGGCTCGCAGATCGATGAAGTGATCCTCGGCCAGGTACTCACCGCAGGCTCGGGGCAAAACCCGGCACGCCAGACGGCGATCAAGGCCGGCCTGCCCCACACCACCCCTGCCCTGACCCTGAACAAGGTCTGCGGCTCGGGCCTCAAGGCGGTCCAATTGGCGGTCCAGGCCATCCGTTGTGGCGACGCCGAACTCATCATTGCCGGCGGTCAGGAAAACATGAGCCTGGCGCCTTATGTTCTGCCCAAGGCCCGTACCGGTTTGCGCCTGGGTCATGCGCAACTGCAAGACAGCGTGATTCAGGACGGTTTGTGGGACGCCTTCAACGACTACCACATGGGCATCACCGCCGAGAACCTGGCGCAAAAATACGAACTGAGTCGCGAAGACCAGGACGCTTTCGCCGCGGCCTCGCAACAGAAAGCCGCTGCGGCCATCGAAGCGGGCTACTTCAAGCGTGAAATCACCCCGATCCTGATCCCTCAGCGCAAGGGTGAACCGCTGGTCTTCGATACTGATGAACAGCCGCGTCCGGGCAGCACCCTGCAAGCGCTGGGCAACCTCAAACCCGCGTTCCAGAAAACCGGCAGCGTGACCGCCGGCAACTCGTCGACCCTCAACGACGGCGCCGCCGTCCTGTTGCTGGCCAGCTCCGCCAAGGCCCTGGCCCTCGGCTTGCCGGTACTGGCACGGATCAAGGCTTACGCCAGCGCTGGCGTGGACCCCTCGATCATGGGCATCGGCCCGGTACCGGCCACCCGCTTGGCATTGACCAAAGCCGGCTGGAGCCTGGACGACCTCGACCTGATCGAAGCCAATGAAGCGTTCGCCGCGCAATCACTGGCCGTCGGCAAGGAGCTGGGTTGGGACACCAGCAAAGTCAACGTCAACGGCGGCGCGATTGCCCTGGGTCATCCGATCGGTGCATCAGGCGCACGAATCCTGGTGTCGCTGTTGCACGAGCTGATTCGCCGTGACGGCAAAAAAGGCCTGGCCACGTTGTGCATCGGTGGTGGCCAGGGTGTCAGCCTGGTCATCGAGCGCTAGAAGAAACACAGGACTGCTTGCTTGACTGCTAACGCGGCGCCGAAGTCCGGCGCCGCGGTTTTTTTCAGCCCGGTTTACTGATGTGGGCAAGGAGTTCCATGGACAATAACTCGCATACTTTCAACACCTTCTGGTCAGGCCAGGTTCCGTTCATTGCCTCCTTTGCAGTGCAACAGCTACGTCTCTGGGTCAGCACCAATCCGTGGTTTACCGGCCAGGACTACAACGCGTGGTTTGACCTGCCGCGCAGCACCCTGGACAGCCTTCAATCGGACTACCAACAGCAATGGGGCGCACTCGGCCAGCAACTGCTGACCGGTCAGCCATTCAGCTTCGAGGATCGGCGTTTTGCCAGCGGCAACTGGAGCCAGCCCCTGTTCGGCTCGCTCGCTGCGTTTTATCTGCTCAACGCCGGGTTCCTGCTCAAGCTGCTGGACAAGTTGGCGATCCCGGACAAAAAACCGCGCCAGCGCCTGCTCTATCTGGTGGAACAAGCCATCGCCGCCGGCGCGCCGAGCAATTTCCTGGCGAGTAATCCCGATGCGTTGCAACGTGTCGTCGATACCCAGGGCAGTAGCCTCCTCACCGGCCTGTTGCACCTGGCCAGCGACCTGCAAGAAGGCAAGATGCGCCAGTGCGACGCTGGTGCATTCAAAGTCGGTGTCGATCTCGCCAACACCCCTGGCGAAGTGGTGTTCGAGAACGAACTGTTCCAGCTGATTCAGTATTACCCGCAAAGCGAAACCCAATACCGGCGCCCGGTGTTTGTCGTGCCGCCGTCCATCAACAAGTACTACATTCTCGACTTGCGCCCGGACAACTCGATGGTTGCTCATCTGTTGAAACAAGGGCATCCGGTGTTTCTGATGTCGTGGCGCAACTTCGACCAGGAGCACGCCGCAACCACCTGGGATGACCTGATCGAAACCGGCATCATCAAAGGCCTGCAAGTGACCCGCGAGATTAGCGGCGAGCAACGGCCCAATTGTGTCGGCTTCTGCATTGGCGGCACCTTGTTGAGTTCGGCGCTGGCGGTCCTGGCGGCGCGCGGCGACCGCGAGATTGGCAGCGTGAGCCTGTTGACCACCTTCCTTGACTACCTCGATACCGGCCCTATCGACATTTTTGTCGACGAACAATTGGTGGCCTACCGCGAGCGCACCATCGGCGGCCAGGATGGGCCCATCGGCCTGTTCAAGGGCGAGGACATGGGCAATACCTTCTCGCTGCTGCGGCCCAACGACTTGTGGTGGAACTACAACGTCGACAAATACCTCAAGGGCCAGAAACCGATCCCCCTCGACCTGCTGTTCTGGAACAACGACAGCACCAACCTGCCGGGGCCGATGTATTGCTGGTATCTGCGCCACACCTATCTGCAGAACGACCTGAAATCCGGTGAGCTGGACTGTTGCGGGGTCAAGCTGGACCTGCGTGCCATCGATGCTCCGGCGTACATCCTCGCCACCCATGACGATCACATCGTGCCGTGGCGAAGCGCTTACGCCAGCACCGAGTTGCTTTCCGGGACCAAGCGTTTTGTGCTGGGCGCATCAGGGCATATCGCCGGGGTCATCAACCCGCCGGCCAAGGAAAAACGCCACTACTGGACCAACAACCGGGTCACCAAAAATCCGGAAACCTGGTTCAAGAACGCCCAGCAACATTCCGGAAGCTGGTGGAATGACTGGTTCATCTGGCTGGCTGAACAGTCTGGCGAACGCCAGCCCTCGGTGCTGCATACCGGTAACGCCAAATACCCGGCCATTGAGTCGGCGCCGGGGCGTTATGTGATGCAGTGACAGTGTCGGCCTTGTGGCGAGGGAGCTTGTCGGAACGCCGCACCGTCCCGCTTGAGTGCGCAGCGCTCACAAAAATCGGTATGGATATCAGATTTTTGGGGCCGCTACGCAGCCCAGCGGGAGCGAGCTCCTCCCTCGCCACGGGTTCTCGCTGACTCAAGACGATTTGAAGTGAATCAGAAAACGGCGGAAGGCAGCCGGAGTCGAACCTGCCCGGGAACGGATGCCGTCCCCAACCGGGTTTGAAGCCCGGCCGCGCCACCGGGCGCGATTGCCTTCCTTGAAATCAGTGATCGGTGCGTTGGGCCAGGGCATTGTCGAGGCGCAGATGGCGCTTGTCGCCAAACCGTCGCGTCAGGCCGATCCGGTCGAAGTATTCGAGAATCTGGATGCTGCGCTTGCGTCCCAGGCCCACGGCATCACGAAACGCCGTGACCTGAATCACCGGGTTTTGCGCGGCCAGTTGCACAAGCATAGCCGCCAAACGGCGGATCATCGTGTCGGTGTAGAACAGGTCGCGGACGACTTGATGCAGCAATCCCAACCTGGCCATCTTGCACAACAGCAAGCGCACGGCCGCCTCCTCATGGCCAAGATCGCGCACCCATGGCGGATCAAAACCAGCCTGTTCGAACAACGGTTGCAAGTGCTGCCACAGGGCTTCGTCGGCTTCGCTCAAACGCACTTGATGGTCAGGCAAATGCAACCATGGTCCGCTGGCGGCAAGGGCACCGCTGGCGAGTAATTCGTCGAGCAGGCTGATGAACGTCGGACGCTCCAGCGCTGTGCCGCTGAACCGCCGCAGGCGATCCCGGTCCGGGCCCATTTGATCCGGTTCCAGTTGATGAAAACGGGCGAGGTGGTCCAGCAACGGCGCTTTCAGCGCTTCCCAACGGGCCGCACTGAACAGCAACGGGCCTTGGCGGGTGTCGATCAGGCGCACGTCATCGGGCAAAACCCAGGTGTTGCGGGGGCGGTTGAACTGACGCTCCAGACGCCGCGGGTCGAACCCGGTTTCGCTATTGGCCAACAACGCCGGCAGAATTTTCTCCAGCTCATTACCTGTAGCAAGGGCGTGTAACTGCGCCAACCGTTCGGGGCTGCGGCGTTGACGGGTCGGTGCAAACGGGTCGAGCACCCGCGCGCCGCCAAGGGTGCGTTGGGCGCTCTGGTCCCGCAGGATCAAGGGATCGCCCTTCACGACCTGCACCGGCGCATTCAACAGCAGCTGCGCGAACATCCGCTCACCCGGCATGAGGCGGGTGCCTTCCAGCAACGCCACCCGGCCGGTGACATCCTGAGTACCCACGTGAACGTGCACGGGCTGAAAATGCTCGAAGGCTTTGGGTTCGCTGACCAACAATTGCAGGTCGATATCCAGTCGCTGGGTTGGCGCGTACAGCCACTCGGCCGACAGCCATTGACCGCGATGGATCTGCTCCAGGGCCAAGCGTTCGCCACTCAGGTTCAACGCGACGCGCTGTCCGGCCATTGCGATCTCGGCCGCCCGATTCTGCGCATGCAGCCCGCGCACGCGAACGGGTTTGCCCCGCGGGCCGAGCATCAGCGTATCGCCCACGGCCACCACGCCAGACAACGCAGTGCCGGTCACCACGATACCGACGCCGGCGACGCTGAAGGCACGATCGATCGCCAGGTGAAAACCGCCAAGGGTGCTGCGTTGAAGCACTTCACGTTGCGCCGCGAGCAGGGCCTGTCGCAGCGTCTCGACGCCCTCCCCGGTCACACTCGACAGCGCAATCTGCGGCGCGTCGGCATAAGGCCCCGGTGCCAACAGCGTCTGGACCTGATCGCGAACGGCTTGCACTCTGGACGGTTCGACCCGGTCGCATTTGCTGATCGCCACCAGCGCCCGAGGGATGCCCAGCAGTTCAACGATGGCCAGGTGTTCGCGGGTCTGCGGCATGACGCCATCGTCGGCCGCGACCACCAGCAACACCAGATCAATGCCCTGGGCCCCCGCCAGCATGTTGTGGGTGAAGCGCTCATGACCAGGCACATCGATAAAACCGGTCAGGGGCGCATGGGGTTCCAGCGCTGCGTAGAGGTAGCCGAGGTCGATGGTCATGCCGCGTTCACGCTCTTCCCGACGCCGGTCGCCGAGCAGGCCGGTCAGTGCCTGGAGCAAGGCAGTCTTGCCGTGGTCGATGTGCCCTGCAGTGCCGACGATCACGCTACGGTTCCTGCAATCTGATCGAGTTGCGCCAGCCACGCCGGTTCATCGTCCAGTTGCCGCAAATCCAGCCACAACGCATCGTCATCAATGCGCCCGATTACCGGAATCGGCAACGCTCGCAGGGCAGCTTCCAGGCCATGCAGCTGCCGTCCACGAAGACGTTTGGAGACGTGCGGTCGCAGGCATAACGCCGCACTGGGCAATCGCGCCACCGGTTGGCTGCCGCTGCCGATCATCCCCAGCGCCGGTACTGCGCGGACGCTCCAGCCGTCGCCCAAGGCTTTGGCCAGCGAAGGTTGCAGGCGCTCAGCCTGGGCGAGGATGTCCGCCTGCGGTCGGGTCAACAGGCGCAAACTCGGCAACCGCTCGGCCAGACGATCAGGGTCGCGGTACAGGCCCAATACCGCTTCGAGGGCAGCAAGGGTCAGTTTGTCGACCCGCAAGGCGCGCTTGAGTGGGTTCTTCTTGATCTTCGCGATCAGGTCTTTGCAGCCGACAATCAACCCGGCCTGGGGGCCACCCAGCAGTTTGTCGCCACTGAAGGTGACGATGTCCGCGCCATCGATCAGCGCCTGGCGCACCGTCGGTTCGGCGGGCAAGCCCCAGCGCGTCAGGTCCAGCAGGCTGCCGCTGCCGAGGTCTTCAAGCAATGGCAAACCGTGTTGATGCGCGAGTAGCGCCAACTCGGCGGTCGGCACCCGCGCGATGAAGCCTTCGATGTTGTAGTTGCTCGCATGGACGCGCATCAGCAAACCGCTACGCGGGCCGATGGCCGCCTCGTAATCCCGGGCATGGGTGCGATTGGTGGTGCCCACTTCGTGGAGCCTGACCCCGGCCCTGGCCATGATGTCGGGAATGCGGAAGGCGCCACCGATTTCGATCAGTTCGCCCCGGGAAATGATGCCTTCCTTTCGCGCGCCCAGACTGTTGAGCGCCAGCAACACCGCAGCAGCGTTGTTGTTGACCACCGTCACCGCCTCGGCGCCGGTCAGCTCGCGGATCAAGCCTTCGATCAGGTCATCACGGTCGCCGCGCTGGCCGCTGTTCAGATCGAATTCCAGGTTAAGCGGATAGCGGGCCGCCCTTTGCACCGCTTCGATGGCTTCCTCCGGCAACAACGCTCGCCCCAGATTGGTGTGCAGCACCGTGCCGGTGAGGTTGAACACCCGGCGCACATTGCTGCGATGCTGAAAGGCCAAGCGTTCACCCGCCCTGCCCGCCAACGCTTCAGGCGCGATTTCAATGGCGTCGAGTTGCCCTGAAAGCACCGGCTCACGCAAGTCATCGAACAATTGCCGCAGGCTGGCCAGCAGGGCGTCACGCCCGTAACGCTCGGCCAATGGCTGACAGGCGCGATGACGCAGCAAGCTGTCGATTGAAGGCAGCCGCAGGGTTGAGCTGGCGGATCTGGAAGACATCAGGCGCTCCCGCAAACGTTGACCGTCGCGCCTGAGTGTAGCTGCTGGGCTCGGAGGGATAGCTTAAAGGGATCGCTCAGTCACCTCCCGGTGCCAGCAACAGATTAGGCGCCGGACGCTGGTAGCCTTCCTGCTCCAGGCGCATGTCCAGCAACAGGCTGGTCAGGTCCGTGGAGAGCGCTTCGGCCTCGGCGTCGTTTTCCAGGTAAAGCAGTTTCAGGTAGCTGCGGCAGCCGGGGCAGACCTCCGCGCGAATGGGTGCCTGATTGGCAGCGTGGCGGTCGTCATCGAGGCTGACGTATTCAAGGCCTTTGCTTTGTTCGCAATACACGCATTTGACCCGCACCACATGCCATTCGCAGGCACACAGCGAGCACACCAGATACCGCAAGCCGTTGTACTTGCCGCGGTGGCGAATCACCCCGGCCATGGCCGGCGAACCGCAGGCCGGGCATTGGCTGAGGCTGTCACCGGGTTTCAGCGCAAGGTCCGGTGTGCTCAGCAACCAATGACTCCAGGCTACTTGCAACGCCGCGCCGAGAAACGGCACCACGGCGGCGGGCAGCAAGGTGAACTGGCCGCTGACCAGCGCAATCGCCCAGGCCTTGCGCTGCCCGACATTGGCGCTGCGCAACATCGCCACGGCTTTTTCCACGGCAGGTTGCGGCGGTGGCTGGTAACGCTGCAACAGGGCTTCGAGGTAAGGCAGCCAATGGTCTTCGCGCACCAGGCTGTCGGCAGCGAACGGCGGTAAGCCGTGTTGCTGGCACACGCGCCTACGTTCGGGATCGGGCATGGCGGTGACGGGCGGGTCGTCCAGCAGCCCCTGCTGCACGTGGCACAGGCCGGTCACCAGCCGCAGGTAATCGGCCAGCGGATGGCCGTCGACCAGACGCTCCAGGCGCAAGGCGCGCAAAGTGAACAGATTGTTCGGTGGCAGGTGCAGAAACGGCGGCGCGCTCGCCGCCGCTTCGATCTCGCCAGGCTCAAGAATCGTCGCCAAGGGGTTATCCTTTTTTGTTGATTGGCCGGTCGGGGTGCTCGTCGCGGGTCACTTCGCGGTACCAGAGTTCATGGTGTCTCCTCGCCCAGGCGCGGCTGACCCAGCCATGCGTCATGGCGCTGACCGACCCCCTGATCCAGATGCCGGCATAGATGTGAACGATGATGCTCAGCACCAGGATCAAACCCGCCAACGCATGCAGCAGCATGGCCCAACGAATGCTGGTGATGCCGAAGTACTCGCTGAAATACTCGCGCCAGATCACCAAGCCGCTGAACAACAGCACCAGCATGCACATCAGCAAGATCCAGAACAGCAGCTTCTGCCCCGGGTTGTATTTGCCGATCGCGGGCACGCCCTCTTCTTCGTTGCGGATCACCCGCCCGACACGTCGCAGCCACAAGCGATCGTTGGTGATAAAAATGTTCGCCCGGAAAAATTGAATCACCAAGCCCAGGAACAGGACGAACATCACCACGCCCATGAACGGGTGCAGAATGCGCGTCCACGGGCCGCCGCCAAACAGGTTGCTCAGCCAGAACAGCGCCGGGTGGAACAACGCCAGCCCCGACAGCGCCGCCATCAAGAAGAAAATCGCCACCAGCCAGTGATTGGTGCGCTGGTTCGAGGTGTAGCGCAGGATCTGTCTGCGGATCATGGTCTGTCCTCCCCGCGCGGATCAAAGGTATGTACCGACGGATCGACTTCATGCACCGCAGGGTCAACAGTGGTCGGCAGTTCGTCCTCCTCGACCAATTGCGGCCCGACCCGCACGTAGTGGAAGAACCCGGCCAGCACGGCCAAGCCCATGGCCAGCAATCCCAAGGGTTTGCTCACGCCTTTCCACAGGTCCACCAGCGGACTGATGGTCGGAGCGCTCGGCAGGCCGGCATACAACTTCGGTGTGTCGGCGTGGTGCAACACGTACATGACGTGGGTGCCGCCGACACCTTCGGGGTCATACAGGCCAGCATTGTCGAAGCCACGACTCTTGAGGTCGACGATCCTTTCGGCCGCATGATCTTTCATGTCTTCCTTGGTGCCGAACACAATGGCGCCCGTCGGGCAGGTTTTGACGCAGGCCGGCTCCAGCCCCACCGCCACGCGGTCCGAGCACAATGTGCATTTGTAGGCCTTGTGATCCTTTTGCGAGATTCGCGGGATATCGAACGGGCAACCGGTGATGCAATACCCGCAGCCGATGCAATGGTCCTGGTCGAAATCGACGATGCCATTGGCGTGCTTGATGATCGCCCCCGGACTCGGGCACGCGGCCAGGCAACCGGGCTCGGCGCAGTGCATGCAGCCGTCCTTGCGAATCAACCACTCCAGATTGCCGG
This sequence comes from Pseudomonas sp. FW305-20, assembly GCF_058788075.1. NCBI lineage: Bacteria > Pseudomonadati > Pseudomonadota > Gammaproteobacteria > Pseudomonadales > Pseudomonadaceae > Pseudomonas > Pseudomonas sp. FW305-20. The sequence goes on along the minus strand of NZ_JBYTAJ010000002.1, from coordinate 242,212 downwards.
CGGCGGTTTCGTGTTCGGTGAAGCGCATCAAAGTCCAGGTATCTGCGCTCAGGTCCCGGGGGTTGTCGTAGGTGCCGAGGTTGTGACCGACCTCGTCGCGCAGTTCGTTCCATTCCGAGCAGGCGACCTGACACGCCTTGCAGCCGATGCACTTGGTGGTGTCGATCAGCTTGGCCACTTCCTCCTGGTTGCGCACCGAGGACGGGACGGTCGTGGTGGCCGAACGGGCGATGATGTCTTGGCTGGCCATTTAGACTTTCTCCACGTTGACCAGGAATGACTTGGATTCCGGGGTCTGAGTGTTGCCATCGCCGAGGAACGGCACCAGGGTGTTGGTCAGGTAACCGTGGCGCGTGAGCCCGGTAAAACCCCAGTGCAGCGGGATACCGATCTGATGCACCACCTGATTGTTGACCTGCAGCGGACGTATCCGCTTGGTCACCACCGCCACCGCTTCTATGTGCCCGCGCTTGCAACTGACACGAACCCGGTCGCCAGCGACGATGCCTTTTTCCTTGGCCAGTACTTCACCGATCTCGACGAACTGCTCGGGTTGGGAAATCGCGTTGAGCTCGCAATGCTTGCTCCAGAAGTGGAAATGCTCGGTCAGCCGGTAGCTGGTCGCGGCATAGGGATAGTCCTTGGCTACGCCTAAGGTCTCCCAGACCGAATCGAAGATCCGCGCCGCCGGGTTGCTGGTGGCTTTCTTGTTTTGCGGGTGCAACGGGTTGATCCCGATCGGCGTTTCGAACGGTTCGTAGTGCTCGGGGAAAGGTCCTTCGTTCATCTTGTCGACGGCAAAGAACCGCGCCACGCCTTCGGGGTTCATGATGAACGGATTCATCCCGGCTTCCGGTGGCGAGTCGGACTTGAAGTCAGCCACATCGGTACCACCCCAGGATTTACCGTTCCACCACACCAGGCGTTTTTTCTCGTCCCACGGCTTGCCTTGCGGGTCGCACGATGCGCGGTTGTAGAGAATCCGCCGATTCGCCGGCCAGGCCCAGGCCCAGCCCTGGTGTTGCTTCATGCCATACGGATCGCTGTTGTCGCGCCGGGCCATCTGGTTACCCGCCTCTGTCCAGCTGCCGCAGAAAATCCAGCAACCGGAAGCCGTGCTGCCGTCGTCCCTGAGCAGGCCGAAACCGGCCAGTTGCGCGTTGCCCTTGATCGTCGCGCCGCTAGCGTCGGTGAAGTCGGCGGTGGCATAGCCGTTGATTTCCTTGGCCAGCTCTTCCGGCGAGGGCTCTTCGGCGATTTTGTAGGGCCAGGACAGTTTGAGGATCGGCTCGGCATAAGCGCCGCCGTTGGCCTGGTAACGCTGACGCAGACGGATAAACAGCTCGCTCATGATCCGTATATCGGTGCGCGCTTCGCCTGGGCCGTCGGCGCCTTTCCAGTGCCATTGCAGCCAGCGGCTGCTGTTGACCAGCGAGCCGTCTTCTTCGGCGAAACAAGTGGTGGGCAGGCGAATCACTTCGGTCTGGATGCCGGCGGTTTCAACGTCGTTGTACGGCCCGACATTGCGCCAGAACTCCGAGGTCTCGGTGGCCAGCGGGTCCATCACCACCAGCCACTTGAGCTTGGCCAGCGCCGCCATCACCCGGTTTTTGTCGGGTAGCGCGGCGATGGGGTTGAAGCCCTGGCACATGTAGCCGTTGACCTTGCCCTGGCTCATCAGGTCGAACACTTTTAGGATGTCGTAGTTCGGGATGTCCAGTTTCGGCAGATAGTCAAAAGCCCAGCGGTTTTCCAGCGTGGCGTTCGCGCCGTACCAGGCTTTCATCAGGCTGACGTGGAACTTGCCGTAGTTCTGCCAGTAAGACAGTTGCCCCGGCCGCAACGGCAGTTGCGTACGTTTGGTGATATAGGCGCTGTAATCCTGCTCCGCATCCTGCGGCAACGTCAGATAACCCGGCAGCGCATTTGACAGCAAGCCGAGGTCGGTCAGCCCCTGGATGTTGGAGTGCCCGCGCAAGGCATTGACGCCCCCGCCCGGCATGCCGACGTTGCCCAGCAGCAATTGCACCATGGCGGCGCTGCGAATGATCTGCGAACCGATCGAGTGCTGAGTCCAGCCCAGCGCGTAGAGAATCGTCATGGTCTTGCCCGGTTGCGAGCAAGTGGCGATTTCTTCCCAGATCTTCTGCATGGCATCGACGGGCATGCCACAAATCTGGCTCGCCAGTTCGATGGTGTAGCGGCTGTAATGGGTCTTCATCAATTGATAGACGCAACGCGGGTCGTGCAGGGTCGGGTCGACTTTGACAAAGCCGTCATCACCGATTTCATAACCCCAGCCAGACTTGTCCGTGTAGATGCGTTTGGCCGCGTCGTAGCCGCTGAAGATCCCGTCCTCGAAGCCAAACCCGGCTTTAACGATGAATGACACGTCGGTATAGGCGCGTACGTACTCGTGCTGGATTTTGTTTTCGGTCAGCAGGTAATTGATCAGCCCGCCCATGAAGGCGATGTCGGTGCCGGTGCGGATCGGCGCGTAATAGTCGGCCACCGAGGCGGTCCGGGTAAAACGCGGATCGACCACGATCAAGCGTGCCTTGTTGTGCGCCTTGGCTTCGGTCACCCATTTGAAGCCGCACGGGTGCGCTTCTGCTGCGTTGCCGCCCATCACCAGGATCAGATTCGCGTTACCGATATCGGTCCAGGTATTGGTCATGGCACCACGGCCGTACGTTGGGGCAAGACTTGCCACCGTCGGGCCGTGTCAGACACGCGCCTGGTTATCGAACCCCAGCATGCCGAGACTGCGAATGACTTTGTGGGTGATATAACCCGCTTCGTTGGACGACGCCGATGCCGCGAGGAAACCGGTGGTCAGCCAGCGGTTCACCGTTTGGCCCTGGGTATTCTTCTCGATGAAGTTGGCGTCGCGGTCGGCCTTCATCAGGTCGGCAACGCGATCGAGCGCTTCATCCCAGGAGATGCGCGTCCACTCGGTGGTGCCGGGTTTGCGCACCTCTGGGTATTGCAGGCGGCCGGGGCTATGAATGAAATCCAGCAGGCCGGCACCTTTGGGGCACAAGGTGCCGCGGTTGACCGGGTGGTCGGAATCGCCTTCGATGTGGATGATGTTTTGCGCGACGTTCTTCGCAGCATCGCCCTGGCTGTACATGATCAAGCCGCAGCCGACCGAGCAATACGGGCAGGTGTTGCGGGTTTCATGGGTGTGGGCAAGCTTGAAGTGGCGCACCTGCTCGGCGAAGGCAGTCGCGGGGGCCATGCCCAGCGCGCCGAGGCTCGAGCCCGCAAGGCCGATACCAGCGACCTTGAAGAACTGACGACGGTTGAGGTCCATCGTGCACTCCTGTCAGGTGGAGACCCGGTATTTTTGCCGGGTTTTTCTGGACAATCACGGTTGTGGCAGTCTGGCTGCCGACACTTGAAACTGTAGACAATGTTAGAACTGACTGTGTGAAAACCGACCATCGGGCAATCCCAAGGCGTAAGCCATCACACACCCTGTGGGAGTGAGCCTGCTCGCGATAGCGGAGTGTCAGTCACCATAGATGCTGACTGTTGTGACGCCATCGCGAGCAGGCTCGCTCCCACAGGGGCTTGGCGCTTATCATTGCCCCACGTTCAACCCCGCTTTTTATGAGACTGAGCATGACTTTCGATTTTGATCAGGTGTTCGACCGCCACAACACCGGCAGTACCAAATGGAGCCGTTACCCGGCCGACGTGTTGCCGATGTGGGTGGCCGACATGGACTTCTGCGCACCGCCGGTGATCATCCAGGCCCTGCAAAAACGTCTGGAACACCCGATGCTCGGCTACAGCGTGGCCCAGGACGACTTGCGCGATGCCATCGTCGCCGACCTCTGGAACAAGTACGCCTGGCGCGTATTGCCTGAGGAACTGATTTTCCTGCCGGGCGTGGAATCGGGGTTCAACATGGCGCTGAATGCGCTGGTGCAGCCGCAACAGAACGTTGTGGTGCAGGTCCCGAACTACCCGCCGCTACGCCATGCGCCGGGGCACTGGGGACTGAACAAGGTTGAACTCGAATTCGACGCGTTGGCGGACGGCACTTACGCCACGCCACTTGATGCCCTGAATCGGGCGCTGACCGGTGGCGGTGCGCTGCTGCTGAGCAACCCGCACAACCCGCTAGGCAAAGTCTTCCCGCGAGAAGAACTGCAAGCGGTTGCCAACATCTGTCTGGAACAGGACGCCTGGATCATCTCGGACGAGATTCATGCCGAGCTGTGTTTCGACGGGCGCGTGCACATTCCGACGGCCTCTCTGAGCCCGGAAATCGCCAAGCGCACCATCACGCTGATGTCGGCGAGCAAGGCCTACAACATTGCCGGGCTGAAAACATCGTTCATGATCATTCAGGACTCGGCGTTGCGTGCAAAGGTCAACCACGCCCGCTGCGGCATGGTCGACAGCGTCAACCCGTTGGGCATGGAAGCGACGCGCGTCGCCTACAGCGAAGCCGGCCCTTGGCTGGCCGGGTTGAAGGCGTATCTGCAAGGCAATCGGGATTATCTGGTGGACGCGGTCAACACCCGACTGCCGGGAGTGACCATGAATATCCCGCAAGGCACGTACCTGGCGTGGCTCGATTGCTCGGCGCTGGGGCTGGAAAACCCGCAGCAGTTTTTCCTTGAACAAGCCAAGGTCGGTTTGAGCCCTGGCCTGGATTTCGGCGATGCCAACAAACAGTTCGTGCGCCTGAATTTCGGCTGCCCACGGTCGTTGCTGGAAGAAGGCATTGCGCGGATGGAACGCAGCTTGCTCAATCGCAAAGCCTGATGATGATCGTTCCTACGCTCCGCGTGGGAACGATCGGCGACAAGAGTGACCATCACGGAAATCCAACCGAACTCAAGGCAAAACACCAGGGTCAACCCTTTGACTCCTCTGCCTTGAGAACGGAGATTTCGCAATGACTTCCTATCCAAAACCACCCTTCCCTAAACAAAGCCAGCCTGTCCCCGGTTCCCAAAATAAAATGGACCCGTACCCCGACTGTGGCGAACAAAGCTACAAGGGTTCAGGCCGACTGGACGGCAAGATCGCCCTGATCACCGGCGCCGACAGTGGCATCGGTCGCGCCGTCGCCATCGCCTTCGCTCGTGAAGGCGCGGATATCGCCGTCGCCTACCTCAATGAACATGAAGACGCACAGGAAACCGCACGCTGGGTCGAACAGGCCGGCCGGCAGTGCCTGTTGCTGCCCGGTGACCTGGCGCAGAAAGCCCACTGCCAGGCACTGGTGGACAAGACGGTCGAACGTTTTGGCCGAATCGATGTGCTGGTCAACAACGCCGCGTTCCAGATGAGCCACGAAAACCTCGAGGACATCCCGGACGAAGAATGGGTGATGACCTTCGACGTCAACATCACCGCTATTTTCAGGCTCTGTCAGGCCGCGTTGAAGCACATGAAACCCGGCAGTTCGATCATCAACACCAGCTCGGTCAATTCCGACATGCCAAAACCGACCCTCCTGCCTTACGCCACGACCAAAGGCGCGATAGCCAACTTCACCGCTGGCCTGGCGCAGATGCTGGGGCCGAAGAACATTCGGGTGAACTGTGTGGCACCGGGGCCGATCTGGACACCGTTGATTGTCTCGACCATGCCCGCTGAAGAGGTTCAGGACTTCGGCGGTCAAACCCCGCTCGGACGGCCGGGCCAACCGGTGGAAGTGGCGCCGATTTATGTGTTGCTGGCATCGGATGAGGCCAGTTACATCACGGGGCAGCGGTACGGAATCACCGGTGGCAAGCCGATGCTTTGAATGCAGTACGTTGAGTTAGTGAGAACCCTGTGGCGAGGGAGCTTGCTCCCGCTGGGCTGCGTAGCGGCCCCAAAAATCTGGCAACGATCACCGATTTTGTGAGTGCTACGCCCTCAAGCGGGAGCAAGCTCCCTCGCCACAAAAAGCCAGGTATGGCCGCAATTCATTGCTCACGACGGCTCTTGAGCAATCACCGATATCTTGCCATTGCGCTCCAGGATCGCGAACTTGATCTGCTCAAGGGTTTCGATGCCCTGGCTCGAACGTGCCGCCTCCATGACGTCGGCCTCGATCAATCGCGCGTGACGCAGGCGTTTGTGCAGAATCTTGCCGTTCTCGACGAGGATCGTCGGTCCGCCATCGATCAACTGCGATACCCATTGCGAGCGCTGTTTGAGCAACGACAGGCCGACGTCGATGACAATCAGCGTGACAATCACCAGCATCGAATTGGTCAAGGAAAAGTCATCGCCCAGCAACGCCTGCTGAGTCGCCTCACCCATGATCATCAACAGCACAAAATCGAATGTCGTCAGTTCGGCCAGGGAGCGTCTACCGGCAATCTTGAACAGCACCATCAGCGCCAGATATATCGCAGCTGCGCGCAATACCGAGTCCATAGGTCACCTAAGGGAAAATGAATTGATCGATGTTCACTGGCATGGCGCCCGGTGATGCAACGCGGCTGCGAAACAGTCCCAGCCCATCGCCGCGCAACGTCAGGTAAAGGTTCGCCTGGCCCTGAGCGTCGGTTTGCACCCACAACCTCATGCCGTGCCCGGCACTGATGGCGCGCAGGGGTTGTGGTTGCACGGTTTCAATGTTGAAACCGTCCAGCAGCGCGCCGGTCAGTTCCAGCTCAACCGTGGCATTGGGCGCACCGCTCAGGCTGATCTGCATCGGATTGGTCGATCCGTGGCGGTGGAACCGCTCGTATTGCACCCGGACCTTGCCATCGTCGCCCTGAACGTCCCGGGTACTCAGCGGCCCGCGTGAAAACAGGCCGAGCAACGCCAGCAACACCACCAACGCCAGGAAGTACCAGCCCCAACGCTCGAATTGCCAGACCTTGACCTGATGCGCCATGTCTTCGCGCACGGGATAGTCGCGGCTGTGGTAATCGGTATGCCCGGATTCATCATTCATCGAGTGCCCCCTGCCCTTGCTCACCCGCCAATGCCCGTTGGTGGAAGTGCGGCAGCAACTTCAGCGCGTGCTCCGCGGCCAATAACTGCACCTCACTGCGTGTACCGGAAAACCGCACCTGTCGGCTGAAAACACACCGTCCCTGCCCGGTCTGATAGACCCAGGCGAAACAAATGGTGCCAGCCGGGATGCCATCGACGTCTTCCGGCCCGAGGATGCCGGTGGTCGCCACCGCAACATTGGCCGTGCTGTCGCGCAGCGCACCCACGGCCATTTCCTGAGCGACTTCACAACTGGTGAGATTGAATGTTTCGATCGTCTTCGGGCTGACGTGGAGCAAGCGCTGTTTCGCTTCGGTGGAATAGACCACGTACCCGCATTCGATCGACTCCCCGCTGTGCGGAACCTCAGCCAGCAGCGTGACGATTTTTCCGGCGGTACAAGACTCTGCGGTGGTCAGCAGCAAGTCGTTTTGACGCAAGTATTCGACCACGGATTGGCTGACGTTCATGGCACATCATCCAGAAAGGAGAGCTGCTCGGTTGACCTTGCGCGTTCGCAAACATTCCCTCTATCCGACCACGCCCGGCTTTGGGATAAAAAACTGAACCCCTGTCAAAACTCGCCCCTCAATACGTTTAGGGCCCCCTGCTACGGGCCGCTCCAGATCCGGAGGTCATCATGTCCGCACCTATCGTCAAGCTGTTCACCCAACCGAACTACGTATGGACGGATATCCGCAAGGAAGAGGAAGCGCATCCATGCCACTACCTCGCCCATTTATTGTTGCTCGCCATGATTCCCGCCGTGTGCCTGTTTATTGGCACCACCTACGTCGGCTGGAGCCTGGTCGAAAACGAACTCGTTAAGCTCAGCACCGCCAGCGCGCTACAGCTCTGCGTGTTGCTCTACGTGACCATCGTCGTCGGCGTGGCGTTGATGGGGCTGTTTATCCGCTGGATGTCGCGCACCTTCGACGCACGGCCGACCGTCAACCAATGCATCGGCTTTGCCGCTTACACCGTGACCCCGTACTTCCTCGCCGGCATTGCCGGTTTGTACCCCAGCCGCTGGCTGGCGATTGTGGTGCTGGGCGCAGCGTCGATCTATTCGACGTTTCTGCTGTTCGTCGGCTTGCCGACCTTTATGCATGAACGCAAGGAACAAGGCTTGCTGAACGCCGCTTGCGTCTGGGGCGTCGGCCTGCTGGTGCTGGTCACCCTCCTGGTCTCGATGATCCTGCTATGGTTCAACGTATTGACGCCTGAATACCTGCGCACGACCGTCGGTTGAGGGCGCAGGCCCTGCATCGCGGCATGCACCCTACGAGTACCGAGCATGAGCTTTATTCTATGGGTGGCGGTGTTGGGTGCGGTGCTGCTGACGCTGGCACTGACCTCTTCGTACCTGCGCTGGATGCCGGTGACCACGTCGGCGGTGTGCCTGGTGCTGGGCGCCGCCATCGGTCCCGCGGGGCTGGGCCTGTTGAAACTGGACACCGAAGAGGCGTCCATCTGGATGGAGCACCTGACGGAAGTCGCGGTGCTGTTTTCATTGTTTGTCTGCGGTTTGAAGTTGCGCTTGCCGCTCAGGAACGAAAACTGGCGTATTGCCTACGGCCTGGCCGGCCCGGTCATGGTGTTGACGATTGCCGGGGTCAGCCTGTTGCTGCATTACGGCTTCGAATTGTCCTGGGGCGCGTCCGTGTTGATCGGCTCGATTCTGGCGCCCACCGACCCGGTACTCGCCGCCCTGGTGCAAGTCAACGACGCCCGGGATGACGACAGCGTGCGCTTCGGGCTGTCGGGTGAAGCCGGGCTCAATGACGGGATCGCCTTCCCGTTCGTTATCCTTGGCCTGCTGCTGGTGCAACACGACAGTAACCCCGGCTGGCTGAGCGACTGGGTGCTGCGCAGTCTGCTGTGGGCAGTCCCGGCCGGTTTGCTCACCGGCTACTGGATGGGCCGTGGCATTGGCCGCCTGACCTTATTGATGCGCATCAAAAATGACGACAGCACCCTGTCCCCGAACGATTACCTGGCCCTTGCCTTGATTGCCCTGGCGTATGTCGGGGCCGAGTGGATTCACGGTTATGGCTTTTTGTCGGTATTCGCCGCCGGCCTGGGTTTGCGCCACGAAGAAGTCAAATCCACAGGCGACGACGAGCTTCCCGCCGAGCATCTGGTTCAGCCCGTGGTGGGACATCAGAACGTCGAGCCGCAACATGCGGTTCATGGTGATACCACAAGCCTTGAGGACAAGCAGGTCGCCGCGGGCATCATGATGGGCGACATGCTCGCCTTTGGCAGTCTGGTGGAACGGGCCATGGAAGTGTTTCTGGTGACGCTGCTCGGCGTGGTGTTGATGGCTCACTGGGATTGGCGTGCGTTGCCGATCGCTGGCGTGCTGTTTTGCCTGATACGCCCCCTGAGCGTCGTCGCCATGCCTTGGGGCCGTTTGCTCAACGGCCACCAGCGCATGCTGATTGGCTGGTTCGGCATACGCGGCATCGGCAGTCTGTATTACCTGTTTTATGCCGTGAATCATGGGTTGGGCGATTCGATAGCAACGTTATGTATCGACCTGACGTTATCCGTGGTTGCGCTCAGCATTCTGTTCCACGGCATCAGTACTCAACCGATCCTGGCTCGATATGAACGGCAAAAAAATCAACTTTTTTGATATGGCCGTGAATGTTTGCCGCGTGAGTTATCGAATTTCTTCGCTGATAAATTTGAAATCCTTGAGCAATCCCGCAGGTCACAACCTTAATCCCGCTCGGCTTTTGCACGGCGGGACGTGTCGGGTTCGGGCCCCTGCGGCATCGATCTCTATCAAAAAGAACTTCGAAAAAATCAGGTGCTGGTCATGGTTCACTATTCCACCTCCGATGAAATCAAAGCCTGCCGGGCTTTCGCCCTGGAACGTAATCATCAAATGTTTGAAGAGGCCCAGGCACTCAGCCGCAGCGCCTTCGCGTTACTGGAGGGCGGCGACATGGATGTGAACCAGTTCGATCGCTATCAGGCCTTGCGCAGAAAGGCCGACATGAAGTTCGAGGAGGCGATCGAGCACTTGCGGCTGCTCAACGAAAATTTCCCGCCGGTCTCGATATCCACGCAAAACGCTCATCGTTCGCTCCAGCAGCCGGAATCCATATCCTGAACTTGAAAAGCCCGGCACAGTCGCCGGGCTTTTTTTTGACTGAAAAAACATCAATGTTCCACTGCGAACTGCATGAGTCAATTTCCGGACTCATGCAGGCTGCATGACCCCAGTTCGCCATCAGTCACTTCAACTTATTGTTTTATAAACACGTTATCGCACTGGCAAACCGGCACGACAAATGCTCAGAGACCATGAGCGACTTTCGGCCTAGAGACCGTTCGCGCTCACCCCCTGAAATGTGGAGAGACTCGACCATGATGAACGCCATAGACTTGTTGAAAGCTGACCATGAACGCGTAAAAGGCATCCTGACCCAATTAAGCGAATCCACCGAGCGTGGTGTTAAAAAACGCAGCGAATTGCTGGCCAAGCTGGAAATGGAGGTTGCCATCCATACCCGCCTCGAAGAAGAAGTCTTGTACCCGGCCTACAAGAAAGCCGGGGGCAAGGAGCAGGACGTCATGTATTACGAAGCCAAGGAAGAACATCGCACCGTAGATTCACTGGTGCTGCCAGACTTGAAGGCCACCGACCCGACCACTCCGGAATTTGCCGGTCGGGTGAAAGTGATCAAGGAACTGCTGGAACATCACATTGAAGAAGAGGAAACCGAGATGTTTCCTCAGGCCAAGAAGCTGCTGGGCAAAGCCACCCTGGAAGAGTTGGGCGCGCAGATGGAAAGTTTGAAAGCGCAGTACAAGAAGGAAATGAGTGCAGCCCATCTGGCGGCTTGATGCACCGTCATGCTGTCTGGTTGATGGTTGATTACTCGCTTACCCATTGATCGTTCCCACTCTGCGTGGGAACGATCAGGAAAAAGCTGCGAACGCCCGCTTCTCATGCAACCAAACAGCGAGCACCCGTAATCACTTCATGGTCGAGGCGATGATTTCCACCAGATTGAGCTGGGTAAAGGGTTTGGACAGACGCGGCAGTCTGGTCGCAAAACCTTCCAGACGCTCGGCGTAACCGGTAGCAAGAATGATCGGCAGGTCCGGCTTTTTAGTGCGGATAGCTTGCGCCAGTTGTGCGCCGTTCATCTGCGGCATGGCCATGTCGGTGATGACCAGGTCGATCGCTGCTTCGGCGTCGAATACTTCCAGCGCTTGCGCCCCGGACGTCGCACTGACCACCCGATGCCCCAGGTCTTCGAGTAACAGGCAGGTACTGGTCAACACCAGGCTATCGTCATCCACCACCAACACGCATAGACGGGGCACCGGCGGTGCGGTCTCCTCGGCAACGGGCCTGGCAACCGAACCGGTCGTGGCGATGGGTATCCACAATTCGGCGACGGTGCCTATGCCCTTCTGGCTCTTGAGGACGAATCGCCCGCCCAATTGCTCGATGTAACCATGCACCATCGAAAGACCCAGCCCCGTGCCTTTGCCAATGCCTTTGGTCGTGAAGAACGGGTCCATTGCCGAACCGAGCGTGGTTTCATCCATGCCCTCCCCCGTATCGCTGACGCTCAGGCACACATACCGGCCTGGCAGCAGGGATAACTGCGGTTGATCCACGGTTTCTTCGGTCTTGGTACTGATGACGATTTTCCCGCCATGAGGCATCGCATCACGGGCATTGGTCACCAGGTTCAACACCGCCAGTTCAAGCTGATTGACATCCGCCAGGACCGGTTCGAGCTCTGGTGAAAAGCGGGTTTCGAGCACCACGGACGGCCCGAGCGAGCTGCGCAACAGGCCAATGATGCCTTGCACCAGCGCCGGGATCTCGACGGGTTCGGCTTTGAGTTCCTGACGCCTGGCAAACGCCAGCATGCGCTGGGTCAGGGAGACACCGCGCAAGGCGCCCTGGGTGGCATTGTCCACAAGCCGGGTAATTTTCGGATCCTCTCCCACTCGTTTGCGCACGATTTCCAGATTGCCGAGGATGACCGTCAGCAAATTGTTGAAGTCGTGGGCAATACCACCGCTGAGTTGGCCAATGGCCTGCATTTTCTGCGCCTGGAACAGCGCCTCGCGGGTTTGCTCCAGCGTCTGCTGGGCTTGCGTGACTTCGGTGATATCACGGGTGATCTTGGCGAATCCGAGCAAAGTGCCGGTTTCGCCCCAAATCGGATCGACCACGACATTGGCCAGGAACCGCGTACCGTCCTTGCGCACGCGCCAGCCTTTGTTTTCGAACCGCCCTTCTCGCACGGCAATGTCCAGGGTCCGTTGCGGTTCGCCGGCCTCGCGGTCTTCCGGGGTGTAAAACATTGAGAAGTGCTTGCCGATGACCTCTTCGGGCAAATAACCCTTGATGCGCTGGGCTCCGGGATTCCAGTTGGTCAGGCGGCCATCCGGGGCGAGCATGTAGATGGCGTAATCAGTGACGCTTTGAACCAGCAGGCGGAACTGCTGCTCGCTTTGCTTGAGGACTTCTTCGGCCATCTTGCGGTCGGTCAGGTCACGGGTAATCTTGGCAAACCCGAGCAACTTGCCCGACGGGTCGAGAATCGGGTCAATGACCACGTGGCACCAGAAATGCGTGCCGTCCTTGCGAACCCGCCAGCCTTCCCCCTCGAAACGCCCCTCCCTGATCGCCGTGTCCAGTGCCCGCTGGGGCAAACCGGCACGGCGATCCTCTTCGGTATAAAACCGCGAAAAGTGCTGGCCGAGGATTTCGGACTCCTCGTACCCCTTGAAACGCCTGGCGCCGCTGTTCCAGCTGGTGATGATGCCATCGGGATCAAGCATGTAGATCGCATAGTCAATCACAGCATCGATTAACAGGCGAAAACGACTGTCGTCGATGGCGTTGGTCCGATCCTCGTTCATTGATCCCTCTTGGTATGACCGTTTTTTGGAGTATGCGACATACCACGCATTTGGAAAGCCGGAAAAACGGTACTCGTCGCCCAGCGTTATCGATTGACGTGTTTGACGATGTAGGCGTACAGATCGTTGTAGACGAATTTGGGAACATGCGAAGCATGAGTCGCCATCTTGAGCAGCGCCAGGTGGCACTCTTTGATGACTTCATCGCGATCGCTCGCCGCGAAGATGTGGTTGTCGATAATATTCGAATAGATGCTGTACGCAAAATCCACCTTGGTTGTCGTTGTGGCAACGGAACCGCCGGCAGTTTTGGAGTAAGTACTCTGGGCAATCAAGGTCCGCTCGTTCAACACGCCGAACCCGCGTTCGTACACATTGACTTGCGAGCCGCTGACCGCTTTTGCAGCCGTCTCCAAGGCCAGGATGATCGCAGGCGCATAACTCATGCTGGCATCCAGCGTCGATACCGTGAGAAACCGTTCCATTTCCTGGTCTTCAAGGCTTTTGAGCGCTCGTTTGATGCTCGACACATGAGCAAACGATTGAGTGCAGCCCACAATGTGAGTTTCGAACTGATAACCGGCGGCGGTCGCCGACGGCGGGAAGGCTGCGAAGTCGAGGCTATCGAACGCACATTCCATGATGATGTTGAATTTGCCGCTGAAGGCTTGCTTATAGATTTTCGTACTGACTTCGCGAACAAATGCCTCGGTATGCTCATACGCATGCAAGACCCCGTGTTTGATCATCTCTGTGTATTGGGGGTGTTTCTTGCGGTAGTCGGGCAGGTAAAGACGAACATAATTGTTGTAGCGATTTGAAGGCAGCAGGGTCTTTTCCAGCAGGTAGGTTTTACCTGACCCTTGCAGCCCGGCAACGACCAGGATTTTGGGGGTTGCCTCGGCCGTGATGCCGCTGAACAGCGTCGCTTTTATTTCATTGAATGCTACGGTGACCTGCTCAGGGGTGTACGTGTATTGCGGTGCTACTGACATATCTTGATTTCCTTATCAAAGATTCAGCTTGAAAGTGATGACGGGCTCTTTGAATAAAGACAGTATTCGCTGCTTGTTCAAATGGGCGTGTCTTTCAAGATATGTCGATGTTTTTAAAGTAAAAAATCCTACTCGATAGTGTGCAAAATCCTCGGAGCAATCGACCACCAGCGCGGCAGTAGCTGTTTGACCTTGCTGTCGCCAAACCGGTCATCGATCAGCATCACCACCCCTTGATCCTGCTGGGTGCGGATCACCCTCCCCGCCGCCTGCACCACTTTCTGCACGCCGGGAAACAGGTAGGTGTAGTCATAACCGGCGCCGAAAATGGCTGCCATGCGCTGTTTCAACTGCTCGTTGACCGGGTTGAGTTGCGCCAGCCCGAGGGTGGCGATAAACGCTCCGATCAGGCGCGCGCCCGGCAAGTCGATGCCTTCGCCAAAAGCCCCGCCCAATACCGCGAAACCGACGCCCTGACTCTCGGCGGTGAACTGATCGAGGAAGTCCTGTCGCTGCCCTTCCCCCATGCCCCGGGACTGCGACCACAGAGTGATGTCGGGATGCCGTTGGGCCAGCAACTGCGCCACTTGCTGCAAATAATCGAAGCTGCTGAAAAACGCCAGGTAGTTGCCGGGGCGTTGGCTGAACTGCCGGGCGATCAGCTCGACGATCGGTGCGAGGGATGACTGGCGATGGACAAACCGCGTGGAGATCTGGCTGACGATGTGCACTTGCAGCTGATCGGCGTGAAATGGCGATTCAACGTCTATCCACACCGTGTTCGTTGGCGTACCAAGCAGGTCGGCATAGTAGTGGCGAGGGCTCAGGGTCGCAGAAAACAGCACGGTGCTGCGTGCGGCCGTCAGGCGTGGGCGGATGAAACCAGCGGGCACCACGTTGCGCAGGCACAGCTGCGACAGGTTGCGTTGGCGGTCGAGGTCGCGCTTGCTGATGTCGAACAGGAACTGTTCATCAAACAGCTCGGCCACTCGGCAAAACTGCAGCATGTCGAAATAGAAGTTCTGTAACGCCCCGTCCAGGCCTTGCGGGTGATCGTTCAGGTAATCGCCGATGCTCGCGCTGCACGATGACAACGCCTGGAGCAGTTTTTCCGGCGCCTTGTCATAGGCTTGATAGGCACCGAGTTGCTGGTTATGCAGGGCATTCCACTCACGATTGACCCGCTGCAAGGATTTTTTCAACGCCTCGGGCGCGGTTTTTCGTACAGCGTTGAGGGTCGATTGGTCGAGGCTGGCGCTATACATCTGCCGGCCGCGCTCCACCAGGTTGTGTGCTTCGTCCACCAACACCGCGACTTTCCAGTTATTGGCCTGGGCCAGCCCGAACAGCAGCGCGCTGAAGTCGAAATAGTAGTTGTAATCGGCGACTACCACGTCTGCCCAGCGGGCCATTTCCTGGCTCAGGTAATAGGGACAGATGTCGTGTTGCAGGGCGACCTCGCGCAAAGCGTTCTGGTTCAGCAGGGACAATTTGCTGGCCGCCTGGCGAGCGGCGGGCAAACGATCATAAAACCCCTGGGCCAGCGGGCAGGATTCGCCGTGACAGGCTTTGTCCGGATGTTCGCAGGCCTTGTCCCGGGCGATCATTTCGAGCACCCGCAAGGGTGGCGCGCCGGCGCTGTCGAGGATCACTTGCGCGGCGTCGAGCGCCAGTTTGCGCCCCGGGGTTTTCGCCGTGAGGAAGAACACCTTGTCCAGTTGCTGCGGCGCCAGGGCCTTGAGCATCGGGAACAGCGTACCGACCGTCTTGCCGATCCCCGTGGGCGCCTGGGCCATCAAGCAACGACCGGTGCTGACCGCCTTGAACACCGATTCCGCCAGATGACGCTGACCCGGTCGAAAGTCGGCATGGGGAAACGCCAGTTGTTGCGCCGCCCGATTACGCCCTTCGCGATGAGCCATTTCCTGCTCTGCCCAGTGCAGGAACAAGGCGCAATGTTGTTCGAAGAACAGCCGCAGTTGCGCGGCGCTGAAAGCCTCGACCAGGCAGGTTTCCTGTTCATTGACGATGTTGAAGTACACCAGGGCCAGATTGATCTGCGTCAGCTGCAGTTTCTGGCACATCAACCAGCCGTAAATCTTCGCCTGCGCCCAGTGCAACTGACGGTGGTTGGCCGGTTGCTTGCTCAAGTCGCCGCGATAGGTTTTGACTTCTTCCAGGCAATTTTGCGCGGGGTCATAGCCGTCGGCCCGGCCCTTTACCTTCAACGTTTGGTACAGGCCTTCAAGCGCGACTTCACTCTGGTAGCCCTCGCTACGCCGGGACGCCACCGTGCGGTGCCCGACCATTCCTTCCAGCGCCGTCGGCGAAGGCGTAAAACGCAGGTCGAGGTCACCGACCTTGGCGGTGAATTCACACAGCGCCCGCACCGCGATGCTGTAACTCAAGCGCTTTGCTCCGCCCACTGCACGTAGCAGACGGCAATCGGCATCTGGTGCTCATGACAGAACTCGAGCCAGCGCAATTGATTGTCTTGCAGGCGATCACCGGGGCCTTTGACTTCGATCATCCGGTAGGTTTTGTCCTGCGGCCAGAACTGGATCAGGTCCGGCATGCCGGCACGATTGGCCTTGATGTCCAACAGCAGTCGATTGAACCAGTGCCTGAGGTGTTCGGCCGGCAGGCAATCGAGTGCCTGATCGAGCAATTCTTCGCTCAGCACACCCCAGAACACGAAGGGCGACTGCACGCCCCACTTGCTGGCATAGCGTTGGCGAATCGTCTGGCGGTAACGCCCGTCATCCAGTTCAGCCAGGCAGCCCTGGAACAGCTCCGCGCGGCGTGCGTGGAAGTCCTCATTGAGCAGATCCACCGGCCCACGCTGGAACGGGTGGAAAAACGCCCCCGGCAGCGGCGCGAAAATCGCCGGCCAGCACAGCAGGCCGAACAGCGAGTTGATCAGGCTGTTTTCGACGTAATGCACCGGCGCCGAATCTTCCGTCAAATGCGCCTGTACGTAGGATTCCACCGACAATGCCGGGTCGGTTCTGGGCAGTTGCAAGTCCAGGCGCAGCATTTCCCGTGGCGACGAGCGCTTTATCACCGGTCCGCCCAGCTTGCGCCGCAGCCGGGGCAGCACACGCAGCAATTGTTGCTGCTCGGCGGCACTTTCCGGCGCTTGCTCCGCTGCGGTGGCCAGGTCCATGGCCAGCTGGTATTCCCCGCAGCGCTCCAACACGCGAATCAAGCGCAGGCGCGCGCCGGGATAGGCGCACTCGCGGTAGATCGCCAGTGCGGTAGAGAAATCTGCCACACGCTCGCAGTGCTGACCGATCTGGAACAACAGTTTGCCGCGACGTCGTTGCAGCCAGGGATTGCTCAGCGCCAGCCCTTTGATCTGCTCAACAATGCCTTCCACGGCTTCGCCGGCTTCGAAATGTTGCTGGCATTCATGCAGGAAGAGGCAGGCGTCCACGTCGTCGCGGCTGCGCAGCCCTCGGGAATCGGCGCAGAACTCGACTTTTTCATAGGTGAAGATGCCAAGGTCGGCCAATACGAACTCGGACCAGTCCTGGTAAAGATTGCCGAAAAACATCAAGCGCAGCCGGTCGCACAGGCCCATGATGGTCAGGCTGAACAATCGATCATCCAGCGACGGGCACCACTGTCCGAAGCTGAGAGCCTGAGGAAACTGTTCGCTCAGTGCGGGCAGCCAATCGGTCTTTTTGCCCTTGGGTTGATCGATGACGGGGCCAAAATGCTGGAGAATTTCCGCCTTGAGCAGCATCTCGAACAGCACTTCGATCGACAGCGGCAATTGCTCATCGATCCAGCCCAGCGCCAGCAGTGGCTCGGCGGCGATGCCGATGTCGCCGATCTCCAGGTAACGCAGCTTGCTCGCCCGGAAGTGATGCCCCTTACGCATCACCATCCTGACCAGCAACGCCCTGGATTCACGGGGCAACCGTTTGAACTCGCAAATGAAGTGTTGCTCTTCGACACTCAACACATCGGCATAGCGATGCTCAAGCCAATCAAGCATTTGCATGAAGTTGTTCAAGTAATAGAACGGATCGTCGAGAGGATTTGCAGTCACAGGAAAAAAGCCATGGTGAGCGAGTACTGGTTATGCGTACAGATACCAGCTACGCCCCGCCCGGGCAAACGGAAAAGGATAAGCGGCGGCCTGATCCGCTAATTTTTCCTGTGCCTCTGAACTTTCTGCCGATCCATCGCACCAACCGCGATAGAGGTACAGTGACGGTTGATTTCGTTCGTGGCAGTCGCGCTGTTTTTTTTAAAGGATGAGAGGTGGTTATGAATATCAAGACTCTGGGTTTGCCCTTGGCGGTAGCGGCCTTTCTGGCCCTGGCCGGTTGCTCGACGCCAACGGTTGTGACACTGCAGAACGGCACCCAGTATTTGACCAAGGACATGCCGAAAACCAAGACCAAGGACGGCTTCTTCGAATTCGAAGATATTTCCGGGGCGAAAGTGAAGGTCCGGGCCGATGAAGTAAGCACGATCCGGAAGGAAGATTAAATACCGGGTTATCGTTCATCGCGAGCAGGCTTCCACAGGGGGATTTGTGAACGCCACAGATCCAATGTGGGAGCGAGCCTGCTCGCGATGGGGCCCTTCCAGTCAGCCCATCACCCTCAGGCGATAACCACCCCTGAACTGGACAAACTATCCAGCCCAACCCCGACCAACGTCACCGAATCCCCCCCAAACGTCAGCACCGTGTCGTGCCCCACCGCCGTGGCATGGGCCCGATAATCGTTATCCGGCGTCACCCCCTGAACCCCGAGAAACACCAGTTTGTCGCTAGCCTGGTAGCCAACCACCCGGTCCTGACCGAACGCGCCGCTAAACAGGAACGTATCGACCCCGCCGCCCGACTCCAACACATCATTGCCCGCCCCGCCGACAAACACGTCGTTACCGTTGCTGCCGAGCAAATGATCGTTGCCGTCCAGTCCAAACAGCCAATCGCCACCAGCGTGAGCCGAGAGCGTATCGGCCCCAGCCCCGCCCTTCACTGTTGACGCGTACTGCGTCAGGTTGTTGCCCGCCTTAAGGCCGTCGGCGGTGACGCTGTGGGTCACGTCATCCTTGAACAGCCCCCACAGAAACCCCGGTTCCTTGCTCACAATGCTGCCGATGTCGCGGGTGATGCTGATGCCGCCATTGGCGTCGCGGATGTACAGGTTGCCGGCGCCGTCATTGGCGAAGTCGAAGTTTTGCACCGACTGCTGCATGTCCAGCACGTTGTCGCCCTTGCCCCCCAACAGGATGTTGTAGCCACCACCCTCACGGAAGGTGTCGTTGCCATCGCGGCCTTCCAGATAGTCGTTGCCCCGGCCACCCTGGATCAGATCGTTGCCGTCGCTGCCGATGATGAAAGTGCTGCCCTTGTGGGTTTCAGCGTTGCGATTGAGGTCCTGAACCCAGGTGTTGGCACGCGCCGGGTCCGACAGGTTGGCAACGATAATCGTCGAATCTTTGCTGGTGAGGTCGTAGAACTTCGACTCGATCACCCGGTTCATGCCGTCGCCATAGGCGGTGGGCAAGTGCGAGATCCAAGTCGGGATGTTGAGGATGGAAAACGGCAGCACATTCCACGCTGTCGAAGCGTAGTGGTCGTTGAAGCTGACGATGTTATCGGTCGCCGAGACCTTGGCGGCGTCGTGCACGCCCACCGATGCCAGGTTGAACGATGAACCGTCGAGGGCGCGGTACACCGGGTCGTTCTCGTAACCGACATTCAGCACTTTATCGGTGCTGCTTTGGGTCGGCGAGGCGTAGGCGATGTAGTTGGAATCCTGGTAGAACCCGCCCCACTTGTCGCTACTCAGATCCGCCAGGCTGTTGACCGCCAGCCCGCCGAGGCTGTGGCCGCTGACCAGCACGTCCTTGCCCGACAGACCATTGGCCCGGGCAAACGCCGCCACGTCGCTGAGCAGATTACCGAAGGCTTCGCCGACGTAGTTTTTCGCATAATCCTTTGGCCCCAACGCCGCCAGCAGATCATTGATCACATCGCCGATGGAGTCGCTGATCTGGCTTTCTCGTGGGCCGCTGGTGCCGCGAAAGGCAATACCGATTTCGCTGAGACGCCCCTGCGCGTCGTACTTGCCGAGGATTTCCACCTGAGCGCTGGTGTACCCGGCCTTTTCGCCGAAGAACGTTCCGCGTGCATCAACCTTGCCGTCATAGCCCAGTTGCGTGGCGGTGATCGGCGTCCAGCCGGCTTTCTGCACCGCATCCAGCGCAGCTTTTTCCGAATCGGGGTTCCAGGGGATTCCGGGAATGACGCCCTGGGAGTCGGTACCACCGATCAGTGCGCTCACCAGTGTCGCCGGCAAGCCAAGGCCGAAGCCGTTGTGCTGATAGCCGGTGGCAAAGCCGTTATCGAGGTTGTGGTAGGAATACAGCGTGATCGCCATCGCGTCGGTAAATAACGCTTTGGAATCAGCTGTATCGAAGTTTTTGTAGTCGTACACACCCATTGGTATTGCCTCTCTTTTTGTTGGAATTGTCAGAGATAGCTCACAACCAGGACGCCTCACTACGAGGCGTCCCGGAGCATTTAGTGCATGCAGCCTCAGGCAAACGTAATGCCTGAAGCCGAAAGGTTATCCAGTCCCACCCCCACCAGGGTCACGGCAAAATCGCCAATTTTCAGCACCGTGTCCTGGCCCGACTGCGAAGCGTGTTGTTTGTAGTCATACCCCTGCCCCGCGCCCTCAACGCCCATGAACAGCAGTTTGTCGCTGCCCAGGTAGCCATTGATCGCGTCGAAACCGAAGGCGCCGCTGAACAGGAACGTGTTGTTGCCACCCGAGGCCTGCATCACGTCATTGCCCGCGCCACCGACGAAGGTCACCTGGCTTTTGTCGCTGCGCAGCAGGTCGTCGCCGGCATTGCCGAACAACCAGTCGCCGTCGATGCTGGCTGCCAGTGTGTTGCCGTAGGCATCACCGTTAAGCGAGTGGTTGTACTGGGTAAGCTCGCTGCCGTTGAGCAAACCGTTGGCGGTAACGCTGTAACTCACCTCCTTGCTCCCCCACCATGAGCCCGGCTCTTTACTGACCAGCGCCCCGATGTCGCGGGTCATGCTGAGGCCGCCATAGGCATCACGCACGTACAGCGTGCCGTCGCCGTCATTGGCAACGCTGAAGTTCTGCAACGGCTTCTGCAATTCGAAGGTGTTGCTGCCCTTGCCGCCCAGCAGGAGGTTGTAGCCACCGTCATCGCGGAACCGATCATCGCCGTCGCGACCTTCGATGAAGTCATTGCCGGCACCGCCCTTGAGCAGGTCGTTGCTGTCGGTGCCAATGATGAAGGTGCTGCCAACGTGAGGTTCGCCGCTGCGACCGAGGTCCTCGACCCAGATCTTGCCCCGGGATTCTTCCGTCAGGTTGGACACGATCAGCGTCGAGTCCTTGTCGGTGAGGTCGTAGAAGCGCGAGTCGATCACCCGGTTCAACCCGTCGGCATAACCCAGCGAACCGTGAGCCGACCAGTTCAGCGGATTCAGGATGCTGAACGGCACCAGGTTCTGCGCGGTGGACGCGTACTGGTCATTGAAGTTGACGATGTTGTTGGTCGCCGAGCCCTGATGTCCGTCGTGCTTGCCCAGGGAGCCGCTGCTGAACGTGGTGCCGTCCAGCACCCGAAACACCGGATCGTTCTCGTAACCGATGTTCAGCACATTGTTGCCGGTAGCGCTCTGGGTCGGTGAGGCGAAGGCAACGTAGTTGGCCTCCTTGAAGAAACCGCCCCAGTTGTTGCCACTCAGTTCGGCGAGGCTGTTGACGCCCAGCCCGCCCAGGCTATGACCGCTGACCAAAACATCCCTGGCGCCCAGGCCATGGGCAATCGCAAACGCGGCAACATCCTTGAGCAAGTTATCGAAGGCATTCTTCGCGTAGTTCGTCGCGTAATCCACCGGGCCGACGGCAGCCAGCAGGTTGTTTTTCATGTCGCCGAAGGTGTCGCTGTAACCCAGGCCGCCGGTGCCACGAAAAGCAATGCCGATACCGATCAGCTTGCCCGCCCCGTCGTACTTGCCGAGCACTTCGGCTTCGGCGCTGGTGAAACCGTCCTTCTCGCCATAAAAGGTGCCTTGAGCGCCGACCTTGCCTTGATAACCCAGCTGCGTAGCGCCAATCGGCGCCCAACCGGTCGCCGGCAGCGGTTGACCGGTTGGCGTGTACGCATACAGCGTCAGCGCGATGGCGTCGGAGTACAACGCCTTGCCGTCCGCATTTTTGTAATCAAACAGTCCCATAGGTTGGCTTCCTTTGCGTTAAATCAGAACTGCCAGTCGAGCGTCAGACCCACACCGTGGTCTTTCTCGTTGGAACCAAGCAGTCCGTTGTAATCCAGGCTCAAACGAACGTCCTGCGCCACCGCCAGACCGGCCCGCGCACCCACAACGGCGGCGTTACGATCCAGGGAAACGCTCTGCACGCTGAACCCGGTGTTGCCGTTGGCGAAGGCCAGATGACTTTCGGAACGTGTGTTGCTCAGGTTGTGCTGCCAGCCCAGCGTGGCGGACAGTTCCAGTTGCTGTTGGTCCGACAGGACAATCGCTTTGCTTGCCCGCACACCGAGGGTTGAGAGCACGGCGTCGCGGTTGTCTTCGCCACCCTTGAGCGCCGCGGCATCACCTTTCTCGGTGAAGCTGTCGCTGTTGAGGTGCACGTAAGCCAGGTTGGCGAACGGCTCCAGTGCCAGCGGTTGCAGGTCCAGGCGATACGCCGCTTCGGTAAACAGTTGGGCGGTGGTCGCATCGCGTTTGGATTTCTGTTTGCCGCTGACGTCGCCCAATTGCAGGTCACGCTTCACGTCAATGCGATGCCAGCTGTAAGCGCCGCCGACGCTCAAACGCAGGGCGTCGATTTCGTGGCCCAGATAGGCGCCCAAGTGGTAGCTGTCGACGGAGGCTGACGAATGCGTGCCATCGCCCATGCTTAACGAACTGTCGCTGTAACCGGTGACGAAACCCAGGCGCGTATCTTCAGTGATCAGCCCGTCGACACCGGCCAGCAAGCCGCCAATGGAGCTGTTGGAACTGGCGTTGTCATGCCCGCCATCGCTCTTGCCCCAGGCGCCAAGGACTTTGACCCAGGCGTTGCTGCGGTCATCGGTGGGTGCCGCCGCGTTGAACAGATCACGCTCGCGCAGGCGTTCGCCGACGGCATCGCGAAGGTAACGGCTGTCGTTGATCAGTAGCGTGCCAATCGCCGGATGAATCTCACCCGACAGTTGCTGGAAAGCTTGTTGCGCGACGGCGGCGTTCGGCGAAAGCAGCAAGGTTTCATAGAGCGAATTGCCCGCGCCCAGTTGCTCGGCGGCCGCGGCAACGGCGCGTTGATTCGGGGTTTGGCCGACGCTGGCGAAGGACGCTGCGTTGCGCTCAACCGCCAGTTGGATGCCATTGGCCGAGTAGTCGAGTGTGCCACCGATGAACAGATAATCCGGGAGCACGGCACCGAAACGCCCTTCGATCCCGCCGGCCGCTTGCAGAATGTTGTATTGGTTGCCGAGCAATGATTTCACTTCGCTAGGGGTCAGCAAGGTCGGACTGTTTTCCAGGGACAGGCTGACGGTCGCGCCGTCGATCACGGCTTTACCGCCCGCCACGATCTGATCGCTGCGGGTCGGCGATAACTCCACGGCGTAGGTCGAGCCAGGTTCGAAGGTCACGTCCCCTGCTACTTGCAAGGTGCCGATGGAGTTGCCTGGCGCTACCGTGCCGCCGCGTTTCGCGGTCAATGCGCCGATGCGGCCATTACCGCCGAGGATCCCGCTGTCGTTGACGGTGACCGCCGAGAGCAGCGAACCGTTGATGGCCAAGCGGCCCTGATTGACCAGCGTCGGACCGGCGTAGGTGTTGGCGCCGGTCAGCACCAGCGTGCCGATGCCCTGCTTGGTCAGGCCACCATGGCCGGAAATGTCGTTGCGCCACGTGTCGAGGCCGCAGTGCACGTCATTGCACACGCGCTCGGTCGGTTTGCCCTTGTCGATAATCGCGCCGATCCCCGGCAAGTCCGCCACAAACTGGCTTGAACCGTAGGCACCCTGGATGCGGAACTCCTCGGGAATGTCCTGCTCGGTGACCAACATCGCCGGGCCATCGATGCCTTTGCGCAGGTTGATCATGCCCCAGCCGTACAGCGAATCGACGCCGGGTGCACCGAGGTCGGTGGCCGTGGTGCGCAACACGCTGGCGACCTGGGCGCCGGTCATGTACGGGAAGCGTTCCATCAGCACGGCCATGGAACCGGCAACGTGCGGCGCCGCCATCGAGGTGCCGTTGTAATTGGTGTAGCCGGTGGTCAGGTTGTCGGCGTTGGTACCGCTGATGATCGAGCTGTAGATCTTGCTGCCCGGTGCGGACACGCAAAAGCTGGCGGTGTAGCCGCAACGTGATGAGAAGGTGCTGATGGTGTAGGGGTTCGGGCTGTTGAGGTCCGGGTTTTTCTGCAACGCCGCCACGGTCACCCAGTTCGGCGCGATGTCCGGCACGAAGTAGCCCAGGCCTGCAATGGCGTCCGGGTTGTTGAGGTTGTAATCGTTGCCGGCGGCGAAGATCGTCACGATACCGCTGCGGGCCGCCGCGATGGCGCCGTCATAGGCTCCGCCCGGTTTGGTCCCGAGTAACGGACTGATCTCGTTGAACTGCAATTGCGCATCTTGCACGGTGAAATGCGGGTAGGCGGGGTTGCGTCCGCCGAGGTCGAAGCGATCGGTGATGCCGATGCCCCAACTGTTATTGATGATCCGCGCGCCGCTGGCGATCAAGGCATCCCAACCGGCCTTGTAGACCGCGCCGTCGTTGCCGCGAATGATGCCGTCCTCCGGGCCCGGATCGCCGTTGTCCGCACTGATGATCTGCGCACCAAACGCCACGCCATGCATCGGGCCGCCATCGCGACTGCCCGCAGCGATACCGGCAACGTGGGTACCGTGGGCACCATACTCGCCGTCGGAATCGATCGTGGGCGAACCGTCATAACGAAACGCATCGCCGGCTTTGACCGGGATGTACGGGTCGGTGTATTCGCGGATACCGCTGGTGACCAGGTTGATCACTTTGTTCGGGCCGGAGAATTCCGGATGCGCGGCGTAGACCGGTTGGTCAAAGATCCCCAGCTTCACGCCTTTGCCGGTGTAACCGGCGGCATAGGCCGTTTGTGCGTTGACCGCTCCCAGCCCCCAATCGGCGTTGAATTCAGTGCTGCGCCAACTGTTGGGATCGCCTGCTCGACCGTTTTCCACGTAAGGCGCCGCTTGCGCGGTACCGAGGGTGGCCAATGCGCAGAGCAAGGCAAGGTTGTTGTGCTTGTTGTTCATCCAGTTACCGTCCTTAGTTGTGTTGCCAAATCCTGTGCCTTGAAAGCACTCATTTTTATTTGTGAAACACGCCCCCTGTAGCAGCTGGCGCAGCCTGCGTTCGGCTGCGAAGCAGTCGCAATATCAGGCACCGCGGTCCGTCAGACACACCGCGGATGCAGGGTTTACGACTGCTTCGCAGCCGAACGCAGGCTGCGCCAGCTGCTACAAGGGTTCGGCTTTAAAACTGCCAATTGAGGCTCAGCCCTACGCCATGGCTTTTCTCGCGACTGGCCAGTTGGCCGGTGTAATCGAGGTTCAAGCGGATGTCCCGGCTCAGGGCCAGGCTGGCATGGGCGCCCACCAGCGCCGCATCACGCACCATTGGCGAACTCTCCACGGAAAACGCTGTGCTGCCGCCGGCAAATGCCAGGTGTTCTTCGGAATCGGTATGGCTCAGGTTGTGCTGCCAGCCGAGGCTGCCGCTCAGGTCCAGCTTCTGCTGGCCGGACAGGTTCACGGTTTTCAATGCACGCACGCCCAACGTGCTGAGTACCGCGTCACGCGTGTCGCCACTGCTTTTCAGTGCCGCAGCGTCACCTTTCTCGGTGAAACCTTCAGTGTCGAGGTGCACGTAGGCCAGGTTCCCGAAGGATTCGAGCGCCAGCGGTTGCAGGTTCAGGCGATACGCCGCTTCACCGAACACTTGGGTGGTCCCGGCATCGACCTTGGCTTTCTGTTTGGCGCTGACGTCGCCGTAGTGCAGGTCACGTTTGACGTCGGCGCGATGCCAGCTGTAGGCACCGCCGGCACTCAGGCGCCAGGCACCCGACTCGCGGCCGGCATAAGCACCCAGGTGATAGCTGTCGACCTTGGCCGATGAGTGAGTGCCGGAGCCCATGCTCACCGAGCTGTCGCTATAACCGGTGACCAGGCCGATCCGGGTTTGCTCATCCAGCGCCCCGTCGACACCGGCCAGCAAGCCGCCAATCGAAGTGGTGTAACCGGCGGTGTCATGGCGCTCATCGGTTTTGCCCCAGGCGCCCAGCGCCTTGATCCAGCCATTGCTTTGAGTGCCTTGGGCGTCAATCAACCGCTCACCGACAGCATCGCGCAGGTAGCGGCTGTCGTTGATCAGTACCGAACCCAGTGCCGGATAGATTTCCCCCGACAACTGCTGAAACGCCTGTTGGGCGGACGTCGCGGTGGGCGACAGCAGCAGGCTTTCGTAAACCGGATTGCCCGCCCCAAGCCCTTCAGCGGCGGAGGCTACGGCGCGCTGGTTCGGCGTTTGGCCGACGCTGGCGAAGGTCGTGTCGTTGCGCTCGACACTCAATTGAATACCGGTGGCCGCGTAATCGAGGCTACCGCCGATGAACAGGTAGTTGGGCAGCACCGCGCCGAACTGACCTTGAATGCCGCCGGCCGCTTGCAGGATGTTGTACTGATGACCGAGCAGGCTTTGCACTTGTTGAGTGCTGAGCAAGGTCGGGCTGTTTTCCAGTGACAGGCTGACGGTCGCGCCGCTGACCGTGGCCGTGCCGCCCGCGACGATCCGGTCACTCGCGGTCGGCGACAGCTCCACGGCGTAGGTTGAACCCGGCGCAAACGTGACGTCGCCGCTGACCTGCAAGGTGCCAATGGAATTGCCCGGCGCAACCGTAGCGCCGCGATTGGCGGTCAGTGCGCCGACGCGTCCAGCCCCACCCAGCGTGCCGCTGTCATTGACGGTCACTTGCGATGCCAGCGAACCGTTGACCGACAGCAGACCGCCATTCACCGTGGTCGGCCCGCGATAAGTGCTGTCGCCGGTCAGCATCAGGCGTCCGGCACCGGACTTGATCAGGCTGCCTTCGTAGGCCCGAGTGGAAGCGGCGAGATCGCGGGCCATGCCCACCACATAGTCGGTCTGATCCTGCTGGCTGGCACCGACCGGTACACCGTTCTCCCAACCTTTGGTCTTCAGTGTCTGTAGCCAGGCACTGTGTTCCGCCGCGTCTTCGCTTTGACGCTGAATCAGCGCCTTGTCGGTGATGTCGTTGCTCCAGACATCGCTCTGCCCTGCCCCCAGATTGGCGTCGAAACGTCCGAGCAATTGCCCCGGCCCGTGCATCGCCCGTTCGAGGTTGGCGACGCCCCAGCCGATGCGGGTACTCGGCGCCTCGGTGATCGAGCCGTCGAGTTGGGTGGCGGTGGTCAGCAGGGTTTCCAGCGCCTGCTGGTTGGTCATATATGGATAGCGTTCCATCACCAGCGCCAGGGCACCGGTGGCATGCGGCGCGGACATGGAAGTGCCGGACTTGATCGCATAGCCAGCACCGGGAATGGTGCTGTCGATCTTCGCCCCGGGCGTGGTGATGCACCAATACTTGGCGATCCCGCACTGGTTGTATTTCTGTTGGTTGCCTTGATCCAGCCCCGACACCGCCAGCCAGTGGCCTTCCAGGTCCGGCTCGAAATAGGGCAAGGCCGAGCGCACGCTGGCGTTGGGGTAACCGCTGTTACCGGCACTGAACACGTTGATCACACCGCGTCGGGAAACGTCTGCGGCCTCATCGAGCCAGGTGCCTTTGTTCCAGTGCTGGGCGTAGGCCGCCTGCAGATCGGCGAGGGTCCGATAGCTGACATCCGGCGGTTGGCTGCCCCAGCTGTTGTTGATCGCTCGCACACCGGCATCCGCCAACGCATTATAGACCGCTTTGAAGTAGCGAGGATCAGGATTGGGGCCGAACAGGAAACTGTCGTTCTTGTTGGTGTTGCCGACGTAGACCTGCGCGTTGTAGGCCACGCCATGCATGCCGGTGCCGTCGCGCGAGGCACCGATAGTGCCGGCGACGTGTGTGCCATGGGAGTCGTTGTTGGCGTTGAGTGTGCCGTCGACATTGAACGGGATGCCGTCAACGTAACTGCCGCTGGCGGTCAGCGCGTGATAACGGTCGGTAGCGAATTCGGGGTGGGCAGCATCGAAGCCAGAATCGAGCTCGCCGATTTTTACGCCTTTGCCGGTGATGCCGGCGGCGTAGGCTTGATCGGCTTGCATGCGGGCGAGTCCCCAGTCGCGCTGGAACTCCGCCGAGCGCCAACTGGCGGCATCGCCGGGTTTGCCGGTTTCCAGATAAGCGGCTTGCACCGAGACCGGTATTGCTGACACCAGGAGTAATAGCGTGCCGACCGACATCGGCTTGATCTGTACATCCATGTTTACTTCTCGCTTTTTTGGCGTTTTTAGAATTCTGGTTACCCATAACGGGCAGCAACGCATCTCCCTGTAGCAGCTGGCGAAGCCTGCGTTCGGCTGCGGAGCAGTCGTTAATTCAGACGGCGCGGTGTTTCAGGAAGACCGCGAACTCAGGTTTTACGACTGCTCCGCAGCCGAACGCAGGCTTCGCCAGCTGCTACAGGTTCAACTTATTAACTCCTCGGGCCTTGGCCGAACGCCTCGTCAACCTTGGCCAAATCCTGCTCATTCAACGTCCCGGCGTAGTAATGCAACTTGGTCCAGGCCATCAAGTAGTCGTAGCGTGCCTGTGCCAGATCGCGGCGGGTGGTAAATAGTTGTTGTTCTGCATTTAATGCGTCGAGGTTGACGCGCTCGCCGCCCAAAATGCTTTGCCTGGTTGAAATCACCAGCGCTTCGGCAGACTTCAGGGCTTTCTGATAAGCCCGCAACTTGTTCACACCCGACAGGCAGGCGCTGAACTGGCGGCGCAGTTCAATCAACGTTTCCCGGGTCTTGCCGTCCAGTTCGTACTCGGCCTGCTCCATGGTGCGGCTGGCCTGGCGAGTCGAGGCGGATACCCCGCCTCCGGCATACAGCGGCACGTTGACTTCGATGCCGATGGTGTTGGTGTCGTAACGCTGGTTGTAGGTGTTGCCGCTTTCCGACTCGTTCTGGCGCACCGAGGCGTAGGCGCTGACTTTGGGCAGGTGCCCGGCGCGGTTGCGTTCGACTTCATAACGCGCGACTTCCACGGCATGGCGCTGCGACGCCAGGTTCGGGTTGTTGGCCACGGCCATCTCGTGCCAGGTGTCGTAATTGGCCGGCTGCAGGGTGAACGTCTGGAAACTCTGATCCAGCGGCGCCAAATCCCCAATGTTGATCGCCGGCACGCCAATCAACGCGCCCAGCTCTCGTAACGACGAGTCCTGCTCATCACGGGCTTCTATTTCCTCGGCCGTGGCCAGTTCATAGCGGGACTCGGCCTCAAGGATGTCGGTGCGCGTGCCCTCGCCCTGGCGGAACATGTGTTCGTTCTGCTGGAACTGTTGCTCGAAAGCCTTTTTCTTGGCTTGCGCGATGTCAATCTGATCCTGAGCGAACAGCGCCTGGGTGTAATGCTCCAGCACCCGAACCAGCAATTCCTGACTCTTGCCGCGAAAGGCTTCGTCGGCAAACAGCGATTGCGCCACGCCTTTGCGGTACGACGCGTAGGCCTCGTAGTCGAGCAACGGTTGTTGCAGGGTCAGGGTTGAACCGTAACTGCTGTAGTTGCGGTCATCGGTGCGGTTTTGCCCGCGCTCGTTGAGGGCGGTGGCCTTGGAGGAGTTGCGCCCCTTGTTGTAGTTGTAACCGATCCTGGGCAACAGCCCGGCACGGCCGATGGCGCGGTTTTCAAGGCCGGCATCGCGTTCCTTGATGGCGCCGAGAAACACCGGATCGTTGCGCAATGCTCGTTCGTAAATGTCGAACGGTCCCATCGCCAACACACTGTTGCAGGTCAGCAACGCCAGGGTCGCTGCGAGCATGGAAAGCTTATTCATACAGCGGAACATCCTTATTCCTCAGTCAACGCGGAACCTGCCCGGTCGAGCAGCGGTTTGAACAAATAGTTGAGGAGTGAACGCTCACCGGTGCGCACGAACATTTCCGCCGGCATGCCAGGCTTGATCACCAGGCCGTTGAGTTTTTCCATGGCCCGGTCACTGACGCTGCTGCGCAGTACGTAATACGGCGCACCGGTTTTCTCGTCGATCATCTGGTCGGCGGAGATCAGGCTGACCTCGCCGGGCACCCGCGGCGTGCGGCTCTGGTTGAACGCGGTGAACAAGATGTCCACCGGCAAGTGCGTGCCGACCTTGTCGACCAGGTTGACCGGCAGGTGCCCTTCCACCTCCAGGCTCGTCCCCTGAGGCACGATCTCCAGCAGGGTATCGCCCTGACGCACCACCGCGCCCACGGTGTGAACCCCGAGGTTGACTGCAATGCCATCGGCGGTGGCGATGATCTCGCTGTGCTGCAGATCGAACCCGGCGGAGGTCAGCTGCTCTTCCAGCGTCACGCTTTTCAATTGCGCATCGGCCAGTTGGGTGCGGACTTCTTTCTGGTATTCCTCGATGTGCTGTTGCAGTTTCAGCCGCGATTCGAGGATGCCCTGCTCCACACGGCCGCTGTCGCCGCTGTTTTCCGCCAGTTGTTGCTGAACCTGCGACAGCTGACGCTGGTACTCCATCAACCGATTGCGTGGGATGTAGCCGTTGTCCGCCAGGGGCTGAAGATTGCTCAGCTGTTGTTGCAGAGAGCTGGCCTGGGCCGTCAGGTCCATGCGGGCGCGGCGCATGCCGGCCAGTTGCGCGCTGGCGCCTTCGATGCTGGCGCGCAAGGCCGCCTGCTCGCGGGAAAACGCTTCACGGCGGCTGCTGAACAACTGCCGTTGACCTTCCAGCACCAAGGCCAGGCGCGGGTCGGGATTGTTGCTTAGTTCAGCAGGGAAACTCACTTGCTTAAGGTTGTCCCGTTCACTCTGCCACCGCGCCAGACTGGCCCAGGCCATGCGGTATTGCGCTTGCAGCGATTGCACGTCAGCCGCGACTTGGGTCTGGTCGAGCTGGAACAGTAACTGCCCCTGCTTCACCACTTGCCCCTCGCGCACCTGAATCTGGCTGACCACGCCACTGCTCATCGATTGCACGGCTTTGCGCTTGCCCGACACCACGACCGTGCCTTGCACAGGAATGCCTTGGTCAAGCGGCGCGAGACTGGCCCAAGTGAAGAAACTGCCGGCGCCGACGATCGCCAGAATCCAGCCCATGCGGACAAAGAAACGCGCGTCGCGCTCAGGGCGTTCGGCGATGTAGTCGTGTTCCATAGTGGCTTCGCTGATGTTGCTCATACGCCCGAATTCCTTGTCGAGGGCTGATACTGCCGGCTCATGCTGAGCCCGCCCGGTGCTGGAGCGGTCTTCTCCCGCGGCTGCTCCTGATTGGCGGCGAGTGCCTTGAGCACGTCCTGGCTGGCGCCGAAGGCTTGCAAGCGCCCTTCGTTGAGCACCAGCAGCTTGTCGGCCTGGGCCAGTGCCGAGGAGCGATGGGTCACCAGAATCACGCTGGTGCCTTGGGCTTTCATTTGCGCAATGGCGCTGGCCAATGCCGCTTCGCCCACGGTGTCGAGGTTGGAATTGGGTTCATCCAGCACCACCAGGCGCGGGTTGC
Source organism: Pseudomonas sp. FW305-20 (assembly GCF_058788075.1). Classification (NCBI taxonomy): domain Bacteria; kingdom Pseudomonadati; phylum Pseudomonadota; class Gammaproteobacteria; order Pseudomonadales; family Pseudomonadaceae; genus Pseudomonas; species Pseudomonas sp. FW305-20. The sequence continues at coordinate 210,614 of NZ_JBYTAJ010000002.1, read as the reverse complement.
CGTACAACGCGCGAGCCAGTGCCACGCGCTGCTTCTGCCCCCCGGACAAGCCGCTGCCGTCCTCGCCGAGCACGGTGTCGTAGCCTTGCGGCATGCGCAGAATCAGTTCGTGAACGCCGGCCTGCTGCGCGGCTTCAACGACTTTTTTCGGCTCTGTCTCTCTGAAGCGGGCGATGTTTTCGGCGATGCTGCCGCTGAACAGTTCGATGTCCTGAGGTAGGTAACCGATGTAGGGGCCAAGATCGTCGCGGTTCCAGCGATGAATGTCCGCGCCGTCGAGCCGCACCGTACCGCCCAGGGTCGGCCAGACGCCAACGAGAACCCGGGCCAATGTCGATTTGCCGGAACCGGAGGCGCCGAGCACGCCGAGCACTTCCCCGGCACCGAGGCTGAAATTGACCAAATGCAGCGTGGCGGCCCGTTGCCCCGGCGGCGCGGCGCTGACCTGCTCGAACGCAATCTGGCCTTTCGGCGCGGGCAGCGCCATGGCTTCGTCACTCGGTGGAAAGGCTTGCAGCAATGAATCAAGACGACGGTAAGCGAGCTTGGCGCCGCTCCACTGTTTCCACACGGCGATCAACTGATCGATGGGGCTCAGGACGCGGCCCATCAGAATGGAACCAGCGATCATCATCCCGGCCGTCATATCACCCTTGATCACCAGCAAGGCGCCAAGGCCCAGCACCAGCGATTGCAGGCACAGGCGCAGGGTTTTGCTTAAGGAACTGATGACGGCACCGGTGTCGCTGGCCTGGTTCTGCAAGCCGAGGAAACGTGAGTGGACCTGGAACCAGCGTTTACGCAATACCCCGAGCATGCCCATGGCCTGAATGGTTTCGGCGTTGTGCAGGTGGCTGGTGGCCAGTAGGCTGGACTTCTGGGAAAAACCGGCGGCGTCGCCCAAGGGCTTTTTGGTCATTGTCTCGTTGAGGCAAGCCAGGCCGATCAACAGCACCGTGCCCACCGTCGCAAACACGCCGAGCCAGACATTGAACAGGTAGATCACAAACAGATAGACCGGAAACCACGGCGCATCGAAGAAGGCAAACAGCGCGGGACCGGTGACGAATTGGCGAATTTGCGTCAAGTCCCCCAACGCTTGCCCGGCGTTGCCCTCGCCCCGAAACAGGTTGCGCTCGAAGGCGGCCTGGTAAACCCGCAGATTGAAGCGGCGCTCCAGTTGGCTGCCGATGCGGATAACGATGAAGCTGCGCACGATCTCAAGCAGACCGATGAAGGCAAAGAACCCGACCACCATTAACGACAACATCGCCAGGGTGGTTTCATTTTGCGAAGACAGCACGCGGTCGTAGACCTGCAGCATGTAAATCGACGGAACCAGCATCAGCACGTTTATTAACGCGGTAAAACAACCGATGCTGATCAGGATGCTCTTGTAGTCGCCCAATGCTTTGAACAAGGGAGCGCTGGCCGGACTCTTTGCCATCTTCATGGGTTATTCCTGAGGTGTTCTTCCTCGCCTTCTTCTGGCGAAGTTTCCATTAACTGTCCGCACTGGGGCGGATATAGGCCTTGCGGTAGCGCTTACAAACTAATAACAACTTTTCGTGGGCGACAGAACGCTGCCACTAGTTGGGTGGTGCTTATGCCAACCATGACAAGCGTTATGTTTGAATCGTGTTATTGCACCTGACGCACAAGTGTTATGACCAGATCGGATTTCAATGTGGCTTTATACGATCCATCACGTTGGCGGCTGAGAAATAGAACCTTCGAACCTTCTTTGCCGGTGATTGCCAGGCCATCCGGCTCAGGGAACCAGCCAATCGCAGTTTCGCCGTCCAGCCAGGCGCTGAGACAATCGGCGCCCGCACCCAGCGTCTGTTGCGGTTGAAAGACGATGACGCAGACATTGGACGGTTTGTCCTGCAACGCCAGGGACTCTGGCGAGTCATCTTTGGCGCTCAGGGTCGCCTGCCATTTGCCGGCCAGTTCCGAGGGGTCTGCTAATTTCAGGCTGCTCGCCATGGCTACATCTCCAAAAATCATCATGAACGTCGCCAATAGCCACGCGGTTTTTCTGTCGGTGAAGCCGTCATGGATCATAAGGCGCTTTACTCCGATCAAGGCCCAGAGAGCAGCGCGTCTGCGCCGCCCTCCTTTTCACCTCACATTACGCAGCGATGTCGGAGTAAGCCGCCTGGCCCACGGTGCTGACCATGAAATCAGCCACGCCGTGCCCGGAGAAGTCCACCGACAACAGGCTGTTGCCGCCCGAAGAGGTCAACACTGCATCGCCTGCCGCACCGGTGAACGAGTTCACGAAATGCAGGCCCGCGCCGTTGGTGATGCCGGTCAGGTCGATCTTGTCCAGGCCGCTGACAAAATCGAGGATCTGGTCGATAGCACCGGGTTTGGAATCGCTGCTGGCGGCGAACACGAAGGTGTCCGAACCGGCGCCACCCCACAGTTTGTCCGCGCCGCCCGCGCCGAAGAGGATGTCGTTGCCGGCACCGCCCTTCAGTTCGTTGGACACACTGTTGCCGATCAGCAGGTCGCTGCCCGAACCGCCGATAGCGTTTTCGACGGTGACGCCCTTGGCGATGGACACGTTACCCACCATGCCGCCAACGTCGGAGAACGAGGCCTCATTCAGGTTGATCTTCTGGTTTTGGGTAAAACCGGAGAAGTCCAGGGTGTCCTTGCCGCCCGCATCCCATACCGAAAACACAACCTTGTCCGACGACGAAGCCGCGCTCAGGAAGTCCCGTCCGGCGTTGGAGTTGAAGCCGTAAGTGGTGTCACCGGTACGGGTGGTGGTGTTGGCGCCGTAGAGCTTCTGGATGGCGGCGATATCGTCCATCAGCGGGCCGGACGAATAGGCTTCGACGCCGCCCTTGCTGAAGTTCTGGCTGGTATTGCTTTCACTCCAGTAGCTCATGACGCTGTAACCGCGGGTGTCTTGCCCGTAGGAAGCGTCGTTGTAGGTCGGAGCACCTTCGCCGGCGTTGTAGTCGCCAGGGTGGGCCAGGCCCAGGGAATGACCGATTTCGTGGGTCAGGGTCTGACGCCCGTAGTTGTTCAGGTCCGGCGTCTTGTTGACGTTATAGCCACTGCCCGTCAGATACCACGAAGTACCGTCATAACCAGCACCGGTGCCCGGCAGATAAGCGAATGCCGCTGCGCCATCCTGGCCACCGCTGTAGTTGCCGAAGGTCATATGAGCGTCGCCGCCCGTGGCCTTGTCGGTGAACGTGACATTGGCCACATCGGCCCAGGATTGCATGGCCAGCACGGCCTGGGCTTTCTGCTGAGCGCTGAACTGGCTGAACCCGGTAATCCCGTGCTTGTTCATGGTGCTCGACGACGCCGAGGTCAGGAACGTGTAGGTGAGTTCGATTTTGCCGCTGCCGTCCTTGTCCTGGTAGGCAGCGCCATCGCGCAGCAACTGGGTGGCTGCCTGGTCGACGGAGAATGAGGGTTTGCCATTGACCATGAGGTTACCGCCCCGATCATACTGATGGCTGAAGCTATTGATCTGGTTGAACGCAGAACTGGATGCAGCCAATGCTTGCAGTGGCTGGAATGCCTGTTCGGCGGTATCAATAGCGTTGTCTTTTACTTTCGACATAAACACACTTCCTTGTTTAGCTATGGAACAGTTTTTTGTCAGACAGCGACAATCTCTGGCGAGATCGTCCTATCACTCGCCCAATGAAGGCGAAAGAAAACTGACACAATTCGAAATCAAACGTCTACATTTTTTTTGACGTCAAATTGAGTTGTTCCTGCAAGTACCCGGAAACAATGCCTGCGCTGTCGAAATATTGTTTGTTAGATGGCGGTTTGCGCAAATCGTCTGACGATTTGTTATTTAATTATTAAATAGAGGTAAGTTACTTTTTTGTCGACGGGGTCTCACTTTGCTGAACTTATTAATATAAGTGCCAGCGCATTGATATCAGTTGGATCTTCATTGGATTAAAGATTTTGGCGACTGCTTCGCAGCCGAACGCAGGCTGCGCCAGCTGCTACGAGGATTGCGGTGTACACAAAACCTGTAGCAGCTGCCGAAGGCTGCGTTCGGCTGCGCAGCAGTCGTCAGATACTCACAACCAACACGCATCCCACAGCGGGTAATCATGAACCCGCGTCACCAGTCCCGTCCGGATCGGATTAGCTACGACATACCGCGCAAGCGCTTTCACATCGTCCTCCCTCCGAACCGCACGATCGTGGTAACCCTTCTGCCACATCCGCCCTCGCCGCCCTAGAGCCTGATTGACCGCCAAGCTACTGCGGGATTTGATTCGGCACATCAGCTCCGCCAGCGTTTTGTCTCGCAGCTGTACCAAACAGTGCATGTGATCCGGCATCACAACCCACGTCAGAAAATCGCCCAACCCTCCTCCTGTGCTTGACGCAACTCTCGTACGACCAACCTACCCAATTGCCAATCAACAAAAAACGGCTGCCGCTGATCAACGACAACCGTTAGCAAATAAATGCGCCCTGACTCAGAAAAGCGACCAACGCGTAGCTGTCCCGCATTTATACAAACAGGCATTCCATTGCCTCCTGATCCATCGAAAGGAGGCCTGGAATCTACAGCGTGTCAGTCAGCCCGATGAGCACCCAATGACTACAAGGTATGAACCCTCAACTCCCGGTCCGAATCTTGTTCCAGACCCGTGTCCGAATCCGGTCGATGTTCAACGGCATCGCCTCCAGCGCAAACAGTTTCCCCATCATGTCCGGGCTCGGGTAGACCTTCGTGTCGTTCTTGATCGCCGGGTCGATCAGGCTGTCGGCCTGTTCGTTACCGTTTGCGTAGTGCACATAGTTGCTGATGCTGGCCATGACGTCCGGGCGCAGCAGGTAGTTCATGAAGGCGTAGCCGGCCTTTTCGTCCGGGGCGTCCACCGGCATGGCGACCATGTCGAACCAGATGGCGGCGCCTTCCTTGGGAATCTCGTAGCCGATGTCGATGCCATTCTTCGCTTCTTTCGCGCGGTTTTCGGCTTGCAGAATGTCACCGGAGAAGCCGACGGCCACGCAGATGTCGCCGTTGGCCAGGTCGCTGGTGTACTTGGACGAGTGGAAATAGCTGACATACGGACGGACTTTCATCAGCAGCGCTTCAGCCTTTTTGTAGTCTTCCGGGTTCTTGCTGTGATGCGGCAGGCCCAGGTAGTTCAGGGCCGCCGGCAACAGCTCGGGGCCGTTGTCGAGGATGGCCACGCCGCACTTTTGCAGCTTTTGCATGTTTTCGGGTTTGAAAATCAGGTCCCACGAATCCACTGGTGCGTTATCACCCAACACAGCCTTGACCTTGGCGATGTTGTAGCCGATGCCGGTGCTGCCCCAGAGATACGGGAAGCCGTGTTCGTTGCCCGGATCGTTGGTTTGCAGGGCTTTGAGCAGCGTCGGGTTGAGGTTTTTCCAGTTCGGCAGTTGGCTCTTGTCGAGTTTCTTCAACGCCACGCCTTGAATCTGCCGCGCCATGAAGTGGTTGGACGGGAAGACCACATCGTAGCCGGATTTGCCGGTCATCAATTTGCCGTCGAGGGTTTCATTGCTGTCGAAGACGTCGTAGCTGAATGCGATGCCGGTTTCTTTCTGGAAGTTTTTCGTGGTGTCCGGGGCGATGTACTCCGACCAGTTGTAAATCTTGACGGTCTCGGCCGCGTGGCCGAGGGTCGCGAAGAGCGCAAGGGGAGCCAGAGTCAATGTCTTTCGGATCATGAGTCGATTCCTGTTTGATTTGTCTTTTTTTATTGGGGGAGCTGGCAGGCAATCAGTGGATCAAAAAATCAAAACGTAGGTCTTGCGCACGGTTTCCTGGATATCCCAGATACCGAGGCTGTTGGCTGGCAACATCAGTGCATCGCCGGCTTCTATGTGCAGGGTTTCACCGTCATCCGGGGTAAACGTGCAGCGCCCCTGGAGAAAGTGACAGAACTCCTGGGCGACGATCTGCCGCCGCCAGCGGCCGGGCGTGCATTCCCAGACGCCGGTTTCGACGCCGTCGTCGCGTTCAACGCTGGTGGTCGAGGCCACTGCCACGGGCAAGCCCAGCGGTACGGCGACCGGATTCGACTGTTCCAGCTTCAGGGTTGCGGTGTTCTTGAATTGGGTGATGCTCATGGGAGTACCTGTCGATTGAGCCGATAGATGAATAACGCGCCGTTTACCGCATGAAACCTTCCATGAAGCCGGCAATACCGGTGGCCAGTTTTCGGCGCCAGGGTCCGGTAGCCGGGTTGGCCAGGGTTTGGTCTTCGTGGACAAAGCTGCGGATGATCGCGTTGTAGCCAAGCCAGCGGCAGGGCTCCGGTTCCCAGGCCCGGAGCGCGTCGAGCCCTCCGTGGATGACCCACGGCTGCCGAACCAGTTCGGTGTCGCGCTGCAGAATCAGGTCGGCCAGCGTCCGGCCGCCCAGGTTGCTGGCGCCGACGCCCTCCCCGCCATAGCCACCCGACAATGCGATGCCACTGGCCTGATCACACAACATGTGCGGCTTGAAACGCCGGGACATTCCCAGATTGCCGCCCCAGGCATGGGTAATCCGCACGTTCTTGAGTTGCGGGAAGAGTTCGCCAAACAGATAACGCCGCAGCTCCACTTCGCTGGTGGTCAAGTCGAAGTTGTGGCGTAACCTGGCAGCGAACTGATAACCGCCCCGCGCGCCGAACACTAACCGGTTGTCAGCCGTGCGCTGGCCGTAAGTGACCTGGCGACTGCTTTCGCTGAAAGCCTGGCCGCGACTCAGGCCGATTTCATCCCACGTGGCGGCGGATAACGGCTCGGTGGCCACTATCAAGCTTTGCACCGGCAACTGATAACGCCCCAACGGTGGCAAGGTGACCGAGTAACCTTCGACCGCCGGCACGATCCAGCGGCTGCGAACCGAGGCTTTCGCCGTGCGCAGCCCCCCCGACTGCCATTGGGTGACCGGGCTGTTTTCGTAAATTCTGACGCCCATTTTCTCCACCGTCCGGGCCAGGCCTCGCACCAACTTTGCCGGGTGAATGGTTGCGACGTGCGGTGCATAGATGCCGCCATATGGTTTGGCGATTCTGATCTGTTGCGCCAACTGCTCGGGGCCGAGCCAGCGGTAATCGCTTTCGGTCAATCCCTGGCTATAGAGCGTGTCGAGATAGTGCCGAAGGCTGGCTTCCTGTTCCGGATAGCGGGCCGCGCAATACAGCGCCCCGCCTTTGCGGTAATCGCAGTCGATGCCTTCACGTTCGAGGACAACCCCGACTTCGTCAGGAATGCCGTGTAGCAAATCGAAAGACGCCCGGCGCTGTTCGGGCGGCAAATCGGCGAGCAAGCGGTCTTCGCCCAGCACATTGCCCATCAGCCAGCCGCCGTTACGCCCCGAGGCGCCAAAACCGGCGGTTTGTGCTTCAACGATGGCAATGCTCAGGTCGGGCGCCTGGCGTTTGAGGTAGTACGCGGTCCAGAGGCCGGTGTACCCCGCGCCAATGATGGCGACGTCAACGTCCAGATCCTGATCCAGCGCTGCACGCGCCAATAATGGCTCGTCGAGTTGATCCATCCACAAACTGATAGTGCGCCACGCCGACATGCAAGACTCCGCCACTCAAACTTCGATGGCGTCGATCCTAGTGCTTGGACTCAGAGGCTGTCTTGCGCGCGTGCACGCAAAGAAATTTGTTTGACGTAGGCCTTGGGCGACTGGCCGGTGTGCTGGCGGAAGCAACTGTAAAACGCCGACAGCGAATTGAACCCGGCGGCAAACGCCAGTTCGTCGATACGCAGTGGCGGCGTGGCGCTATCCAGTGCCGCGAGCAAATGCTGCAGGCGCGCGTGGTTGACGTATCGATAGAAGCTCTGGCCAAGCACCTGATTCAGCAAGTAGGAAATTTGATTGCGGCTGTACCCACACTCCTTCGCCACCCGTTGCAGGTCGAGTTCGGGATCGAGATAAGGTTGCTGGCCCTGAAAATACTGCTGCAAGTCTTCAGCCATGAAACTCAGCTGGCGTGCAGACAGCCCGAGTCGACTGACCGCCGGACGTTTGCTGCTGGTGGCCTTGCTGACGGGCTGTTCATGCACCAGCGAGGCATATTCGTTGACCCGCCAGATCAGTCCGTCACGGACGGTAATCGCCTCGCTGGCCCGGAACGACACCAGGCCTCCACCACCGCGCAGGGTAATACGGTACTGAATGAACGCCGTGTTGCCGTCCAGACGAATACGGTCCGAGTGCTCCAGGGCTTCATCGGCATCGCGGGGCATGCTACTGCGCACGTATTCACGCAACTCGGACAGCCCCATCACACGGTTCTGGAAGAAATCGCTGTACTGAATCTCTGGATGATAGAGCGCCATCACCCCGTCCAGATCCCGGTGTTTCCAACGCAAGTGATAGCGCATCACCGTGTCGCCCGTGGCCTGGGCTTGCAGCGGACCATCATCATCGGCGTGCATAGAGGACTCGGCAAGAAAAGGCCGAGCTTGCCGAAATTCCGTCTCGGCTTCAATGACCAACCGTGACGGCCCATTGCCGAACCCGGGCTATTTCTATGACCTGCATCAAAAAAACTGAACCAATCGCTAAACGGCCTGAAAAATCCACATTCTTTTCACATTCGGATGCTACTTTTAAAGGCAGTCACCGGTTGAGCCATTGAAGGCTCTTCCCTCCTAACATGAGCTAAAGGAAGCGCTCGATGAATAAGGCGGGCTACATATGAATAAAGGCTTCAGTAAAGTCACCTTTCCCAATGCCTGCCAGCTGATGCGCTGGCATTTTCATCCCATGGGTTTCGAGGCGAGCATGGATGCGCCGGGCAGCATGATTGCCCGTCTTTTTGACCGTGCCAGTGGCGAGACCATGATCGCCATCGCCGGCATTCCTTGCGCGACGGTAATGAATGCTGCGGATGTAGAACGAATAATCGAAGCGGTGGAAGACGAGCTTGAGGCCTTCATTCCGCCAGCCGCCCTCAGGAGCTATGCCTGAAGGCTGAACCTTCAACAACAAGCCCACATTTAGTGGGCTTTTTTGTGCGCGACGATTTTTTACGGTTCACGCCGATGCCTTGCCCTGCCGGTGATCGGCAAAGAACGCCTTGCCCTTGCCGATCCGATCGGACGCCTTAGGTACGTTGGCCGCCTGGGTATCTTGCCCATCGACATACCAATAGCAATGACTCACCGCCCGAGTGATGCCGACGTAAGCCAGTCGCAGGATCTCGTCTTTCTGTGCGCTGTCATACGCTTCGCTGTCGCCTGGTTTGCCGAGACCCGCCATGCGGTAGACCTGATTCTTGTACGGCGAACTGGTGAGGTGTTGGCAGTCACCCAGCAGGAACACGGCGTCAGCCTGAAGTCCCTTGGCGCTGTGATAAGTCAGCTGCTTGAGCCTCCGCGCTTCGTACGGCAAGCTAGAATCCACATTAACTACAGACTGAATATGTTCTTCTATCAATGACTTATCGCTGCTTTTTCGATAAAGCATCAAGATTGAATCGCCCTTTTGGTAGTGCTCCATCAGGCGTTTGGCCATGCCTTGATCGTCACGATCGAGAACGTTAACCGGCAGCAATGCCTTCGGCTCGCCACTGGCCTTGGCCTTCTTGCCTGCGATCGCCGGCGCCGCACGAACGATATGTTCGGCGGCATCGATGATGTGCTGGTGACTGCGGTAGTTGTCGCTCAGCATGACTTTGGTCGTGCTGGGTGAAGGGAATTCCTTGTTGAATTCCATGAAGTACGTCGGCGAACTGCCCCGCCAGCCGTAGATGGACTGCCAGTCATCGCCGACACACAGCAACGACGAACGTTGTGCGCCGCGCCCCACATGCATGGCCGGGCCGCGACTGCGGATTTCCGTGAGGCTCGCGCGAATCCAGGAAACGATCTGCGGCGATACGTCCTGAAATTCGTCGATCATCAGGTGCGACATCGGCCTGAGCAGCTCATCGCTCAGCAACCTCAGGTTTTCCGGCGAATGTTCGCTGAACAAGGCGAACATCCGGTTGTAGGTCATCACCGGTGGCTTCTGATCGAGCAGATGATCTTCCAGCGCTCGCCAGTACAAGCTCAAGGCCTCGAAGAAAAACCGGTCGGGGTCGTCCTTGGCAAAACTCATCTGGCCCACGGCATTGGGTACATCCAGGCCAAGATTCTCGATAAATCCGGCGGCAGCGACAAAACAGTCCAGCAACGGCGCAGAACTGAGCTCGCCCTTGACCTTGTAATCGAAGCCCGGCCCGGCGCTGGCATCGCCTGCAAGGGACGCCAATACACGCTTTGACGATTCGTAACTATCAAGCCATATCAAAGGCTTACGACAGAAAGCTTGAAACAGGGTGCGCTTGACCGCCCATTCCGCTCGAACGCTCAATTTGGCATTCGGGCGGCTGGCCTGCGGGTTTTCCCGTGGATCGAATCCCAGCACCACCCAAGCGTCCAGGCTGGGAATATAGCCATGACAATGAAATGTCGAGCCGTTGATATCGAATGTCTGGCGCTTCGGTTCAATGCCTTTGATTGGCCAGGCACCCGCGCGAAACCACAAATCTTCGATAGCGTCGCAGAGCTCTTCATCACGCTTGGCGGCCAGTTCGGTCACGGCCATGCGTTTCTGCACATCCGGGTGATCGCGCTCCAGCTCCTTGAGTTGCAGTGCATGACGGGACAACGGCTTGATCAGTTCGCGAAAGCGCTCATTGCGCGTGTGCAGGCTGTGATAGCAAGCGTTGAGTTGCTGGCGCTGGGCGTCATTGATGCGCAGGTCGAAAGGATTGCTGTCGACCTCTTCATCGCCGCTTTGCGCACGGTGACTGAGGTTTTCGAAGGCTTGCAGCCGCTCGAAACCGGGCAGGCTGCGAACCATCGGCAGGATTCGCGAATGGAAGGTGCGCACCAGATCGCGCGCCTCCTTGAGGCTGAGCGACCGGCCCCAGAGCGCAAACAGCTCGATCAGTTTGTTGATGAAGTCTTTGCGCGATTCACGGGTAAAGGTCACCACCGTCATCGAACTCAGCTCGAACCCCAGATAATGGGTGAGCAGCAAAATACGCAACACCAACGTGGTCGATTTGCCCGCACCCGCGCCGGCAATCACTGAGGTCGAGGGCGTGTCGCTGAAGATCATTTTCCATTGCGCGGTGCTGGGCTGGGCGTACGGTGGCAGCAGTCGGGCGACATCCGTCTTCATGCGCTTCTTCAACTCGGCGCTTAACGGCAGACGCCAATCGTCGAACAGATTCTCGTCAACATTGGGCGGTCGGTGTTCGGTCGAGCGCGAGTCGCGGATCAATAAGACCTGTCGGCCTTCCTCCAACCCTTCAAGTTTGCCTTCCTTATAGCCGTAGTCCACCCCGGCGCTGTGTCCGCTGCGAAAGCCGTCGGCCTGACCGTGCAGCCAGGATGCCCGGTGTTGTGCGCGCAGACGCGTGAGGCCGTGACCAAAGAACCGGGCGGCCAGACGCTTGAGCAGCGGCATCTCGGCCAGGGGACGAAGCTCAGGAGGAAGATCGGGGGTGTGTTGCGGCACGCGGGCTGACTCCAGGGTGTGAGGCTGTTGCGGGCTATGGTGTCTGCATTTGCCATTCAGTTCTAGTGAAATGCTTACAGCTCATTGGCTTATGCGATGAAGTGAAGGTTGGGTGAGAATCTTTCGAGGTGATTAGATATCAAGTTATTCGATTGTATTTAGGCATTTTTTACGCTTTTTATCGATTAGTTCCTGATAGATGATGCTCGCCATCAACCACCGGTTCGCGTTTCGTGGCTCAGGCGCTGCGCCCCATGACGAACCTATTCAGGAGACGATCATGCTTGAACTCAGACCTTTCAGCTCCCTGGGCGGCGCCCACCATGGCTGGTTGGATGCCCATCACCACTTTTCGTTCGCCGAATACCATGACCCGAAACGCATGAACTGGGGCAACCTGCGGGTGTGGAACGACGACGTGATTGCGTCTGGCACCGGGTTCCCGAAACACCCGCACCGGGACATGGAAATCATCACTTACGTCCGTGAAGGCGCAATCACTCACGAAGACAATCTGGGTAACAAGGGTCGCACCGAGGCCGGCGACGTTCAGGTCATGAGCGCCGGCACGGGGATCGCCCACAGTGAATACAACCTGGAAGCCACCGAGACCAGGATCTTCCAGATCTGGATCATCCCGAACGAAACCGGTTTGGCACCGTCCTGGGGCGCCAAGCCGTTTCCAAAAGGCCAACGCGAAGGTTTCGTGACGCTGGCGAGCGGTAAAGCCGGCGACGATCAAAGCCTGCGGATTCGAGCCGATGCGCGATTGGTGGCCGCAAACTTGAAGGCCGGTGAATCCGCCGAGTATCGCCTGGACAATGGCCGTCGCGCCTATCTGGTACCAGCCACCGGCGTCATTGAAGTCAATGGCTTGCGTGCACAAGCTCGAGACGGTATTGCGGTTGCCGATGAGCACGTGTTGCGGGTGACCGCCATCGAAGACAGTGAAATCGTCCTGGTGGACCTGGCTTGATTGGGTAAACGCGGGACAAAAAAATGGGGCGGCCATCATGGCCGCCCCTTTTTTACATTCTGGATTACTTCGCAGAGATCGCGCCGTCCACCAGTGTTTGCGCTTCTGCCACCAATTGCTTGAGGTGTTCGTCACTGACGAAGCTTTCTGCGTAGATCTTGTAGATGTCTTCGGTGCCCGACGGACGCGCCGCGAACCAGCCGTTCTCGGTCATGACTTTCAGACCACCGATCGCCTGATCGTTACCCGGTGCGTGGCTGAGGATGCTCTGGATTGCTTCGCCCGCCAATTGGGTCGAGGTGACCTGGTCCGGCGACAATTTGCTCAGCAGTGCCTTCTGCTCAGGGTTGGCCTTGGCATCGACGCGCACCGAGAACGGTTCGCCCAGTTCTTCGGTCAAGGCGCGATAGGCCTGACTTGGGTCGCGGCCGGTGCGGGCGGTCATTTCTGCGGCCAGCAGGGCCGGGATCAAGCCATCCTTGTCGGTGCACCAGACGCTGCCATCCTTGCGCAGGAACGAAGCGCCGGCACTTTCTTCGCCGCCAAAGCCCAGGGAACCGTCGAACAGACCGTCAGCAAACCATTTGAAGCCGACTGGCACTTCGTACAGACGACGCCCCAAACGTTTTGCCACGCGATCGATCAAGCCGCTGCTGACCACGGTTTTACCCACGGCCGCATCGGCGCGCCACTGCGGACGGTTCTGGAACAGATAGTCGATCGATACGGCGAGGTAGTTGTTCGGCGCGAGCAAGCCGCCGGACGGGGTTACGATGCCATGGCGATCGTGGTCCGGGTCGCACGCGAAAGCTACGTCGAAGCGCTCTTTGAGACCGATAAGGCCCTGCATGGCGTGAGTGGACGATGGGTCCATGCGGATCTGACCATCCCAGTCGACCGTCATGAAGCGGAAGGTCGGATCGACCTGTTGGTTGACCACTTCCATATCCAGACGGTAATGCTCGGCAATCGCCGACCAGTAGCGCACCCCTGCTCCACCCAGCGGATCGACACCCAGACGCAGCTTGGCATCACGGATGGCGTCGAAGTCGATCACGTTGATCAGGTCGGCGACGTAAGTGTTGAGGTAATCGTGACGATGGGTCGTGCTGGCCTTCAGCGCCTGCTCGTAGCTGATGCGTTTGACGCCGGCGAGCTTGTTGCTCAGCAGTTCGTTGGCCTTGGCTTCGATCCACTTGGTGATGTGGGTATCGGCCGGGCCACCGTTGGTAGGGTTGTATTTATAACCACCGCTTTGCGGCGGGTTGTGCGACGGAGTGATAACGATGCCGTCCGCCAGCCCCGACGTGCGTCCGCGGTTGTAGCAGAGAATCGCGTGGGAAATGGCCGGTGTCGGGGTGTATTCGTCACCTTCGGCAATCATTACCGTCACGCCGTTGGCGGCCAGTACTTCAAGGGCGCTGGTGCCGGCCGGGGTGGACAACGCGTGGGTGTCGATGCCGACGAACAGCGGGCCGTCAATGCCTTGGGCTTCGCGGTACAGGCAGATTGCCTGGCTGATTGCCAGAACGTGCCATTCATTGAAACTCAAGTCGAACGAGCTGCCTCGGTGCCCGGACGTGCCAAACGCTACGCGCTGGGTCGAAATGGCGGCATCGGGCTGACCGGTGTAATAGGCCGTTACCAGTCGCGGGATGTCGACCAACAGTTCTACCGGTGCCGGTTTGCCCGCAAAAGGACTGAGTGTCATGCAAAACCTCTGAAGTAGAGTGGTTCAGGAATAGGAACGCAGTTTACTGGCAGTTTGACCGCAGCGCGATGGGATCGATCCATCAGTATCACGCAGGGGCTGGGACCCCGTTCAATCGATCGACTCCAGACGCAAGGCGTCTCCTAACAAGCCCATCGCCGCGGCAAGGTCGTGATCACCGCCGAAGGTATGACTCAGGCGCAAGTGTTGCGCATGCAAACCCTGGAGGCTGAACAGCTCTCCCGGTGCGAACACCACCTGATGCTTGAGCAGACGCTGGAACACCCGACGTACATCGACCTGGCGCAGCGAACGAACCCACACGGTCGCCCCGCCCTGAGGGTCGACAAAGTGCAAGGCATCCCCCAGACGCTCCTGCAACAGTTGTGTCATCTGCACTTTGCGGTCCTTGAGCATCCGCCGTAACACCTGAAGATGCTGGTCGACACGTCCATTGCCGTACAAGCGCGCGATGGCTTTCTGGCGAATCGGTGACAAGCGGAACGAACGCAGCAGAAAGTACCGCTGCAATTCAGCACTGAAGTGCCGCGACAGCAGGTAGCCGTAGGGCGCCTCCGGCCCGATGATTTTCTCGAAAGTGGAAAACACGATCAGCCGATCGGGGTCCAGCAGGTCGCGAAAGCGCGGGCCGTCCGGTTCGAATCCTAGTTCGCCGTAGCAGTCGTTTTCCAGCACCCAACTGCCATGTCGCTCCAGCAACTGCGCGACGATTTGTCGGTTGTCGTCGGGTGCCAGGCTGCCTCGCGGCATGTTCAGACCGGATGAAACCATCACCAGCCGCACCGGCTCGGTCTCCAGCAGCTCTTTGAGCCATTCGACGTCCAGGCCACCGCAGGATTGCACCGCCAGCTCGATCACTCGCACCTGCGCAGCCTGGAGCAACCGCAGAATCGCCCAGTCGCACGGCGACTCGACCAACACCGTGGCGTCCTTGAGATTCAACACCGCGATTAGTATTTCCAGTACGCCACGCAGGTCGGCACCAATATAGACATCGTCGGCATGCCAGCAGCGCAGCGGCGAAGTGGTGTAGCGCGCGGCCAGGGCGATGCGCAACTCCAGCTCGCCGCAAGGTTGGGATGTCGGTTGCGGCTGACGCGGATACTGGCGCAGCAGTTCTCTTTCAAGTAGCAGCAACGGACTGTCGAGGGGTTGCAGCAGCGCCGGTTCATCGGCGCTCAACACCAGCATGCCGGGACGTCTGGCATTGACATAAACGGTTTCGAGCAGGTCGTTGCCACTGCTCAGCGTGTTGATGGAGGACACCGGCAATGCGTAATACCCGGACTTGGCCACCGAATAGACGCGACCTTCCTTCTCCAGCAGCGAATATGCGTACTGAATGGTCGAGATCGACACGCTCAGACGCTCCGCCAACTGACGCAACGAAGGCAGGCGGACCCGCGTGTCACTGACCGGTTCGTTGATCAGGTTAGTCAGATATCGGTACACCGCCTGATACGCGAAGTCTGTTTCTCGTGGCCCTTTCATGGGCAAGAGCCGAATGCCGTGTGAACGTCCTCATGCATCGTCAGAAAATCTGTCAAGCCACGCACTTTCAGCGCCCCGCTGACCATTCATCCGCCACCGCCGTGTCATCGTCGCAAGCGGTTGCCACTTGCACACCCGCGCTGTCGATTTCCAGCGCGCCTGCCCTGCTTTCACCTGCAGACAACGGGGCCATGCGATAAATCTTGCCAATCAAGTTGACAGGCAAACCGCTGACATCGGTCATCCAGTGCAGAACCTGCTCCGGCACCGGCTGGCCCTGCATTGCCCGGTGCAAATCAGGCATCGCCACGAGCATGCCGGGGTGGCACTGGCGCAGAAAACGCTCAAGCGCCGCGCCATTGTCGACGAAAGGTGAAAAAAGCAGGCACACCAGTTGAGCCTCGTTCAGGCCAAGGCTTTTTTGCGCCTCGGCCGCCGCCAGCACGCGCAGTTCGGCCAACATCGCCGGATTGCCGAACGCCTCTACCGCTTGTTCGCACAACCGTTCCGCCAGTTGCTTGCGCCGCATCATGATCAATGCACGCTGCAGGTATTCGGTGACACCTGTTTCGTAGCCGCGGTCGTGGACGAAGCACGACTGCAAACCCCGCATGTGGGCGCAGATAGAAAGGCTGACGTACTCGTTGTCGCTGAGCTGAGCCGCCAGTTCGTCGGCTTGAAAACCGAGAAACTCTGTGAGCAGCGGCCAACGCTCTTCCAGGTTGCTGACCAGCAAGTCGTGAATGTCGATGTACGTGGCGCGACGACAGGCCTCGAATCGTTCGGCCGGGCGCCACGCAACCTGGCCATGGTCGGCATAAAAAACGCGGTAGCAATCGCTGCCCAGTTCATCGAGCAATGCGAAAAGCGCCTCGTAGCCGGTTTCGTGATGATCCGAGGTCTTGAGCCCGGCCTTGGCGGCCGCACGCTTCAAGCCGTCGAGAAACTGTTTCTGCTGACGGGGTGAGTCGCTGCTGATCAACGCATCGACACCGCGGTCCCAGCGAGCTATTTGCCCATAGAACTCTCCGGTGGCCAAATACCCGTCGTCCCACAGTTCAAGCGGCCCGTTCCAGGCGCGACAATGGCCCACCATCAAAAGATTGAGCCGATTGGACTCTCGGCCACCTTCGGAAATCGGCGTCAAGTGGTTGAACGGCAGGACCTCCCGGTTATCAACCATCAACACTTCGACCCGAGGATCGTCGTAGAGGAACAAGGCGCTGCAGCTGCGATGGATGTTTTCCAGGGCCGTCGGGCTTGCGTCGTTCAAGCGCAAGGAGGCCACACGCAACTGGAACGTCGCTGGCGCCCGGCCGGCGATACTCAGCTGCGCAGCGCGCAGCAGCGCCAGGGTGTAACAACTGTCACGGGACCCCGACTGAATGGCCAGGACCTTGAATTCGCCAATATGCTCCATGCCTCCGGCGGCCACCACCAATCGCTGAATCATCAGTTGCAATGCCGTGCGTTCGGCACGCGAGAAGAAACTCAACAATCGCTGCAGCACTTGCTGATAGACATAGTTCATCGCTTGGTCATGGATATTGGTCATCTTTATTTACCTGATACTTGTAAGTTCGATGTCGTGCCAACCACCACACGCATTGCGCAATGGGTTGCTTGCCCCGACTGAAGTACTGGACGCTATTGCCAAATGCTAGCACTTAAGCTTTTAGTAATTATTTGAAATAACTGGAAGTCCCCCTTGCTCCCGCCAGAGGCAGGTGACCGTGAACCCCTGTAGAGCCGGGCCCTTGCAGCCGACCGCGAGATCCTAGGAAATATCCGACAACGTCCCACAGACAATTAGCACAAGAAATAGAGAAAGAAGTCACCCATGTTTTTTTGGTAACAGCGCAACGACGAACTATTGGTCGGATATGTATTAACAGTGTGTATTGAAAAGTATCAAGCTGATACCCAGCCATGACTCATTCCTTGAGATGAAAGTAATCATTCAATTATCAAGGCTTATATGATGATTAGAAGATACAGATTGAGAGCAAAAACCAGTTCAGTTGCTGAACTGACCTATTGAGGGGGCGAGGCGACATCTCATTTCAGCGGGGTTGAAACAGAAAAGTCCGCGGCGGACGCGGACTTTGCAGAGGGGCTTACATGAAGGACTTAGGCAGGTTCGACCTGGAGGGCGACCCGTTCGCGGCATGGGCATTCGTCCATGTAGCGGTGTGCTTCTACAAACTCGGCAAACGGGAAGACCCGAGTCTTGAGCGGTAGCAGCACGCGGTCGGCGGTCATCTGGTTGATGTCGCGCAAGGCGCGTTGCAGTGCGACCTGGTCCTGGATGATGCCCAGTTCCGGCTTGCCGGTGAAGTTGCCGATGCAGTGCACAAAGAACTGGATGTTCTTCTGGAACGCCGCACAGGCCGGGAACGGCGTCTGGTTGCCACCTTGCAGGCCGTACAGTACCAGGCTGCCGCGAGGTGCAAGCACATCGCCAAGCAACGACATCTGTGGCCCGCCGAGACCGTCGAACACCACGTCCACGCCACGGTTGTCGGTGATCTTGTTGATCTGCATCAGCAGATCCTGTTCCTCGGTGACGATGACTTTCTCGGCGCCCAGGGACAGCAGATTCTCACGTTCTTCCGCGGTCTTGGTTGCGGCAATGACCCGGATGCCCAGAGCCTTGCCCAATTGTACGAAGGACGGACCGGCACAATGACTGGCGTCGGTCACCAGGGCGAATTGCCCGGGCTTGACCCGTGCCAGATCGACATAAGCAAAGTAAGCGATCAGCAGCGGCGTGTAATGCACACTGGCTTCGATCGGGCTGAGTACGTCCGGGTAACGAGTCAGTGCCGTACGCGGCAGAACGATCTGTTCGCCATAGACCGGATAATCGTTGGGGCTTGCAGCCGGGAAGCTGGCGACTTTGTCGCCGATTGCCAGATCATCGACGCCCTCGCCGACCGCCGTCACGACGCCGGACATTTCATGGCCAAGGCCTGAAGGCAGACGAGCGTGAGACGAGGCCAGGTTCTGGCGCCAGAGAATGTCGTACCAGCTGATGCCAATCGCCTCGACGCGCACCTGCACTTCGCCCGGTGCAGGGAGAGCGGCCGCATGCTCTTCGCATTTGAGCACCTCGGCTGGACCAAACTTGTGAAAACGGATCGTGCGGGACATCGCAAACCTCGTCAAAGAAACCTCTAATGCCCTGAACTCTATCCGGGCTTTCTACCCAAGACTATCAGTGGCTATTAATAGTCGACATGCCTGTCATTGATTCCGCAGCGCCGGTGACATCATCAAATGCCGTGAAAACCGAAGCATCCATTTCAGGAAAACTGAATTACTCGGTGCAGAGTAGCAGCCTTTCCCCTTAATATTCATGCCGGCCATTGTTCTCATATGGCCGCTCTCGTCAAGCTTGATGACTCTGCCAGGACTCCAGATGAATCGTAATGACCTGCGTCGTGTCGACCTGAACCTGTTGATCGTTTTCGAAACATTGATGCACGAACGCAGTGTGACCCGCGCTGCGGAGAAACTGTTCCTCGGTCAGCCGGCCATCAGTGCGGCGCTCTCGCGCTTGCGCGGGCTGTTCGATGATCCGTTGTTCGTGCGCACCGGTCGCAGCATGGAACCGTCCGCCCGGGCGGTGGAAATCTTCGCCCTGCTCTCGCCTGCACTGGATTCGATTTCCACCGCGGTCAGTCGTGCGGCGGAATTCGATCCGGCGACCAGCACCGCGGTGTTTCGCATCGGTCTGTCGGACGATGTCGAATTCGCCCTGCTGCCGATGCTGCTCAAGCGCCTGCGTGCCGAATCCCCGGGGATCGTGCTGGTGGTGCGTCGGGCCAACTACATCCTGATGCCGAGCCTGCTGGCTTCGGGCGAGATTTCCATCGGCGTCAGCTACACCGCCGACCTGCCGGCCAACGCCAAGCGCAAAGTACTGCGCCGCAGCATGCCGAAGCTGTTGCGGGCCGACACCGTGCCGGGGCCGTTGAGCCTGGATGATTTTTGCGCGCGGCCTCATGCCCTGGTGTCGTTCGCTGGTGACCTGAGCGGTTTTATAGACGAAGAGCTGGAAAAGCTCGGGCGCAAACGTCATGTGGTGCTGGCCGTGCCGCAGTTCAACGGACTCAGCACACTCATCAGCGGCACCGATATTGTCGCGACCGTGCCGGATTATACGGCTGAAGCATTAACGGCGGCCGGCGGTGTGCGGGCTGAAGACCCGCCGTTGCCGGTGCGCAGTTTTGAATTGCACATGGCCTGGCGTGGGTCGCAGGATAATGATCCGGGTGAGCGTTGGTTACGCTCGCGAATTCAGATGTTTTTTGGTGATCCGGATAGTCTGGCCTGATCCTGATTGTTATGAGGGCTGATGGCCTCTTCGCGGGCAAGCCCGCTCCCACAGGGATTTGTGAACACCATAGATTCAATGTGGGAGCGGGCTTGCCCGCGATGGCCGCGACTCGGTTCTACGTCCAACTTTTGCACTCCCCGCAACACTGAATTGTCATCAACCTGATTGATAGCCGCCTAACGAAAGGTACACGCTAGAGAGCTTGGCTGGCGCTTATATCATTCCGAATGATAGTTATCTTTGCCTCATTCGATTCGTGCGATACATCCTCCCCGAGCATCATCCGCCCATTCTCAATACATTGGCGGATGCATCCATGGAACAATCACTCAAACATTTACGCTTCCCGTTGGCCCTGTTGGCCGTGCTGGTGATGAGCGCTTGCGGCAAGACTCCGGACACGGCCGCCACTATGCCCGCAGCCAAGGTCAGCGTGGCCAAGGTGCTGGAACAACCGGTGAACGAGTGGGACGAATTCACCGGGCGCCTCGAAGCCCCGGAAACCGTGGAGATTCGTCCACGGGTCTCCGGCCAGATCGATGAAGTGGCCTTCACTGAAGGTGCTTTGGTCAAGAAAGGCGACCTGCTGTTCCAGATCGACCCGCGTCCATTCCAGGCCGAGGTCCGCCGCCTCGAAGCCCTGGTTGCCCAATCCCGCGCCACCGCCACCCGCAGCGAAAACGAATCCCGGCGTGGCGAACGTCTGCGCACCAGCAACGCGATCTC
Source organism: Pseudomonas sp. FW305-20 (assembly GCF_058788075.1). NCBI lineage: Bacteria > Pseudomonadati > Pseudomonadota > Gammaproteobacteria > Pseudomonadales > Pseudomonadaceae > Pseudomonas > Pseudomonas sp. FW305-20. Next base: position 189,850 of record NZ_JBYTAJ010000002.1, on the reverse strand, counting down.
CGCCGAGCTGGCCGATTCGCGCACCAGCGCTGCTCAAGAAGCCCGCGCCGCCGTCGGTGCCCTCCAGGCGCAACTGGACCTGGCCAAACTGAACCTGAGCTTCACCCGTGTCACCGCGCCGATCAGCGGCCGCGTCAGCCGCGCAGAAATCACTGCCGGCAACCTGGTGACCGCCGATACCACCGCGCTGACCAGCGTGGTGTCCACCGACAAGGTCTACGCCTACTTCGACGCCGACGAGCGTGTGTTCCTCAAATACACCCAGCTCGCTCGCCAGGGCAAACGCGGTGCTACCACGCCGGTGTACCTCGGCCTATCCAACGAAGACGGCAATCCCCACCAGGGCGTGATGAACTTCGTCGATAACCAGGTCAACCCGAAAACCGGCACCATCCGCGGTCGTGCCGTGTTCGACAACAGCGACGGCGCCTACACCCCAGGCCTGTATGCCCGCCTGAAACTGGTCGGCAGCGGCACCTATTCCGCCGTGCTGATCAACGACGAAGCGGTCGGTACCGATCTGGGTAAAAAATTCGTGCTGGTGATGGATGCCGACAACAAGACGGCGTATCGCTCGGTCGAGCTGGGTCCGAAGATCGAAGGTTTGCGCATCGTGCGCAGCGGCCTGAACAAGGACGACACGATCATCGTCAAGGGTCTGCAACGGGTTCGCCCTGGTTCGCCGGTCACGCCAGAAGTGATCCCGATGGCCAGTGAACAAACCCTCGCGGCACTTGCACAACAACGACAAGCGCTGGAAGCCAGCAACCTGCCCCAAGTCGCACCTGCCAAGGTCGCGCCGGGTTCGGTTGTGAAATTGGCTGCCGCGACTCCACGCGGTTAAGGGACGACAACTCCGATGAATTTTTCCCAATTCTTCATTTCACGGCCGATCTTTGCCGCGGTACTTTCGCTGCTGATCCTGATCGCCGGTGCCATCTCGCTGTTCCAGTTGCCGATCAGCGAATACCCGGAAGTGGTTCCGCCGACCGTTGTGGTTCGGGCGAACTTCCCGGGTGCCAACCCTAAAGTCATCGGTGAAACCGTGGCCGCGCCACTGGAGCAAGCCATCACCGGCGTCGAGAACATGCTGTACATGTCCTCGCAGTCCACCGCCGACGGCAAGATCACCCTGACCATCACCTTTGCGCTGGGCACGGACCTGGACAACGCTCAGGTCCAGGTGCAGAACCGGGTGACCCGGACCGAACCCAAACTTCCAGAAGAAGTGACGCGTATCGGTATCACCGTAGACAAGGCGTCGCCCGACCTGACCATGGTTGTGCACTTGACCTCGCCGGACAAACGCTACGACATGCTCTACCTGTCCAACTACGCCTTGCTCAACATCAAGGATGAGCTGGCGCGTCTGGGCGGTGTCGGTGATGTGCAGCTGTTCGGCATGGGCGATTACTCGCTGCGGGTCTGGCTCGATCCGAACAAGACCGCTTCGCGCAACCTGACCGCCACCGACGTCGTGACCGCCATTCGTGAACAAAACCGTCAAGTAGCGGCCGGTGCCCTGGGCGCTCCGCCTGCGCCGAATGCCACTGCGTTCCAGCTGTCGGTCAACACCCAAGGTCGTCTGGTTTCCGAAGAAGAGTTCGAGAACATCATCATTCGCTCCGGCGACAATGGTGAAATCACTCGCCTGAAAGACATCGCTCGTGTCGAACTCGGCTCCAGCCAATACGCCCTGCGCTCCTTGCTGAACAACCAGCCGGCGGTGGCAATCCCGATCTTCCAGCGCCCCGGCTCCAACGCGATCCAGATCTCCAACGATGTCCGGGAGAAAATGGCCGAGCTGAAGAAAAACTTCCCGGAAGGCATGGACTTCAGCATCGTCTATGACCCGACGATCTTCGTGCGCGGCTCCATCGAGGCGGTGGTTCACACCCTCTTCGAAGCGCTGATCCTCGTTGTGCTGGTGGTGATCCTGTTCCTGCAAACCTGGCGCGCCTCGATCATTCCGTTGGTGGCGGTGCCGGTTTCGCTGATCGGTACGTTTGCCGTGATGCACCTGTTCGGCTTCTCGCTGAACGCCCTGTCACTGTTCGGCCTGGTATTGGCCATCGGTATCGTGGTCGACGATGCGATCGTGGTGGTGGAGAACGTCGAGCGAAACATCGGGCTCGGATTAACCCCTGTAGAAGCCACCAAGCGTGCGATGCGTGAAGTGACCGGCCCGATCATCGCAACGGCGCTGGTGCTGTGTGCGGTGTTTATCCCGGCCGCGTTCATCTCCGGGTTGACCGGGCAGTTCTACAAGCAGTTCGCCCTGACCATTGCGATCTCGACTGTGATCTCGGCGTTCAACTCGCTGACCCTGTCGCCCGCCCTGGCTGCGGTGTTGCTCAAAAGTCATGACGCACCGAAGGACCGTTTCTCCAAGGTTCTCGACAAGATCTTCGGTGGCTGGCTGTTCCGTCCGTTCAACCGCTTCTTCGACAAGGCCAGCCATGGTTATGTCGGCACTGTAGGCCGGGTTATCCGCAGCAGCGGTATCGCCTTGCTGGTGTACGCCGGGCTGATGGTGCTGACGTTCTTCGGTTTCTCCAACACCCCGACCGGTTTCGTACCCGGCCAGGACAAGCAATACCTGGTGGCCTTCGCGCAACTGCCGGACGCCTCGAGCCTGGACCGTACCGAAGACGTGATCAAACGCATGTCCGACCTGGCCCTGAAACAGCCTGGCGTGGAAAGTGCGGTGGCCTTCCCTGGCCTGTCGATTAACGGTTTCACCAACAGCCCTAACGCCGGCATCGTGTTCGTCACCCTGAAACCGTTCGACGAGCGAAAAGACCCGAGCATGTCCGCTGGTGCGATTGCCGGTGCATTGAACGGCCAGTTCGCCGGGATCCAGGAAGCCTACATGGCGATCTTCCCGCCGCCGCCGGTACAAGGCCTGGGCACCATTGGTGGTTTCCGCCTGCAGATCGAAGACCGGGGCAACCTGGGTTATGACGAGCTGTACAAAGAAACTATGAACATCATCACCAAGAGCCACAACGTGCCGGAACTGGCCGCCCTGTTCACCAGCTACACCGTGAACGTGCCGCAAGTCGATGCCGCTATCGACCGCGAAAAAGCCAAGACTCACGGCGTGGCCGTCAGCGACATCTTCGACACCCTGCAGATCTACCTGGGTTCGCTGTATGCCAACGACTTCAACCGCTTCGGTCGCACCTACCAGGTCAACGTTCAGGCTGAACAACAGTTCCGTCTCGAACCGGACCAGATCGGTCAGTTGAAAGTGCGTAACAACAGAGGCGAGATGATCCCGCTGGCGACCTTTATCAAGGTCAGCGACACCTCGGGCCCGGACCGCGTGATGCACTACAACGGCTTCATCACCGCTGAAATCAACGGTGCAGCCGCTCCCGGCTACAGCTCCGGCCAGGCCGAAAAAGCCATCGAGAAACTGCTCAAGGAAGAACTTCCGAACGGCATGACCTACGAATGGACCGACCTGACCTACCAGCAGATTCTGTCCGGTAACACCGCACTGTTCGTGTTCCCGCTCTGCGTGCTGCTGGCGTTCCTGGTACTCGCGGCTCAATACGAAAGCTGGAGCCTGCCATTGGCGGTGATCCTGATCGTACCGATGACTCTGCTGTCGGCTATTACCGGTGTGATTGCTTCGGGAGGCGACAACAACATCTTCACCCAGATCGGTTTGATCGTACTGGTGGGGCTTGCCTGTAAGAACGCGATTCTGATCGTCGAGTTTGCCAAGGATAAACAGGAGGACGAAGGCATGAACCCGCTCGCGGCGGTGCTCGAAGCTTGCCGCCTGCGTTTGCGGCCGATCCTGATGACTTCCTTCGCGTTCATCATGGGTGTTGTGCCTCTGGTGTTCTCCAGCGGTGCCGGTGCCGAAATGCGTCATGCCATGGGTGTGGCGGTGTTCTCCGGGATGCTCGGGGTGACCTTCTTCGGTCTGTTGCTGACGCCCGTGTTCTACGTATTGATTCGTAATTTTGTGGAGCGCGGTGAAAAGCGCAAAGCGGCCAAGGTCCTGAAACTGGAGGCGCAACAATGAGTCTGAAAGCCTTCCTGCCGAGCCTTCTGGTACTGGCCCTGAGTGCCTGTGCCGTCGGCCCGGACTACAAGACTCCAGCCACTGAGCCGGCCAACATCACCACCGCTACCGATGGCAGCGCCGGTCAGAAAAACTTCGACCGCTCGCGTTTCGAAGGCATCTGGTGGCAGCAGTTCGAAGACCCGACCCTCAACCAGTTGGTGACTCAATCGCTGCAAGGCAACCGTGATTTGCGCGTGGCCTTCGCTCGCTGGAAAGCGGCCCGGGCGATTCGCGATGACGTCAGCAATGACGCCATGCCCACCATTACCAGCCGGGCCAGCAGTGACCTGGCCAAGGGTCAGATTCCGGGCCAGACCACCAAACGTGTCAGTAGCGAACGCTACGACCTGGGCCTCGACATGGCGTGGGAGATCGACCTGTTTGGGCGTATCCAGCGCAACCTGGAATCCGCCGACGCCGAACAGCAAGCGCTCGAAGCCGATCTGTACCAACTGCAAGTCTCGATGATTGCTGAACTGGTGGATGCCTACGGTCAACTGCGCGGTGCGCAACTGCGGGAAAAGATCGCCCTGGCCAACCTGAACAACCAGCAGGAATCGAGCAAGATCACCGTCAGCCTGCGTGATGCCGGCGTCGGCGATCAGCTCGATGTGGTCCGCGCCGATGCACGCCTGGCGTCCGTCGAAGCCAGCCTGCCGCAATTGCAGGCCGAACAGGTTCGGCAGAAAAACCGCATCGCCACTCTGCTGGGAGAGCGGCCAGACAAGCTGACCGTCGACCTGAGTCCAAAAGACTTGCCGGCGATCGCCAAGGCCCTGCCGATCGGTGATCCGGGTGAACTGCTGCAGCGCCGCCCGGACATTCTCAGCGCCGAGCGCAAACTGGCCTCCGCCACCGCCCGTATCGGCGTGGCCAAGGCTGATTTGTTCCCACGGGTCAGCCTTAGCGGTTTCCTTGGCTTCACCGCCGGGCGCGGTTCGCAGATCGGGTCCTCGGCGGCCAACGCCTGGGCTCTGGGTCCAAGCATTACCTGGGCCGCGTTCGATCTGGGCAGCGTGCGAGCACGTTTGCGTGGCGCCGATGCGGATGCTGAAGGCGCCCTGGCAACCTACGAACAGCAAGTCCTGTTGGCGTTGGAAGAATCGGAAAACGCCTTCAGCGACTACGGCAAACGGCAACAACGCTTGATCTCACTGATTCGTCAGAGTGAGTCGAGCCGCGCCGCTGCCGACCTGGCGGAAATTCGCTACCGCGAAGGTACGGCGGACTTCCTCGTCCTGCTCGATGCCCAGCGTGAGCGTCTGGCGGCAGAAGACACTCAGGCCCAGGCCGAAGTCGATCTGTATCGCGGCATTGTCGCGATCTACAAAGCCCTGGGCGGTGGCTGGCAACCGGAGACGGTCGCCAGCAAGTAAAGTTTTAACGAGCTCCTTTGGTTGGCCGCAACCAACCAATTCCTTTGCCCTGCGCCTCATTCGGTCGCGGGGCTTTTTTTTGCCTGAATTAAGGGATGGGACGCAACCTGTAGGCAAAATCATTGCAAAGCCAGCCTGCCTCGAATTGCCTGACTGGCGAATTGAACGGCGTCTGGGTTTGACTCACAGCCTTGGCTGACCGAAGCTGGCAACTTTGCAACAGCTTGCCAGCTCCCGGATTCCTGCATGCCCCAGTCCCGCCGCTACCTGCTCATCAGCCTCTGCGTCCTGTTTGCCATCGGCCTTGCCTGGTTTTTCCTGCGCAGCACAACCCCCGCCGTGCCGGAGGCGATCAAACGTGGCTACAGCGAGGCGCTGAACCAGGCGCGCGCGGGTCAACCAGGCGCAGCGCGGGTTCTCTACCAGCAACTGGGCCGCCCCGATATATCGCCCAAGCGCCGCGTCTGGTTGCATGCCGAACTGCCCAACTACCCCAGCTCCGTGGCCCTGAAACTGGCGGATGCGGACTTGCTGCATGAATCGCCGGACGTGCGCATCGCCGCGATCAAAAGCATCAGCGGTCTGGTGCCCAGCGGCCAGCGCAGCCTGCTGTTGGGCCCGTTACTCGATGACAGCGAACAGCGCGTGCGCTATGCCGCGGTGAACGCCCTGCTCGGGCTATCGCCGGACGACCTCGGTTTGTACTTCGGGCCGCTGGAACAAGCCATCGATGCCTGGGAACAGGACCTTAAGAGCCAGCCGCAAAGCGCCGACAGCCAATATCAACTGGCTCGGTTGCATCTGCACAATGCCGAACTGAAAAAGGCGCAACAGGCGCTGGAGAACACCTTGCGACTTGCGCCCGGCAACCTGCCCGCGCTGGTGATGCAAATCGACGTGCTGGATCGCCTGGGCCAAAACGATGCGGCCCGACAGCTATTGGCCAAGCAACTGAAGGCTCAGCCCGACTCGGCCTACCTGCAACATGCCCTGGGACTCTGGCTGTTGCATCACGGGCAAAGCGAGTTCGCCCTGCTCGGCCTTTCCAAAGCCGTGGAACTGGAGCCGGATAACAAGGATTACCGCTACGACCTGGCCACCACGCTTCACGATCAACAGGAGCTGGAAGCGGCGCAGAAACAGTTGCAAGAGATCGTCCAGCGCCACCCGGCCGACCGCAGAGCCCGGGTATTGCTGATCAACTACTGGAAAGAAAGCGGCCAGCTACAGAACGTGCAGATTCTGTTGGCGCAACTTGAACAACTCAATCCCGACGACCCTGCCCTGCAGCAAGGGCTTTAACAACAACAAAAATTTCGTTGAACTCGTCGTCTCGACCAAGGGTCAAGAGATCAGGCAGTCCATTCAGGCACTACCGCCTGCTGCCTCGTTTCCCCTAGTCATGAGAGGGCATTTTTTGTCTACATCAAACGAGTTGATCAGTGCAAAAGCCGCCACCGGCATCGAAGGTCTGGATGACATCCTGGCCGGTGGTTTGTCCCGCGGCCATGTGTTTTTACTGGAGGGTGAACCCGGAACCGGCAAAACCACCGTCGCTTTGCATTTCCTGTTGGCCGGCGCTCGTGCTGGTGAACGCTCGTTGTACATCACCCTGTCCGAGACCGAACGCGAATTGCGCCAAGGGGCCTTGTCCCATGGTTGGGAGCTGGATGAGAACATCCACATCTTCGAGCTGACGCCCCCGGAAAGCCTGCTCAATGCCGAACATCAGCAAAGCCTGCTGTATTCCTCGGACCTTGAACTGGGCGAAGCCACCAAGCAGATTTTTGAAGTGGTCGAACGGGTCAAGCCGACTCGTGTAGTGCTCGACAGCCTTTCCGAGATCCGTTTGCTGGCCCAGAGTTCTTTGCGCTACCGTCGCCAGATCCTCGCGATCAAACACTACTTCGTGCGCTATGACGCCACAGTGGTGTTGCTGGACGACCTGACCACCGAATCCCTCGACAAAACCGTGCACAGTGTGGCCCACGGGGTGATTCGCCTTGAGGAACTGACCCCCAACTATGGCGCCGAGCGTCGGCGAATCCGCGTGGTGAAGTACCGTGGCCAGAAGTACCGTGGCGGGTTTCATGACTTCACCATCATGGGCGATGGCGTTCATGTGTTTCCGCGCCTGGTGGCCGCCGAGCATCGCGGTCGCTACATTCGCCAGCAGTTAACCAGCGGCATCAAGGAAATGGATGCCTTGCTCGGTGGCGGGATCGAGACCGGTTCCAGCACGTTGATCCTCGGCCCTGCCGGTACCGGCAAATCGCTGATCTCGATGATCTTCGCCGCTGCCGCCGTGGCCCGTGGCGAAAAAGCTGCGCTGTTCATTTTCGATGAAGAGCTCGGGTTGCTGTTCGAGCGCATGAAGAACATCGGCATCGACCTCAAGGCGCTGCAAGACACCGGCAACCTGCTGATCGAGCAGGTGGACGCGGCCGAGTTGTCCCCCGGAGAGTTTTCCTACCGGGTTCGTCGCTGCGTCGATGACGGCGATATCAAGACGGTCGTGATCGACAGCATCAACGGCTATCAGGCAGCGATGCCCGAGGAAAACGCGTTGGTACTGCACATGCACGAGTTGCTGCTGTACCTCAATCGCCAGGGTGCCGCGACCTTCATGACCGTCGCCCAGCATGGACTGGTCGGCGACATGCAGGCCCCCGTGGACATCACCTATCTGGCCGACACGGTCATCCTGCTGCGCTACTTCGAGGCACTGGGCAAGGTGCGCCGGGCGATTTCAATCATCAAGAAACGTACAGGCAGCCATGAATCGACCATTCGCGAATACCGCATCAGCGCTCAGGGCATGACCATTGGTGAACCACTGGATGCCTTCCAAGGGGTATTGCGCGGCGTCCCGACTTATCTGGGTGCCAGCAACCCCTTGCTTGAGGAACAAAGCCCGTGATCGCCCAGGAAGCGATGTCCGAGCGCGCGATCATTCTCGCGCCGCTGGGTCGCGACAGCCAGATTGCGTTGATGATGCTCAACGAAGCGGGTTACGACGGGGTCATCACTCGGGACCTGGTGGCGTTATGCAGTGAACTGGAGCAAGGGGCAGGCTTGCTGCTGATCTCCTCCGAAGCCTTGCTGGGCGGTGACCTTGAGCCACTGCTCTTGCTGATCGAGCAACAACCGGCCTGGTCCGATCTTCCGATTGTCTTGATGACCTACCATGGCGGCCCCGAACAAAACCCGGCGTCGCGCTACGGCCCGCAGCTGGGGAACGTGACCTTTCTTGAGCGTCCTTTTCACCCGGTCACGTTGATCAGCCTGGTGACCACCGCGTTGCGCGGCCGTCGACGACAGTACGAAGCCAGGGATCGGCTGATCGATTTGAGTCAAAGCGAACTGCGGTTGCAGAACACCCTCGAAACCCTCGAACAGCAGGTCGAGGAACGCACCGCCCAGCTACGACACAATGAAGAAGCCCTGCGTCAATCGCAGAAAATGGAAGCGGTTGGCCAGCTCACCGGCGGCATTGCCCACGACTTCAACAACATGCTGACCGGCATCATCGGCAGCCTGGAGCTGCTGCGTCGACGCCTGGCCCGTGGGCGCACTGAAGATCTGGACAGCCTGATCGACCTGGGCGTGACCTCAGCCAACCGCGCGGCAGGCCTGACCCACCGTTTGCTGGCGTTCTCCCGGCGTCAGTCGCTGGACTCCAAACCCGTGGCGATGAACACCCTGGTGGTGTCCATGGGCGAATTGCTTCAGCGCAGCATCAACGAAACCATTCAACTGGACATGCAGCTCAACGAGCAACTCTGGGTGGCCGAAGCCGATCCCAATCAACTGGAAAGCGCCCTGCTCAATCTGGTGATCAATGCTCGGGATGCGATGCCCGATGGCGGCAAACTGGTGGTAAAAACCAGCAATCAGCATTTGGACCTTGAGTTCACCAAGACGCAAAGCAACCTTCAACCCGGTGATTATGTGGTGCTTAGCGTCACGGACACCGGCTGTGGCATGCCACCCAGCACCATCAGCCGAGCCTTTGACCCGTTCTTTACCACCAAGCCCATCGGTCAGGGCACCGGCCTTGGATTGTCGATGATCTATGGCTTCAGCAAACAATCACGCGGCCACGTCGCCATTCAAAGTGAAGTGGGCGAAGGCACCACGGTGAGCCTGTTTCTGCCGCGATGCGGCAGTGACCTGCCTCAGGACAACCCGGTGAACGTCCAGCACGCGCCATACGCGCGCAATGGCGAAACGGTGCTGATCGTCGAGGACGATCCAGCGGTGCGGGTGTTGGTCAGTACGGTGTTGAGTGACCTGGGTTATGCCTTCGTCGAGGCTGGCGATGCCGACAGCGCGGTGCCGATTCTCGATTCCGGGCAGCGTATCGATCTATTGATCAGCGACGTTGGATTGCCCGGCATGAATGGCCGGCAACTGGCGGAAATCGGCCGGCAATACCGGCCGGACCTGAAGGTGTTGTTCATTACCGGATATGCCGAACACGCGGCGGTGCGCGGTGGTTTTCTGGATCCTGGCATGCAGATGATTACCAAGCCGTTCACCTTCGACCTGTTGACGGCGAAGGTGCGGGAGATGATCAGGATCTGACGCCCCCCTTGTAGCAGCTGCCGAAGGCTGCGTTCGAGGACGAAGTCCTCACCAAGGGATTGTATAGCCCCGATAAGCGGCCGCTACGCGCCCGAACGCAGCCTTCGGCAGCTGCTACATAGAGCGTGCGGCGCTCAGGAAAGCATTTCCCGCATGAGCTCTTGCAGCACATCCAGATCGAACGGCTTGGCCAGGATCGGCGCCTTACGGGTGATCGGGCTGTCCGTCTCGCGGATCTCCTGCGGATAACCGCTGATAAAGATCACCTTGAGCTCCGGTCGCAGCTTCACGGCAGGTTCAGCAATCTGCACGCCAGAGATGCCGCCCGGCAGGCGGAAATCGGTGATCATCATGTCCAGGTGCGGTTTGCTCGACAGGATTTCGAAGGCCTGCTCGCCGTTTTCGGCCTGCAATACCCGGTAGCCCTCACCCGACAGATAGGCCGAAAGCACCATCAGAATCGAGGGGTCATCTTCGACGATCAATACGACGTCTTGTGCATCTTCACTCATGGGAAGCCTTTGTTCGGTCAATAGCTGCTGATACGACCATGGGGCCGATCAGAGGTTGCGTTTATCTGGCCAGTTTCCTAAAGCGGCAGACAAACGCGAAACAAGGCGCCTTCGCCAATTTGGCTTTCGACGGTAATGGAACCGCCATGGGCGGCCACAATCTGCTCGGAAATAAACAACCCCAGGCCCAACCCCGCGACTGCGTGTTTGGCCGTGACGCGTTCGAACTGCTGGAAAATACGCATCTGGTTCTCTTCGTCGATGCCGATCCCTGAATCGCGCACTTCCACCCAAGCCTGATCGCTCTCACTGTACACCCTAACGGTGATCGGGCTCTTGGCGCCGTAGCGCAACGCATTGGTCAGCAGGTTGGAAATGACCTGTTCAATGCGAAATTCGTCCCAACTGCCCACCACGGGTTGCTCGGCTTCCAGGGTGACCGAGGACTCGGCAGCATCGATCTGCGGGGCAAAGTTCTGCAACAAGTCGCGGACCAGCGCCGATAAATCGAAGCGCGTTGGTCGGATCGACAACTTGCCGGTGCGAATGCGCGACACATCGAGCATGTCCTCGATCAAGCGGATCAGGCTTTTGATCTGCCGCTCGTCGCGATCGACCATCGCGTGCATTTTGTCCAGGGTGAACGCCGCCGCGTTGTCCCGGGCCAGGTGCATCTTGCGCAATTGGGTTTCGAGGATCAGGCCATTGAGCGGCGTGCGGACTTCGTGGGCGACGATGGACATGAAGTCATCACGCATGCGCACCGCTTGCTCCAGTTCCAGCTGGGTACTCTGTAACTGCTTGAGCAATGCTTCCTGCTCGCGACGGCTTTGCTCCAGCTCTTCGACCTGCTGTTTCATCGCCTTGCTTTGGCGAAACAGTTCGACGAACACGTTGACCTTGCTCTTGACCGCATGGATGTCCAGCGGCTTGTAGAGGAAATCCACGGCGCCGCTTTCATAGCCCTTGAACGCGTAGTTCAGCTCGCGACCGCCCGCACTGACGAACACGATCGGAATGTTCTTGGTCTTTTCCGTGCCGCGCATCAGCTCGGCCAGTTCGAAGCCGTTCATGCCAGGCATCTGCACATCGAGAATGGCCATGGCGAACTCGTGTTGCAGCAATAGCGACAAGGCCTCGTCGGCGGACAAGGCTTTGTAGACGATACGGTCTTCGCGCTTGATCAGCGCTTCGAGCGCCAACAAGTTCTCCGGTAGATCGTCAACGATCAGTAATTTGGCCTGGATAGTACTTAGCATGCGATTCGTTCCAGCTCGACAAGCAGACGGCCGATGCCGCGAATAGGGAGGATATGGTCCGGTTGGTGTATATCAAGCGCCGCCTGGGGCATGGTCGCGACCTGGGCTTCGTCCGGGTCCTGAACGATGGTCATGCCGCCATGGCGCTTGACCTGGGCCAGGCCGCGAGCGCCATCACGGTTGGCGCCGGTCAACAACACCGCAGCCAGAGCTGAACCGTAGGCATCGGCGGCCGACTCGAACAGGTAATCGATGGCAGGTCGCGAATAATGCACGCGGGCTTCCAGGCTCAAGGAAAAACTGCGGTCCTGCTCCACCGACAAGTGATAACCCGGAGCCGCGAAATACAGCGTTCCCGCTTCGACCAGCGTCTTGTCGCAGGCTTCCCGTACTGGCATGGCCACGCGCCGTGCGAACACCTCGACCAGATGACTGCAGCGTCCGTCCGGCAAGTGCAAAACCACAATGATCGGCAGTTGGAAGCCTTCTCGCAGTGGGCCGAGGATACTCAGCAACGCCTCCACTCCGCCGGCCGAGGCGCCGATCACAATAGCCTCTATGGAAGGCAGATCCGCTGCACTGTTCATGATTTTCGGTAGACCCGTTCTTGTTTGACCAACGGTTCGAACTGATTGCCGTAAGACGAGAAATCCGGGGTTTCCTTGCTGCCCAGCACCAGAAATCCTCGATGGCAAAGGGAATCATGGAACAAACCGAAAGCACGATCCTGAAGCTTTTTATTGAAATAAATCAAAACATTACGGCACGAAATCAATTGAGTTTCTGAAAAGACACTGTCAGTCGCCAGGCTGTGATCGGCGAAGGTCACGTTCTCACACAGGGTCTTGTCGAAAATGGCGTAACCGTAAGCCGCTGTGTAGTAGTCGGCGAACGAACGCTGGCCACCTGCCTGCTGGTAGTTATGAGTGTAGGCGCGGACATTCTCCATCGAGAATATCCCTTGCTTGGCTTTATCCAGCGAGCGCGGATTGATGTCGGTGGCGTAAATGATGGTGCGATCGAGCAAGCCTTCTTCGCGCAGCAGAATGGCCATCGAATAGACCTCTTCACCGGTGCTGCAACCGGCGATCCAGATCTTGATCGAGGGGTAAGTCTTGAGCAGCGGCACCACTTCCCTGCGGATCGCCAGGAAATGCGAAGGGTCGCGGAACATTTCGCTGACCGGGATCGTCAGCAGTTGCAACAACTGCATGAATGCCGTTGGGTCGTGCAGGACCTTATCCTGCAACGCTGAAATGGTCGTGCACTCGAACTGGCTCAACGCGTGATTGACCCGGCGCTTGATCGAAGCGCCGGAGTAATCGCGAAAGTCATAGCTGTATTTGAGGTAGATCGCCTCGATCAACAAGCGCAATTCGATTTCGGTGTTCTTTTCCACTAAATGCGTTCCATCTTCGGCAACCACACGCGAATCAGCGAGAACAGGCGATCCAGGTCGATGGGCTTGGCCAGGTAATCGTTGGAGCCCGCTTGCAAGCACCGCTCTTGATCGTCCTTCATGGCCTTGGCCGTCACCGCAATGATCGGCAGCTTGCGCCAGCGCGGGTCCTTGCGGATCTCGATGGTGGCTTCGAAACCATCCATTTCCGGCATCATCACGTCCATCAACACCAGATCGATGTCCTCGACTTCATTCAGTCTTTCAATCGCTTCGCGACCGTTGCGACCGATGACCACGACTGCACCCTTTTGCTCCAGGGCACTGGTGAGGGCGAAGATGTTGCGCACATCGTCGTCCACCAGCAGCACCTTGCGACCCTCGAAAACCTTGTCGCGACTGCGCGCGGTCTTGAGCATCCTCTGGCGTTCATGGGACAACCTGGATTCGACCTTGTGCAGAAAGAGTGTGACCTCATCCAGCAAACGCTCTGGCGAGCGCGCACCCTTGATGATGATCGAGCGCGAATACTTGCGCAGCTCGGCCTCTTCGTCCCGGGTCAGGTTGCGTCCGGTGTAGACAATCACTGGGGGGAACGAGCAGATATCTTCCGTGGACATGCGCTTGAGCAAGTCGTTGCCGAGCATGTCCGGCAGTTTCAGGTCGATGATCATGCAATCGAAAATCGTCGTACGCAGCAGGTCCAGCGCATCTTGTGCCAGGCCAACAGCAGTGATCTCGATGTCCTCGTCGCCGATCAGCCGGGCAATGCTGTCGCGCTGCAGGTCATCGTCTTCGACCAGCAGGACGCGTTTGACTTTCTGGGTCAGCTTGGCCTCAAGACGGGCAAACACGTCCTTGAGTTCTTCTCGGGTAGTCGGCTTGACCGCGTAACCGATAGCGCCCATATGCATTGCGGCTTCGACCCGGTCTTCCACGGAAATCACGTGCACCGGGATATGCCGGGTTTCAGCGTGTTCCTTCAGACGCTGCAACACAGTCAACCCGGAATGATCCGGCAGACGCATGTCCAGCAGAATGGCGTCCGGGATGAATTCCCTGGCCAGGTCGTAGCCTTCGTCCGCCCCGTGCGCCACCAGGCACTGATAACCCAGCTCATGGGCCAGGTCGTACAGGATATTGGCGAAGTTCGCCTCGTCTTCCACCACCAGAATGCAACGCGTGGTGAATGGCGCCTTGGTGCGATCGTCGTCGAAGCGCGGGATATCGACTTCGGCGATCAGCGGTACCCGTGCAGCGGGCATTACTCTCGGGGTCATGGCAACCGGGGTGGCTCTCATCGGTTCGACAGGTTCTTCGCCCGGTTCAACGTATTGCTGCGGCAACACCAGGGTGAACACACTGCCCTGCCCCGGCTCGCTGGTGACACTGATGGAGCCGCCGAGCAAGGCGGCCAGGTCACGGGAAATCGACAAGCCAAGGCCGGTGCCGCCATAACGGCGATTGGTGGTGCCATCGGCCTGGCGGAAGGCTTCGAAAATACTGTCCTGCTGATCCGCGGCAATGCCAATCCCCGAATCGCGAACGATAAAGGCAATACCGTCGGCGGGCTGACTGGCAACTGTCAGGCTGACCTCGCCTTTTTCAGTGAATTTCACCGCGTTGGACAACAGGTTCTTGATCACCTGCTCCAGACGCTGGCGGTCGGTGAAGATCATCATCGGCGCACCGGCCTGCACTTCCACCTGGAAATGCAGCTTCTTATCGGTGGCCAAGGGCTGGAACATCTCGCGTAACCCATCCACCAATCGCGCCACGCTGGTGTTCTCCGGCCGCATTTCAAGCTTGCCGGCCTCGACCTTGGAAATATCGAGAATGTCGTTGATCAAGTTGAGCAAATCATTGCCGGCAGAATAGATCGACTCGGCAAACTTGACCTGTTCGGCGCTGAGGTTTTCCTGGGGGTTTTCCGCCAGCAACTTGGCCAGGATCAACGAGCTGTTCAGCGGCGTGCGCAACTCGTGGGACATGTTGGCGAGGAATTCAGACTTGTACTTGCTCGAACGCTGCAACTCTTCGGCGCGCTCTTCGAGCAGGTGCTGGGCCTGATTGAGCTCGGTATTTTTCTTGTCCATGGCGTCGCGCTGGTCCGCCAGGATCAACGCCTGTTCGGCGAGCTGCTCATTGGTTTGTTCAAGCTCGACCTGCTGGGTCTCCAGATGCGCCTGGGATTCCTTGAGAATCCGCGACTGCTCTTCCAGCTCTTCGTTGGCGGTCTTGAGTTCTTCCTGCTGGACTTGCAGCTCCTCATTGAGCTGCTGGGTTTCAGCCAGCACTTCTTGCAGGCGCTGGCGATAGCGAGCGGCCTCGATGGAGGTGCCTATGTTGCCGGCAATCAGTTCAAGCAATTCGACATCGCGATCCATCAGCGGGCGCAGGAAACCCAGTTCGATCACACCGTTGACCCGATCATCGTCACTGGTCGGCACCACCAGCACACTGTGCGGCAAACCTTCGCCCAGGCCGGAGCTAACCTTGAAGTAACAGTCCGGTACGTTATCGAGACGGATCAAGCGAGCCTGGTGCGCGACCTGGCCGACAATGCCTTCATCGCTGTAAATCTGCTGTTCGCGCGCTTCCTGCTCGCGGGAGAAACCGTAAGAAGCAATGCGCTTGAGCCCGCCATGTTCTTCGCGGACATAAATGGCGGCTACGGCGGTGCCCAGGTATTGCGCGCAGAACTGCAGAATGTTGCGGCCCAGCAGATTCAGCGACAGTTGCCCCAGCACTTGTTCGGCCAGTTCAGTCTGGCCATTGCGCAGCCAGGCCTGCTGTTCCAGACGCTGGGCACTGGCCTGTTGCCCGGCGAGGTTGGCGCTGTAACTTTGCGAAAGGTTGAGCAGATCCCGACGACCAATGTAGGCCAGCAAGGCGCTGATCCCGGCGATGAACAACAGGTAAAGGCTGATGCTCCAGATCGTGGTACTGCGCACATCCTCGTTACGCGTGGTGCGCAACTGTTGCTCCATGTCGATCACGTCTTCGAATTGCCTGCGGATCTCATCGGTCAGCCGCTTGCCGCGCCCGGTCTTGACCGCGCTGCGGTAATCACCGCTGGATCGTTGCAATTCAATTAGGGTCTGCGCGTAAGCGGCCCACTCATTCTGCAAGGCCTGGAGCCGGTGCAGACGGTCGGTCTGCACCGGATTGTCTGCGGTCAGATCGAGCAAGGTTTTGAGGGCCACTGCTATTCGCGGCTTGGCCGTTTCGTAGGGTTCAAGGAAGTGCTCGTCGCCAGTCAGCAGGAAGCCGCGCATTCCGGTTTCCAGATCGACGGTCAGCTTGATCGATTCATTGGCGTTATTGATCACCCGGTCGGTGTGCTCGACCCACTGGGTCACCGACAGCAGGTAAGTGATCAGCGAAACAAAGAACACTGCACTGAGCGCGCCGACCCCTAATGGCAGGCTGACGTTACGGCTCAGGAGTTTACGGAATCGTTGCTCATCAACCGAAGACGCGGATGTCATGGGGGAAACCTTGTCGAACTGTTGAAAACCAAGGAGTTTGCCCCAAAAGCGCCGGCTTGATCCAATTTTCTGACACCTTTTCGCGCAAAATCCCACATTCAACTGCTCCACTGCCAAGGAGCGGTTATCCTTGCCAACGCTTGTGTGACTAATCTTTTTTCTACCGCGTGGGAACTTGTCGGGTTCCGTCACTTACTGAAGCAAGAGCCCGGCGATTTCGATCGACCGACCACCCGCGAATTCAACCTCTGAGAACCCACTATGTCCGCCACCGCGTCCATCATCCTTGTAGTCGAAGACGACGCCATCGTGCGCATGCTGATTGTCGATGTGCTGGAGGAACTCGAGTTCAAGGTGCTCGAAGCCGATGGCAGCGAACAGGCGCTGGAGTTTCTCAACGATGAAGACCAGCACATCGATTTGATGATGACCGACGTTGGATTGCCAGTGATGGACGGCCGTGAACTGGCCACCCAGGCCCGGATGCTGCGCCCCGAGCTGCCCATCCTGTTTGCCAGCGGTTATGCCGAAAGCATGGATGTGCCCGAAGGCATGCACGTGATCGGCAAACCGTTTTCCATTGATCAGTTGCGCGACAAGGTCAAAGGCATGCTGGCCTGAGAGTTGTTTGGGGCTGTGGCCCCTCCACTTCTGCATAAACCGACGCAAGGCTGTATTTTTGCCACGCACAGAAGATGACAGCGTTGCCCGCAGCTGGAAACTATTCATGCAGGCCCCGGAACAACAGCCCTTTATGTCGCTGCATGTACCGATGATGGAAGCGCTGGTCAAGGCCATGGACCTGACCCAAAAAGAAACGCAGCCAGGCCGGGTGGTGAGTTTTCTTGCCACCGGCGCGTCGAAACGCGAGCGCTGAGTTCTTCGAGGCTGAGTACGCAGACGGCGTTGTCGAAACGACGATGGTCAAGATTCTTCCGGGATACGTATCCGAATCAGGCATTACCCGCCGATGATGCGTTTTGCAGTTGTCGTATTTCCTTGACTACACGTGACTGGCAAACCGTTTCCCATTAATCAGTAGCGGAATGCAGTCAAATGCTCTATTTAAAACTACAACAAATCACCTGACCTTCTTGCCTGTTATAGAAAAGAGTCATTTGCCGCCGAACAACATGACAACCCACCAACTACGCAAACAAATGCAATACACACTTACATACGTCGACTTGCCATCAATTAAATATTAAAAGAGGATACCTCAAACATACAGCCCTGAAACAACTGGATTTACCATGAGCCTTACTAATGCAACCAATACATTTCAAAGACACTTATCAAGACCTTTGACTTATAGCCCGCCGCAAGATCACAACAGCCATAAAGACAATATCGAGCGCCGGGAATTTCTCGACAAATTAAAGCGTCGAGTGCGAGACAGCAGTCACTCCAGGGAAGTCAGCCTGGAAGGTTCTTCTATCTCCCTGGAACCTGGCTCATCGCTAGAAGAAACTCTCCAGCCCGCAAGAGCCATGTTGCGAAACATGGTCGAAAGAGCCTCTTTCAAAAATCTTTTATTGAAACTCCGGCTGCCCGAAGACTCACTGTTTGAAGTAACCGCCACAGGTCAGGTCAAGGCACACTACGCTGGTAGAACCCTGAGTTTCGAGAGTGCAGTCAAACTGGCTCCGGATCTGAACGATGATCTTGTTGTATTGGTTGAAATGGCGCAATCGACCGGTGGCGTCGTCACCCTTGACGACCAGGTCGGCATGATTCAATGGTTGAGATTCCATCGTTACCTCCTCCCTCGAACGGTAGTCGATGCTCAGAACCTGATTGCCTTCCTGGAGCAGTCACACCCGGAAAATCCGCCATTCGGCAACTATTGGGAAATGGTAATCGCCGGCGAAAATAATCCGCTCACTATGTCATCAGCACAGCGGGACCGGCTTCGAACACTGATCAAGGAGTACACCAAGGGCGAGTCATTATTGGAACTGCTTTCAGACACTATTCTGGGTGGACGATCCACTCCCATCAAACGATCGGAAGCGGAGTATTTTCTGAACATGCTTGTTTCCAGTTCCATTGCTCTAATCTGGGCAAAAAGCTTTGTACGAGACCTGGATTGGTATGGTGCGCAAGATGATCAGCCCTTATCGGACGAATCTCTCCAGCAAATACTTTTCACTGCGCTACTGTTGGATCTTCATCCGAAGGTCGGGGAGCAAGAGCCGCGCAATCAAGTGGCCGGGTTCGATCTCTATGCAGCCCAACATATAGAGAAGTCTTTCACCAGTGTTCAAACGGAATTCGAAAGACATTTGATCAATCACCACCGGGTCACTGAACAGAACGTGGCACTGGCCTCGCATTTATTGCTGGCCGGCACCGCGCCGGAGTTCCTGGTCCAGGACTTGCCACCTACTTTGCTATTAGGCACCCCGCAATGGGTTGATTACTGCCGGACCATCGCGGTGCAGGAAGCTATCTCACCGGGATCGTCGCGCGTAATGACCCATGCGCAAATACAACACCTGATGAAGTCCGAGTCAGTCACAGAGTCGCAACAGGCACTCAATGCCTTGGCTGCTGTAGATCCAGTGATCAACTGGGCGTTGCTCAACAGTATCGTCACCCATGATGAAGTAAACCTGTCGGCCAAGGATTCGCTTGAAGTGGCCGTGGCCGCTTACGCCCGCCATGCGAAAACCCTTGCTGAAACGGCTGAAACGTTGTCTCGCCCCTTGCCGACCCGCAAGAGCGTCGCCCTGGACATCCTCAAGCAAGTCGCCAAAGGATGCACCTATCTTGAAGATGACGTCCTTCACCAAAAGAGCAATCGATCACTGGAAGACGCCTATGCCGACCCGTTTCTCATGTCCCCTGTAGACCTGCACATGTCCAACGACCTGCAGACAGGCGATTGGGACTTGAAGCATGGAGCAAGTATTTATACTGCGTTTCCAAAGATGCTCCCCAATCTGATCTCTGCGCAGGGAGAGTTTTACCGCCAATTCAATCGGAACTACCTGTCACATGCGCAGGCTATGTATACGCATTTGAAACTAGCCCTTTCATCCTTGCCGCTTGTTGATCGAGTGCGGCTGCTGCGCGGACAATTGACGATATTCTCTGTACGGCCTTCAGTCGCCACTATTCACCCAATCACCCGCTTCCCCATGAATCCATTAGCGTCAACCCTTGACGTCATACTTAAAGTGCCGAATCGGGTTCCCATGGAGAGTCATAAAGACAAAGAGCAGGCCACCGGTCGTTACGGCGTGGTGATGTGTACCTACTTCGAAGGACGATTGAGCTGTTATGAGCTGTTCACCTTGCACGGAGTCTGCCGTGAAAACACGGAACTGGCCGAGCTGATCGAAAGGGAGAACCTGTTACGTACAAGCCCCCGCGGCAGTGAAAAGAACCACACCCATCCGGCACCGGTGCATCAACTGCCCACGGACATCGAGTGCTACACCCATGGGGTCACACCTGGCCTCGTCAATACCAGTCGTGGCGTCATTGAAAAGATCGGTGAACTATCCGCACCCCCACTGGCTTCGGACATTGAAAGCAAAGGCTATTACCAAAGTTTCTATTCAAGTGAATTCGAGTCACTCGTAAACTTCGTGCTCAAGCACCGGCCAATCGCAACCTACGATGAGTTGGTGAAAGAATGTTGGGGGCAAACCCGGCTGGAGGCATTGCGTGCAGAACGTGAAGAGGCATTGAACACGTTTCTCAATATTGTCGTACCGTTCAAATCATGCATCGAAGACATCAGTTCAGACGATCTGGATCGACAGTTCCAAGGCGTAGGTGCCTGCACCCTGGAAGCTGCGATGACGCTTCTGTTGGTGGTCGGGGCCATTGGCAAGATAGCCAGTATTGCCGCCCGAAGCATGACCCTTGCAACGAAAGCCAGCGCCCTGGCCAAAACTGGCCTGGGCCTGGTGAGCAGCTTGCTAAATCCGCTGGATGGCGTTCCGGATTTGCTTATAGGTGGCGCGAAACTGTTGCGCAAAGGTATTAACGGGAGTGTTGCGGCCTTGGAAAACGCCGTATCCGATCTTCGACAGTTGACGGGTCAGACTCAATTCGAGCAATTGGCCAGAGCCGGCGATCCAGACATCATTCGTCTCGGAACCTGGCGCCCTGCGCAAACTTCCCAGGATGCCTTCCAGGTATGGGGTATACGCCACCATGACGAATGGTACGCACTGAACCGATTTGGTGAGCCCTGGGGAGCCAAACTGAAGGGTTTTGATCTCAAACTTAAATTGCCCATCCCACGCTGGCATAAAATCATGCCTAAAAGCTACGCTCGTACAGTGATCAAAGAAGGCTTACCACTCGCCAGCAGAAAAGTAGACGATGCCATCAACGTATTGAATGACCCAACGCTGATCCAGGAATCGAATGCGGCGCTCGTCCTTCTGCTTGCGAATGACTCTTCCGCAGCCCGAAGTGCTTACCGTGACTACCTGATTGCAGTAAAAGAGGACCTTACAAATATCAAACCCGGCAACTTTATCCTCGACTGCAGTCAAGAAAGCGACTCAGTAGCCGAGCTGCATTGGGGGCTGTACAACGACTGGAAAACTGGCGACAAGGCGCAAAATGCCAACAACGAATTTATCCGGGTCTACAGTGACAACTTCAACGAGGCTTATCGCAGGGATCATTTCAACCCGGGCATTACTGCCGATACTTTCGTTCATGAAATGTTCCACGGCGCGCCGAAAACCAAAGATTTCGCCTACGCTGAAGACACCGGAATATTTCAGCGTGGCTCTCAACAATTGGACGTGAGTCCACTCCTGAATCTCGCCAACGGCAAGATGTCCATGGGCCTGCCGAGTTTTCCAAATACCAACTACAACAGCGGGATGGCGTTTAAAAATGCCGACTCATTTGCATTGACGACATCGCTGCTAAGCCAATTAAAGACCAACAAGCAAGCCTATCAGCAGAATATAGCGACCATGAAAGCGGCACTCAAAAATGCCAACCATGGATACATCAATGGGCAGACACTGGTAAAAATCAACATTCTCTGAGTTTCAGACAGACCGAGTTAACGATACCGGGCGCATGCGACCACTACTGTACTGTGGTTTAATTGCGCCCTTTTTTGCCCCCTCGCTTGCTGCAAAGGATCACTGTTCATGACCCAGCCCCACGCAACCAAAGTCCTGGTCATCGGTTACGTCTGGCCCGAGCCCCGCTCTTCAGCGGCGGGTGGACACATGATGCAAATTCTCGAGACCTTCTTGCAGCAAGGCTGGGACATTACTTTCAGTAGTCCGGCCAGCTCCGGTGAGCATCGGGCAGACCTGACGGTGTTGGGCATTCGCGAAGTCCCGATCGAATTGAACAACAGCAGTTTCGACAGGTTCATCAGCGAACTGGCTCCGGATATCGTTTTGTTCGATCGGTTCATGATGGAAGAACAGTTCGGCTGGCGAGTTGAAAAGCACTGCCCCCATGCCTTGCGCGTGCTTGAGACCTCCGACCTGCAAAGCCTGCGAGATGCCCGCCATCAACGCCTCAAGGAGCGTTTGAAGGCGAATGACGACACCAATGACTTCAGTGAACTGTTCGCGCCAGCGTTACGGGAAGAGTTTGAGCTCATGGCCGAGACCGATCTGGCCAAACGGGAAATCGCAGCGATTTATCGTTGCGACTTGAACCTGATGGTTTCCGAAGTGGAGATCGAATTGCTGGTCGAGCAATTCAAACTGCCGCGCCACTTGCTGCACTGGTGTCCGCTGATGGTCGATCTACCGAGCGTGCCGCCGGTTTCTTTTGGCGACCGCGCGCACTTTCTCAGCATCGGCAACTTCCGTCATGCGCCGAACTGGGATGCGGTGCTCTGGATGAAAACCACTATCTGGCCGCTGATTCGCGAACAACTGCCCAAGGCTCAATTGCACATTTACGGTGCTTACACGCCGCCCAAAGCGACTGCATTGCACAACCCCGGCCAGGGCTTTCATGTGATGAACTGGGCGCAAGATGCGTTAAAAGTCATGTCTGGCGCACGGATTTGTCTTGCGCCCCTACGCTTTGGTGCCGGCATCAAAGGCAAAATTGTCGACGCCATGTTATGCGGCACGCCCACGATCACCACGCCAATCGGCGCAGAAGCAATGCATGGCGAACAACGCTGGCCGGGGGCTGTGACCCGAACAGCACAGGCGTTCGCCGAGTGCGCGGTTCAGCTGTACAAGGATGAAGCTCTGTGGACGGACGCTCAATCCCTTGGGCAATCGTTGCTCGTCGCGCGTTATCGACAATCGGAGCATGGTCCGGCGCTGATTGAAAAGTTGTTGTATTGCCAACAACATCTGGCACAACTTAGAAATGACAACTTTACGGGAAGTATGTTGCGCCATCATCACCACAGAAGTACGCAATACATGGCGCAATGGATTGAAGCAAAGAATCGGAACCCATTATAGAACTTATACCAACAACAAATATTTTGCATTATCACTGTTATTGACCAAATCCAGCACTCAACCTTATAAATATTCAGCCAGACTTGTTTAAGTTCGGCACCCTCAACTCTTCTTATAAATTAATGCAAGGATGCATTAAATGAGCAACTACGCCAATAACAACTGGATGTCCGCCACGCCAGCCATTAACACTTTATCGCTCAGCGAACTGACTCTGCCTGGCACTCATAACGCTGGCTGCGACTGGAAAGCGCCCTGGCCTTTGTTCGGCCCTCCCCCGCACTGGGTGGCTTGTCAGCATAAGTCGTTCTATAGCCAACTGTGTCATGGGTCCCGAGCACTTGACGCCCGTCTGATTTATGACGCCGCTGCCCCAGGGTTAGGAAAATTCATATTTACACATGACAGTCATCGCTCTAACCGCACGCTGGGCGAACTGATAACCGACCTAAATAGATTTCTTACGGAAAATCCGGATGAGTTTGTCATTGTGGACTTTCACCAACTCAAGAATGGCGAGCATCCATTTGACTTCAAATACTTCAACGACATGATGTTGAGATTTATCGACCATCGGATGATTCCTGTCCAAAACCAGAGCCTGAGCCTTGAGAGACTCAAGCAAATCAGCCCACTGCAAAGAATACTGATCGCGACCCCATGGCACAGTGCTCTTGATCGAACTGTATTTCACGAACAGATCAGGCACAAATGGTCTGGCAGCGGTATCACCAATGTCGCTGATTTGAAGCAGCACATTATTAATGTACTGAAATACCCGCCGGGCACAGGGGCACCGTGGTCACTTTCCGCCACCAGTTACAGCGCGCTCGGTGGCCCCGTGGATATTCATGACGAGCTTAATTCCTGGTTCGATCCGAATAACAGCGACTGGGCGTCAAAATGCAACATCATCAACGTCGATTTTATTGAAGAGTCCAACATCGTCTCTTATTGCCGAACGGTAAACCTGATGAAAGCGCGCGATCGGGTCCCCCGTTAGGCAAAGTCGTGGCAGGCTGGCACAGAAGGCGCCAAAAGAGGCATGATCGAGCAGCGATAACAAGAAAAGCATCCTGACATGACTCGAACAGCCCGCGTGACAGACCCCTCCTACGAATTGATGGACGACCACAACGGGTTGTCCATCATCTACCGTCAGCACGGATTCCCTTGCCCGCTGGTGCGTTGGCATTTTCACAAGGAATACGAACTGCACCTGATCGTCGCCAGTTCCGGCAAAGTGTTCATCGGTGACTACATCGGTAATTTCTATCCGGAATCGCTGTTCCTCACCGGCCCCAACCTGCCCCACAACTGGATCAGCCAGGTGGCCGAAGACGAAGTGGTGCCCAAGCGCGACATGCTGGTCAATTTCACGGACGAGTTGTTCGACAGCGGCCACTTGGTGTTTGCCGAGCTCAAGGCACTGGCGCCACTGTTGGAGCGCGCCCAGTACGGCATCGAGTTTCGCTGCAAGCGCACCATCCGCCAGGCCATGACCTTGATGCAGCGTATCGCCGATACCCAAGGCGTGACGCGTCTCGGGCACTTTTTCATTCTGCTGGAGTTGCTGGCCGCCTCTGACGATTTTCAGTTGCTGTCCGGAGCCACGACACCGCAATTGGCCGACGAGCACAATATCGATCGCACCAACCGGGCGGTGGATTACATCTTCGCGCATTACGCTCGGGAACTGCCGCTGGAAGAAGTCGCCGAGCACTTGGGCATGAAGCCGACTTATTTCAGTCGAGTGTTTAAACAAGCCACCGGCCGCTGCTTCATCGAATTCGTCAATCGCCTGCGGATCAGCAAATCCTGCGAGTTGCTGGCCGATGGCAACAAACCGGTGACCGATGTGTGCTTCGAGTCGGGCTTCAACAATATTTCCAACTTCAATCGGCGCTTTCAGCAACTCAAGGGCATGACGCCCTCGCATTATCGGCGGTTGGCGGTGCAGCGGTTGACCGAACAAAACCTTGGGTAAATACAAATCCCTGAGGGAGCGAGCCTGCTCGCGAAAGGGTGGATCATTCAACAGTGATGTTGACTGACACGAAGTCATCGCGAGCAAGCTCGCTCCCACAGGTTAAGACCTGTTTTCACACTGAAACCTGTACGGATTCAATAGGCGTTAACTGCTGAAAACCCGTTCCCTGCACCTCCCCCCTCAAAGTCCAGTGCAAAATAGTATCGATTCAAGTGCGATGGATGATTTGTCACGTCATCAATTGAAGGCTGTAATCAGTGCACATTCTTCCCCCCGCAGGAAGACACAAAAACAATAACTGTCCTTCTGTAACCCGCCGGGTGCAGAAAAGGAGTGCACGATGCAACCTTCTGTAAAAGCTCTGCTTGCCCTTACCTGCATGACCCTCAGCAGCGTCAGCCTCGGCGCCCAGACCCTGACCATCGCCACCGTCAACAACAGCGACATGATCCGCATGCAAAAACTCTCGAAAACCTTCGAGGCCGAGCATCCGGACATCAAGCTCAATTGGGTGGTGCTGGAAGAAAACGTCCTGCGCCAACGCCTGACCACCGACATCGCAACCCAGGGCGGACAGTTCGATGTTCTGACCATTGGCATGTACGAAGCCGCACTCTGGGGCGGCAAAGGCTGGCTGGAGCCAATGAAGGACTTGCCGGCCAGTTATGCCCTCGACGACGTGTTCCCATCGGTGCGTGAAGGCTTGTCGGTCAAAGGCTCGCTGTACGCTTTGCCCTTCTACGCCGAAAGCTCCATCACCTATTACCGCACCGACCTGTTCAAGGAAGCCGGGCTGACCATGCCCGAGCACCCGACCTGGACCCAAATCAGCGAATTCGCCGGCAAACTCACCCATAAGGATAAAGAACAGTACGGCATATGCCTGCGCGGCAAGGCCGGTTGGGGCGAGAACATGGCGCTGATCAGCACCGTCGCCAATGCCTATGGTGCGCGCTGGTTCGATGAGCAATGGAAGCCGGAATTTACCGGCCCCGATTGGAAAAACGCGCTGAACTTCTACGTCGACACTATGAAGAAATCCGGTCCGCCGGGCGCATCGAGCAACGGTTTCAATGAAAACCTCGCGCTGTTCAACAGCGGCAAATGCGCGATCTGGGTGGATGCCAGCGTCGCCGGCTCCTTCGTTACTGACAAGACCCAAAGCAAGGTGAGTGACCACGTCGGTTTCACCTACGCACCGCACGAGACTACCGATAAGGGTTCAGCCTGGTTGTATTCCTGGGCGCTGGCAATTCCGACCAGTTCCAAGGCCAAGGACGCGGCGAAAACCTTCAGCGCCTGGGCCACTTCCAAGGAATACGGAGCGTTGGTTGCCGAGAAAGACGGCATTGCCAACGTGCCGCCAGGTACCCGCGCATCGACGTACAGCGATGCCTACATGAAGGCTGCGCCGTTCGCCAAGGTGACTCTTGAATCGCTGAAAGCCGCGGATCCGAGCAAGCCGACCCTCAAGCCCGTGCCCTATATCGGCATTCAGTTGGTGACCATTCCTGAATTCCAGGCCGTGGGCACCCAGGTCGGCAAATTGTTCTCGGCAGCGCTGATCGGCCAGACCACGGTCGACCAGGCGCTGACCGCTGCCCAGTCAACCACCGAACGTGAAATGAAGCGCGCCGGTTATCCCAAGTAACCCCCGCTACCAATGTGGGAACTGCTTGTGTGGCGTGGGAGCTTGCTCCCGCTCGACTGCGCAGCAGTCGCAAAGCTTTTGGGGCCGCTTCGCGCCCTAGCGGGAGCAAGCTCCCTCGCCCACAAGCCCGCTCCCATAGTTGATCTTCATTTGTCTGTTCTTAATCGGTTCTATCGCCATGAATATTTCAACTGCCAAAGCTCACATGGACATTTCCCAACCGGTGCGTAAAAGCCGGTTGGCCAATCCCGGCTGGTTCCTGGTCAGTCCCTCGGTGGCGTTGTTGCTGCTGTGGATGATCGTGCCGCTGGGCATGACCGTTTACTTTTCGCTGATCCGCTACAACCTGCTCTACCCTGGCGAAAACGCGTTCGTCGGGCTTGAGAACTTCAGCTACTTCCTCAGCGACTCGGGCTTCATGCCCGGCGCCACCAACACCTTGTTGCTGGTCGGCAGCGTGCTGCTGATCAGCGTGGTGTTCGGCGTGTTGATCAGTGCGCTGCTGGAGGCCAGTGAATTCCTCGGTCGCGGCATCGTGCGGGTGATGCTGATTTCGCCGTTTTTCATCATGCCCACCGTCGGTGCGCTGATCTGGAAGAACCTGATCTTTCACCCGGTGTCGGGGATCCTCGCCTACGTCTGGAAGCTGTTCGGCGCGCAACCGGTGGACTGGCTGGCGCACTACCCGCTGCTGTCGATCATCATCATTGTGTCCTGGCAATGGCTGCCCTTCGCCATCCTGATCCTGATGACTGCCATGCAGTCCCTCGACCAGGAACAGAAGGAAGCCGCGCGCCTCGACGGCGCCGGGCCAATCGCGATTTTTTGGCACCTGACTTTGCCGCACCTGGCCCGGCCGATTGCGGTGGTGGTGATGATCGAAACCATCTTCCTGCTCTCGGTGTTCGCCGAAATCTTCACCACCACCAACGGCGGCCCCGGCTACGCCTCGACCAACCTCGCGTACCTGATCTACAACCAGGCGCTGGTGCAGTTCGACGTCGGCATGGCGTCCGCCGGTGGCTTGATCGCGGTGGTGATTGCCAACATCGCAGCCATCGTGCTGGTGCGCATGATCGGCAAAAACCTGACAGACAAAGCCTGAGGCCTGCGCCATGACCCTTCAACAATCCCGCCGTCTGCAAAGCCTGCTGCTCGGCACCCTGGCCTGGGCCATCGCGATCCTGATCTTCTTCCCGATCTTCTGGATGGTGATGACCAGTTTCAAAACCGAAATCGATGCGTTCGCCACGCCGCCGCAGTTCCTCTTCACGCCGACGCTGGAAAACTACCTGCACATCAACGAGCGCAGCGATTACTTCAGCTTCGCCTGGAACTCGGTGGTGATTTCGTTCAGCGCTACGGCCCTGAGCCTGCTGATCGCGGTGCCGGCGGCGTACTCGATGGCGTTCTACGAAACCCAGCGCACCAAGGGTACGCTGCTGTGGATGCTCTCCACCAAGATGCTGCCACCGGTGGGCGTGCTGATGCCGATCTACCTGCTGGCCAAGAGTTTCGGCCTGCTCGACACGCGCATCGCGCTGATCGTGATCTACACGCTGATCAACCTGCCGATCGTGGTCTGGATGATTTACACCTACTTCAAGGACATCCCCAAGGACATCCTCGAAGCCGCGCGCCTCGACGGTGCCACGTTGTGGCAGGAGATGGTCCGGGTGCTGCTGCCGATCGCCAAGGGCGGGTTGGCGTCCACAGTGTTGCTGTCGCTGATCCTGTGCTGGAACGAGGCGTTCTGGTCGCTGAACCTGACCTCGTCGAAAGCCGCGCCGCTCACTGCGTTGATCGCCTCCTACTCAAGTCCCGAAGGTCTGTTCTGGGCCAAGTTGTCGGCAGTGTCGACCCTGGCTTGCGCACCGATCCTGATCTTCGGCTGGATCAGCCAGAAACAATTGGTCCGCGGCCTGTCGTTCGGCGCCGTGAAATGAAGATCGCCGACTCAATGCGACCACTGTAGGAGCGAGCCTGCTCGCGATGGCGGAATGTCATTCAACAGTGATGTCGACTGACACGGCCTCATCGCGAACAGACTCACTCCTACAGAAAAGCCCACACGGCTCAACTGAATAACAACAAGTGGAGGCCCATCATCATGGCCAACCTGAAAATCAAGAATCTGCAAAAAGGCTTCGAAGGCTTTTCCATCATCAAAGGCATCGACCTGGAAGTGAACGACCGCGAGTTCGTGGTGTTCGTCGGTCCGTCGGGCTGCGGCAAATCCACCCTGCTGCGCCTGATCGCCGGCCTGGAAGAAGTCAGCGGCGGCACCATCGAACTCGATGGCCGCGACATCACCGAAGTCAGCCCGGCCAAGCGCGACCTGGCGATGGTGTTCCAGACCTACGCCCTGTACCCACACATGAGCGTGCGCAAAAACATGTCGTTTGCCCTCGACCTGGCGGGCGTACCGAAAGCCGAGGTCGAGAAGAAAGTCGGCGAAGCGGCGCGCATCCTCGAACTGGGGCCAATGCTCGAACGTAAACCGAAACAGTTGTCCGGCGGTCAGCGTCAGCGCGTGGCCATCGGCCGAGCCATCGTGCGCAATCCGAAGATCTTCCTGTTCGATGAGCCACTGTCCAACCTCGACGCCGCCCTGCGGGTGCAGATGCGCCTGGAACTGCTGCGCCTGCACAAAGAACTCAAAGCCACGATGATCTACGTGACCCACGACCAGGTCGAAGCCATGACCATGGCCGACAAAGTCGTGGTACTCAATGGCGGCAAAGTCGAACAAGTCGGCTCGCCGCTGGACCTGTATCACCAACCGGCCAACCTGTTTGTCGCCGGGTTCCTCGGCACGCCGAAAATGGGCTTCCTCAAGGGTAAAGTCACCCGCGTCGAAAGCCAGCGCTGCGAAGTGCTGCTGGACGCCGGCACCCGCATCACCTTGCCACTGAGCGGTGCCAACCTGAGCGTCGGCGGTGCGGTGACCCTGGGCATTCGCCCGGAGCATCTGAATCTCGCGCAGACCGGCGACTGCACCTTGCAGGTCACCGCCGACGTCAGTGAACGCCTGGGCAGCGACACCTTTTGCCACGTGGTGACCTCGTCCGGCGAAGCCCTGACCATGCGCGTTCGCGGCGACCTGGCCAGCCGTTATGGCGAGTCGCTGAGCCTGCATCTGGACGCCGAACACTGCCATTTATTCGATGCCGACGGCGTGGCGTTGACCCGCCCGTTGCGCGCTGCAGCCTGATTTCGAGACCTTGTGATGAAACTCAATAAACACAACCTCAACCGCCTCGCCCCTGGGGTGATCCTGCCGGCCTATACCCTGAGCGACACTCGCCAAGGCATCGCGCACATCGGCGTCGGCGGTTTCCACCGGGCGCATCAGGCGTATTACACCGATGCGTTGATGAATACCGGCGAAGGTCTGGACTGGGCGAGTTGCGGTGTCGGCCTGCGCGCCGAAGACCGCCGCGCCCGGGACGATCTCAAAGAGCAGGATTACCTCTTTACCCTGTTCGAGTTGGGCGATAGCGACGACACCGAAGTTCGAGTGATCGGTGCGATTCGCGACATGCTGTTGGCTGAAGACGGCGCACAAGCACTGATCGACAAACTCGCCAGCCCCGAGATCCGTATCGTTTCGCTGACCATTACCGAAGGCGGCTACTGCATCGACGACAGCACCGGCGAGTTCATGGCCCAGTTGCCGCAAATCCAGCACGACCTGGCACACCCAAACACACCGAAAACCGTGTTCGGTTTCCTCTGTGCCGCGCTGGCCAAACGTCGTGCAGCCGGCACGCCCGCGTTCACCTTGATGTCCTGCGATAACCTGCCGCACAACGGCGCAGTCACGCGCAAAGCGTTACTGGCGTTCGCCGCCCTACGTGATGCCGATCTGCGGGACTGGATCGCTAGCAATGTCAGTTTTCCGAACGCGATGGTCGACCGCATCACGCCGATGACCAGCACCGAACACAAGCTGCAACTGCACGATAAACACGCTATCGACGATGCCTGGCCGGTGGTTTGCGAACCGTTTGTGCAATGGGTGCTGGAAGACAAGTTCGTCAATGGTCGGCCGGCCTGGGAAAAGGTCGGCGTGCAGTTCACTGACGACGTCACGCCTTATGAAGAGATGAAGATCAAACTGCTCAACGGCAGTCACCTCGCCCTCACTTACCTGGGGTTCTTGAAGGGTTACCGTTTCGTTCACGAAACCATGAACGACCCGCTGTTCGTGCGCTACATGCGTGCCTACATGGACCTGGACGTGACCCCGCAACTGTCACCCGTGCCGGGGATTGACCTGACCGAGTACAAGAACACCCTGGAGGCGCGCTTCTCCAACCAGGCGATTGCCGATCAGCTGGAGCGCGTGTGTTCGGACGGTTCGTCGAAGTTTCCCAAGTTCACGGTGCCGACGATCAATCGATTGATTGCGGATGGGCAGGAGACCAAACGGGCGGCGTTGGTAGTAGCGGCTTGGGCATTGTATTTGAAGGGCGTGGACGAGAATGGCCAGACCTACAGCGTTCCTGACCCACGGGCGGAATTCTGTCAGGCGTTGGTGGCGGATGATGCGTTGATCACGCAGCGGTTGCTGGCGGTTGAGGAGATTTTTGGAACGGCGATCCCGCATTCGCCCGAGTTTGTGGCAGCGTTTGAGTGGTGCTGTAACAGCTTGCGCGATGTCGGCGTGACAACAACCCTCGAACGAGTACTCGCCAACTGATCATTCCCACGCTCTGCGTGGGAATGCCTCAAGGGACGCTCCGCGTTCCAATTCGCGAAAGGGACGCGGAGCGTCCCGGGCTGCATTCCCACGCAGAGCGTGGGAACGATCTTCGGCAGGGTGTATTCATGACAAACCAACATTTATTCCTCGGCATCGACTGCGGCACCCAAGGCACCAAAGCCATCATCCTCGACGCCGTCAGCGGTCAGGTGCTGGGCCAGGGTGCTGCCGCCCACACTCTGATCAGTGGCGCCAACGGCCGCCGCGAGCAAGACACCGCCCAATGGCTGGAAGCCTTCGCGCTTGCCACCCGCCGCGCATTGCTCGCGGCGAAGGTCGACGGCCAGGACATCCTTGGCATCGGCGTTTCCGGCCAGCAACACGGGCTGGTGCTGCTCGACGATCAGGGCCAGGTGCTGCGCCCGGCCAAACTCTGGTGTGACACCGAATCCACCCCGGAAAACGACCGTCTGCTGGTCCATCTGGGTGGCGAAAAAGGCTCGCTGGAACGCCTCGGCGTAGTGATCGCGCCGGGCTACACCGTCTCCAAACTGCTCTGGACCAAAGAACAACATCCGCTGGTTTTTTCCCGGATCGCCCGCATCCTGCTGCCCCATGATTACCTCAACTATTGGCTCACCGGGCGCAGTTGCAGTGAATACGGCGACGCCTCGGGCACCGGGTATTTCAACGTGCGTACCCGCCAATGGGACTTGCAGCTGCTGCGGGATATCGATGCCACCGGACGACTGCAAGCTGCGCTGCCGGAGTTGATAGACGCTCATCAAGCCGTCGGCACGATCCTGCCGAGCATCGCTGAACACCTGGGTATCAACCCGCAGGCGCTGGTCTCCAGCGGCGGTGGCGACAACATGATGGGCGCCATCGGCACCGGCAACATCAAGCCAGGCGCTATCACCATGAGTCTCGGTTCTTCGGGGACGGTGTACGCCTATGCCGACCAGCCGAAAGTCAGTCCGGACGCTTGCGTCGCAACGTTCTGTTCCTCCAGCGGTGGCTGGCTGCCGCTGATCTGCACGATGAACCTGACCAACGCGACCGGGGTGATTCGCGAACTGTTCGAGCTGGATATCGAACAGTTCAACGACCTCGTCGCGCAAGCCCCCATCGGTGCCGAAGGCGTGTGCATGCTGCCATTCCTCAACGGCGAGCGCGTCCCCGCCCTGCCCCATGCCACCGGCAGCCTGCTGGGCTTGTCCATGACCAACCTGACCCAGGCCAACCTGTGCCGCGCGGTGGTCGAAGGCACGACCTTCGGTTTGCGTTATGGGCTGGACCTGCTGCGGCAGAATGGCTTACAAAGCCGCAGCATTTGCCTGATCGGCGGCGGCTCGAAAAGCCCGGTGTGGCGGCAGATCGTCGCCGACATCATGAACACCCCAGTCATCTGCACCGAACAAAGCGAAGCCGCGGCCCTTGGCGCCGCGATTCAGGCAGCGTGGTGCAAGTCCTGGGAAAGCGGGCATGAAGACAGCCTGGAGGATCTATGCAAACGCTGCGTGAAGCTCGATCCAGCCAGCGAAACCTTGCCGATCGCCGACAATGTGGCGGCCTGTCAGCAGGCCTACGAACGCTATCAACAGCATGTCGCAACCCTTTAAAGAGTAAATAACTATGTACCTGGTGTGTGGCGAAGCGCTGTTCGATTTCTTCAGTGAAGAGGACGCCAGCGGCCTGGCGTCAAAAGTGAATTTCAAGGCGATTGCCGGCGGCTCGCCGTTCAACGTGGCGGTGGGTTTACGTCGTTTGGGGGTGGATGCGGCGCTGTTTGCCGGCCTGTCCACCGACTACCTCGGTCGGCGCTTGCAGCAGGTGCTGCAGGATGAAGGTGTGCGCCCGGATTACCTGGTGGATTTCGCAGCGCCTACGACTCTGGCGATGGTGGCGGTCGGGGCCAATGGTTCGCCGCATTACAGCTTCCGGGGTGAAGGCTGCGCGGATCGTCAGCTGAAAACCGAGCATCTGCCAGAACTGGGATCTGAAGTGCGCGGCCTGCACATCGGTTCGTTTTCGCTGGTGGTACAACCGATTGCCGACACGCTGTTGGCCTTGGTGCAACGGGAAAGCGGTAAACGCTTGATCAGCCTGGACCCCAACGTGCGGCTCAATCCTGAGCCAAGTATCGATCTGTGGCGCTCTCGGGTTGCCACCTTGGTTGAGTTGGCCGACCTGATCAAAGTCAGCGATGAGGATTTGAGCCTGTTGTACCCCGAGCAGGATCCGCAACGGGTCATTCAAGGCTGGCTGCAGCATCGCTGTCAGTTGGTATTTCTGACCCGTGGTGGCGAGGGGGCGACGGTGTTCAGTCGCGCCCATGGTTCATGGTCGGTACCGGCGAGTTCAGTGAAAATCGCCGACACCGTGGGCGCGGGCGATACGTTTCAGGCGGCATTGATTACCTGGCTGACGGAGCAGCAGCTGGATTCGGTTGAGGGCGTGCAGCAACTGAGCCGTGAGCAGATCGACGGCATGCTCAAATTTGCAGTGCAGGCGGCAGCGCTGACCTGCAGTAAGACCGGGCCGGATTTGCCGTATCGCCATCAGTTGGATCTTCGCTGAGGCTGATGGCCTCCTCACGACAGGCGGCATTCAGTCGGGTTAACCATCGCTTAACCCCGCGGTCCAAAACTTTACTGGACCGCACGCCCTCAGAGTTCTCTGACGCCCAGTGCGGCAGGTTCGACGCTTGAACGTCGAGCTTACTTCAAGCCTGCATCGGAGATCGTTCATGAACATGCGCACCTTGCTGGTTACCAGCGCTCTCGCCTGCACCGCGTTTGCCGGTCTGGCCCAGGCCAATGACACTTCGAGCTCCCAGGCGGTGCCATACCACTATGGTATGCCGCTGCACGTGGGCAAGGTCATTGCCTTGACCGAACCGTCGACACAGGACTGCCAAGTGGTCACAGCCGACATGAAGTACATCGATAGCACCTCGGGCAAACCTGCTCAAATCTCATACCGTAAACTTTCTGACGCCTGCAGTTATCAGAACTGATTGAACGGTCTGATCGAACTGGCGCTGGGTCTGGTGATTTTCCAGACCTGGCGTGCGTCGGTGGAATTCGAAGCCGCGGGTTAAAGCGCTTTTCTGTCTGGATGCAGAGCCTGGGCAATGGTTTGGTGCTGCATGTCAGAGCGCAGCCCGGCGATCAGGTCATTGATTTCGCGGCAACCATTTAGCCTCTTGGCATTTATTCCGGTCACCATGAGATCGAGATGGTCGGTTTCCCGATCGGAATACACCTTCACGGTCATCGACAGGTCCGGCGACAGCGTGCATTGACAACGTTTCGGCAAAAAACTGCTTTCAATGATATTGCGAAGTTCCAAGGCAGAAAGAAACATGGTGACCCCTCTCCTTAAAGTGAGACTGCCAAACGACACTATCGAAACTGACGCAAGGAAATCCCCCGATCAGCTTAAGACCAGCTACAGCATAAAATACGCCTTGGATTTCGCACTGCAGCTCATCGGTAAATCAACGATTTAGCGAAACTAGTGCCAAACGGCCTCATGCGACCTGCAAGGCCGGCCCATTGTGCCGCTGGAATTGGCACACCTCCTTGAGTTTGCATTCACAGCTGACGGCAGTAAGAATGCGGCCTGGCAATCAGTATCTGCTGACACCACTCACAAGCAAGGAGGCAATCATGGGTTCGTTGATCCACATCAATACCGTTGGGCTAATAGTTGCTGGCCTGTCGTTCGCTGCGCACGCCGCGAAACTCGAAGAGGTCGCCCCATTCCCCAAAGCTGACAGCGGTTTCACCCGCCAGGTCATTCACCTTGCCCCACAGACTCAGGAAGACGACTACCAGGTCGAAATCCTCGCCGGCAAAACCCTGGCCGTCGACTGCAATCGCCAACGCCTGGGTGGCATTCTCGAGGAGAAAAACCTCGAAGGCTGGGGCTACCCGTTCTACCGACTGGAAAAAGTCATCGGCCCGATGAGTACGCAGATGGCCTGCCCGGACGGCAAGAGCAAAAAGGACTTTGTACCGGTGGTCGGTGACGGTTTCCTGCTGCGCTACAACAGCAAACTGCCGATCGTGCTCTACGTGCCTAAAGACGTCGAAGTCCGCTACCGGATCTGGTCGGCGTCGAGCAAGGTCGAGAAAGCCGTCCAGGAATAACCGTTCTATCCCGTTACAGGAGCGCCAATTTGATTACCTGCCACGTCAAATATGTGATCGATCCGTATCAACTCAGCGAGTTCGAAGCCTACGCCAAAGCCTGGCTCGGCATCGTCGAACGTTTGGGTGGTACGCACCACGGGTACTTCCTGCCTTCCGAGGGCGCGAGCAATATCGCCTACTGCCTGTTCAGCTTTCCTTCGCTGGCAGATTACGAAAGCTACCGGCATATCGCGATGACCGACGCCGAAAGCGCCGCGCTCGTAGCTTCGCTGGTCGAAAAGAAGTTTATCGTCAGCTATGAGCGGACCTTCCTGCGCCCGCTGCTGGCCTGACACTGCTCACGCCGGGACGTCGCTCAATGCGGCGCGCTCGGCCACATGACGCAAACTGTCGAAATTGATATTGGCGCCCGAGTCGATCGCGACCAGCGTCTGACCACGGGCGCCGGTCTGCGCTACGTATTTCTTGATGCCGGCCACGGCCAAGGCGCCGGAAGGTTCGGTGATCGAGCGGGTATCGTCGTAGATATTCTTGATGGCGGCGCAGAGTTCGTCGTTGCTGACCGTCAACACTTCATCGACGCAAAACTGGCAGACCTCGAAACCATAAGCACCGATCTGGGCGACGGCGACACCGTCGGCGAAAGTGCCTACGCTCGGCAGGACAACTCGCTCGCCAGCCTGTAATGCCGCGGACAAACACGCGGAATGCTCCGACTCGACACCGATGATGCGGACTTCAGGTCGCAAGTATTTGACATACGCTGCAATGCCCGCGATCAAGCCACCTCCGCCCACCGGGACAAAGATTGCATCCAGCGGACTTTGATGCTGACGCAGGATTTCCATGGCGACGGTGCCCTGACCGGCGATCACATCCGGGTCGTCGAAAGGCGAGACAAAGGTGCGACCGGTTTGTCGTGCCAGGTTCAGCGCATAGTCCAGGGCAAACGGAAAACTCTCGCCGTGCAGCACGGCGTCAGCCCCCCGACTGCGAACACCGAGCACCTTCAATTCCGGTGTCGTGCGCGGCATCACAATGGTCGCGGCGATCCCCAATTCACGTGCTGCCAGCGCTACGCCCTGGGCATGATTGCCCGCCGAAGCGGTGATCACGCCGCATGCCTTTTGCTCATCGCTCAACTGCACCAGTTTGTTGTAGGCACCGCGGATCTTGAAGGAAAAGGTCGGTTGCAGGTCTTCGCGCTTGAGCAGGATCTGATTGCCGAGCGCCTCGGACAACGCTGGCGCCGGTTGCAGCGGCGTACGCACCGCGAGCTCATACACGGGCGCGGCGAGGATCTTTTTCACGTAATGCTCAAGCAAGGTTTGCTGGGCTGTGCTGCTGCTCATGGTCGTCTCCTGACGTTGATCGAAAACCCAGGAGGCAGAAAGTAAAAACCCGCCTCTAGGGCGGGTTGGGTGCTGCAGTCGTGAGCTAGCCCGCCAAATAAGGAATGGCGGTAATAATGCTTGGCTGGCAGCGCAATACAGTGGAAGTCATGCCCGGAAATTAGCCGGGCGTTGATGGCAAGTCAATGGCCAATTTTACTCGGCCTCTGTAGGCTGGCGACTCTACTCATCATCCCAAGGAAGGAAACATGAAGTCTGTCGCCCTGCCCCTCATTGCCTTGATCGCGTTCGCCGGCTACACCGTTTCGGTGATGCTGCAAGCCGAACAGTCATTGATCGATTTCGGCATCGGCCTGATGTCGCGCCCCGACACGGCGCAGGTGGTGATTGATTTGTACCTGCTGGCGACGCTCGCGGGCATCTGGATGTACTCGGATGCGCGCAAGCGCGGATGGTCGGGGTGGTCGGTGGTTCCCTACCTTTTGATCACCGCTGTTTTCGTCTCCATCGGGCCGCTGGTATACCTCGTGGTCCGTGGCCTGCAGGATCGGAGAACGGCCGTCACTTCGCCAACCGTCTGAGCCCCAGCACCATCATTCCAGCCCCCACTATCATCGCGCTCAGAAACAGCGGATACGAAACCCACCATGGCACGCCCGCCGTCATCATGCTGAACTCGGACATGCCGCCGATACTTGCAATCAGGTTCAGCGGCAGAAACACCACATTGATCAACGTCAGTTTGCGCAGCAGGTTGTTCATGCTGTTGTTCATCAGGTTGCCCCGGGCGTCGATCAGCCCGGAGAACACTGTGGAGTAGATTTCCGCCTGCTTGTAGCACTGGTTGTTTTCGATGATCAGGTCGTCGATCAGGCCAATGGCTTCGGCGCTGAAATGTTCCTTGGCGGCGTGATTGCGCAACCGGGTCAGGACGGCGCCGTTGCTGTGAATCGCGTTGATGTAATAGATCAGGCTTTCGCTGAGGTTGAACATCTGGATCAGGTGCTGGTTCTGCATCGACGCGTTGAACTTCTGCTGCAACTCCCGGGCAACCAGTTTGATCACCTTCAGGTGGCCCAAGTAGTGATGGATGTTGTTGAACAACAGGTCGAGCAACACATCCAGCGGCGTGTTCAGAGGTTGGCGCAGGCCGAGGCCGCTGAGCGGCGAGTCGTCGGTGGCGATCACCAGCAAACGGTGCTCGGAAAACAGCAAACCGCAGGACGACACTTCAAAAGCCAGGCTGCCGGCACCGGAATAGTTTTCCGGGCGTTTCCAGATCAGGAACAGGTTGTCGGGGTGAAACTCGATGCGTGACACCTCGTCGGGGTCCAGGGCCGAGGCCAGGGCGTGTTCATCGAGCTTGAAATGGCTGTGCAGCAAGTCCCGCTCGGCGGCGTCGGGGTTGCTGAAGAGCATCACTTCGGCGTCCAGCCGTTCGACTTTGTGCAGGGCGCCGTGGATCAGTTGAAAGCTCTTGATCATCGGCCGCTCACCAGGCCTGGCCACGGCGCTTGAGTTCAAGGCGACGGACGAACTCTTCCAGCACCAGTGAATACAGATCGTCCTGCAAGTAAGCGTCTTCGATGCCAGCGTCCATGTTCGGATTGTCGTTGACCTCGATCACCACCACTTTGTCGCCGGATTGCTTGAGGTCGACACCGTAGAGGCCATCGCCGATCAGGTTCGCGGTCTTCACCGCCAATTCCACCACCGCCCGCGGCGCTTCGTGAACCGCCAGGGTTCGGCATTCACCGTTGATGTCCTGGCCCTTGGCCTTATGGTTGTAGATCTGCCAATGGCCCTTGGACATGAAGTACTGGCAGGCAAAGATGGGTTTGCGGTTGAGCACGCCGATGCGCCAGTCGTATTCGGTGTAGAAGAATTCCTGGGCCAGCAACAGCACCGAATGCTCGAACAGTTCGGCCGTGGCTTCGAGCAAGGCCTGCTGGCTTTCGACCTTGATCACGCCCCGAGAGAAACAGCCGTCGGGGATCTTCAACACCAACGGGAAACCGAGGCGCTCGCCGACCCGCTCAAAGTCTTCCGGTCGCTCTTTGTAGAGAATCTCGGTGGCGGGCATGCCTAACTGATGACTCTTGAGCAGATCGGTCAGGTACACCTTGTTGGTGCAACGCAGAATCGACGCCGGATCGTCCATCACGACCAGCCCTTCGCTCTCGGCTTTCTTGGCGAACCGGTAGGTGTGGTTGTCGACGCTGGTCGTCTCGCGGATCAACAGACCGTCGTATTCGGCAATACGTGCGTAGTCCTTGCGTTCGATCAGCTCGACGTCGATGCCCAACGTTTTGCCAACCCTGACGAAGTTGTCCAGCGCCTTGGCATTCGACGGCGGCAACGCTTCCTGGGGATCGTGCAGGATGGCCAGGTCATAACGGGCCACACGGCGGGAGCGCGGTACTCGCCAGATCTTGCGACTGAAACTGTCGAGTGAGTGGGCGAACTGATCTTCCTGATCTTCGCGTAACTTATGCAAGGCACCGGACTTTATCCCGTCAATGTGCCAGCCGTTAGTTCGACGAAACTCAACTAACAATATCGGACACGGGAAGACTTCAAACAACTGTCGCGCCAGATCCTGTAACGGCTCGATATGAGTCTTGCCAAAGTACAGCGTCAGGGTAAAACCTTCGGTGTCACTGTAAAGATGATGACTGAGGGCTTTTTCCAGGGTTTTATCCAGATCATCCAGGGCCAGGCCATACAAGGACTTTCGAGTCAGTTCGCTGATGGTCCGCACCGACGGAATTACCTTGTGTCCGCGGGCTTCGGCCAGCAACGAGCAGTAGTAGCCGTGCCCCAGGTATTTGTAGCTGCGGCATAGGTTGATCACCTGGACCCGCTTGCCCCGCTCGTCATCACGGGTTTTTTCGAGGTATTCCTGTGCCGTCACGATGTCTTCACTGGGGAAGTAGGAGGCCCAGTCTTCCTTGCGTTCGACGATGATAATCAACTGGCTGGAAGTTCTAACACCGTCATTTAAATAAGTTGCCGCCGGCAAAGTTTGCTCGGATACTTCGCGCCAATGACCCTGTACCGCTGACATAGTGATTGATCCGTTGGAGAACAAGACCTTTCCTATTAAGCACGAACTTTTTAGAAAGTCCCGTTTCGTTACGCAACTTTTACGGTGGTCATATGAATCTGGTTTTTCGCTTGGCGATGGTTGAAGACTTGCCAGCACTGCTGGAACTCGAACAACACTGTTTCACCACGGATCGGCTTAATCGTCGCAGTTTTCAATGGATGATCACCCGGGCCCACGGGCAACTGCTGGTGGCCCAGCGTGGCGAGCACTTGGTCGGTTACGCCGTGGTGCTGTTTCACCGGGGCACTTCGCTGGCGCGCCTTTACTCGATTGCGATCGCCACCGACGCGCGCGGCAGCGGCCTGGGCAAACAATTGCTCCAACGCATCGAGGCCTGCGCCCTTGAGCACGACTGCGCCTACCTGCGACTGGAAGTGCGCATCGACAACCCGGCAGCCATCGCTTTGTACGAGCGCAATGGTTACCGACGCTTCGCACTGATTCACGACTACTACCAGGACCATACCGACGCGCTGAGGCTGGAGAAGCGCATCCTCCAGCACCGCGACTCGCGCAACATCAAGGTGCCCTGGTATCAGCAGACCACCGATTTCACCTGCGGCCCGGCCTGTCTGCTGATGGGCATGGGCGCACTGCAAGCGGATCGCGTGCTGGAGCGGCGCGAAGAACTGCAGATCTGGCGCGAAGCGACCACCGTGTTCATGACTTCCGGCCATGGTGGCTGCAGCCCTCAAGGCTTGGCGCTGGCGGCATGGCGACGGGGTTTTGGGGTGCGTTTGCAATTGAGCATGGCCGGGGCCCTGTTTCTTGATGGCGTACGCGATGCGCATAAAAAAGAGGTAATGCGGTTGGTACACGAGGAATTCACCACGCAGCTACAGGAAACTGATGTGGAGCGAGTGATCGGCGGACCACTGAACCTTGCACGGTTACTGGACGGTGGCGGACAACCGCTGGTGCTGATCAGCAGCTATCGACTGACCCGTTCCAAATCGCCGCATTGGGTGATCGTCACCGATTGCGATGAAGAGTTCGTCTACCTGCATGACCCGGATGTCGATCACAGCCAGCATCGCCAACCCATGGACTGCCAGCATCTGCCGGTCAGCCATGGCGAATTCGACAAGATGAGCAGCTTCGGACGAGGCAAGTTGCGCGCGGCAGTGGTTCTGTACACCCGATCATGAGCGGCTACAGGGATGCGTTACTTCAGGCCGATCCTGTACAGGCCGCCGTCGTCCTCATCGGTCAGCACATACAAATACCCGTCCGGGCCTTGCCGCACATCGCGAATGCGCTTGTTGAGTTCGCCCAGCAATCGCTCTTCGTGAACGACCTTGTCGCCATCGAACTGCAAGCGAATCAACTCCTGGCTCACCAGCGCGCCGATAAACACGTTGTGCTGCCAGGCTTTGAAACGGTCAGCGTCATAGAACGCCATACCGCTGAGGCCGGGGGACTTTTCCCAGACGTGGCGCGGGCCGACGGTGCCTTCGGCGGTCTTGCCCGTGGCTTCCGGAATCGGTTGGCCGGAGTAGTTGATGCCATGGGTTGCCATCGGCCAGCCGTAATTCTTGCCACGCTCGATGATGTTGATTTCATCGCCTCCCTGGGGACCGTGTTCGTTTTCCCAGAGGGTGCCGGTCCAAGGGTTGAGCGCCGCGCCTTGCGGATTGCGCTGGCCGTAGGACCAGATCTCCGGGCGTACGCCAGCCTGACCGACAAAAGGGTTGTCATCCGGCACCTTGCCGTCCGGGTAGATCCGCACGACCTTGCCTTGCAGCTTGTCGAGGTCCTGAGCAGTCGGACGGTCATTGTTCTCGCCAAGGGTGATGAACAGATAGCCGTCGCGGTCAAACACCAGGCGCGAACCAAAGTGGTTGCCGACCGAAAGCTTGGGTTCCTGGCGGAAGATCACGTTGAAATCCTTGATGGCGGTGAGGTCGTCAGAGAGACGCCCACGCCCGACCGCCGTCCCGGCCCTGTCGCCCTCACCGCCACCTTCTGCATAAGACAAGTAGACCGTGCGGTCTTGCTTGAAGTCGGGCGACAACGCTACATCCAGCAAGCCGCCCTGCCCCTTGGCCCAAACCTTTGGCACGCCACTGAGCGGAGCGGACAGTTTGCCATCGGCGCTGACCACCCGCAGATTACCGGGCCGTTCGGTCACCAGCATTCCTTGGCGATCCGGAAGAAACGCCAAGGCCCAGGGATGTTCAAGCCCCTTGGTCATGGTCGTCACCTCAAGGGTGCCCTGTTCGCTTTTGAAATTCTGGGTCGGCGCCGCGAAAACCGGCGCCGTGACGGTGATCAGTGCGCTGGCACACAGAGTGGCCAGAAGGGTTGTACGCAACATGCACGATTCCTTTTGTCGTTCGAATGGCTGGCAAGAACGCTGTCGTGCCGTTCAACGGTTGCTGGTGTTTGCGTCTCGATGAGGTGGATTGGGAATGAATTTCGGTGGAGTGGCGGGAGGCGAGCGATCCTGGGGATAGCGGTTGCCGATGCCACCATTGTCCAGCGTCGGAGGGCGCGGCACGGGCACTGTGTTTGGCCCACGAATGACCGGCGCGCCGGGTTGCGTGCCTTGCATGCTGTTGGGATTGGCCCGGCGAATCGGGCTGTTGTAAGGATTGCTGGAGTTGCCCGTCGGGCTCTGGGCCAACAGCAATGAAAAAGGTGGCGATGTGGTGTCAGCCTGGACCAGATTGCTCAGCACGCCACTCAAGGCCAACGCGGTGCAGCCGAGCACAAATCTGTTCATGGGGGAGCCTCTCGACATCAGGGGGATTGGAACTTCGATATCACGCTACGCCCGGGGTTCGGTTTTGTTAACTAAAACCTCCTGGGCAAGATGTAACACGAAGTTGAGGACGCCGTTCATCCCCCGCTGGACCGGGCCGCAAGCCACTGAAACTTTTACGCCAGGACACAGGTCACCTGAACATCACTCGCGAGAAGACGACCATGGCACGGGCAATCTGGAAAGGCGCGATCAGTTTCGGTCTGGTGCATATCCCTGTGGCACTGGTCTCGGCGACGTCCTCGCAAGGGATCGATTTCGACTGGCTCGACAGCCGCAGCATGGACCCGGTGGGCTACAAGCGCATCAACAAGGTCAC
The DNA here is from genome assembly GCF_058788075.1 of Pseudomonas sp. FW305-20. Classification (NCBI taxonomy): domain Bacteria; kingdom Pseudomonadati; phylum Pseudomonadota; class Gammaproteobacteria; order Pseudomonadales; family Pseudomonadaceae; genus Pseudomonas; species Pseudomonas sp. FW305-20. The sequence continues at coordinate 146,658 of NZ_JBYTAJ010000002.1, read as the reverse complement.
CGGCAAGGAAGTGACCAAGGAACATATCGTTAAAGGTGTGCAGTATGAAAAGGGCCAGTATGTGGTCCTCAGCGAAGAGGAAATCAAGTCGGCGCACCCGCTGTCCACGCAGACCATCGACATCTTTTCTTTTGTCGACAGCGAGCAGATCCCCCTGCAAAACATTGATACGCCCTACTACCTCGCGCCGGACAAACGCGGTGGCAAGGTCTATGCGCTGTTGCGCGAAACGTTAAGCCAAACCAATAAAGTCGCCCTGGCTCATGTTGTGCTGCACACGCGCCAGCACCTTGCGGCTTTGATGCCGCTGGAGTCGGCGATGGTATTGGTGATGCTGCGCTGGCCTGCCGAAGTGCGAAGCCTGGATACGCTTGAGTTGGGCAGTGAAGTCACCAAGCCCCAACTGGCCAAGGGTGAGCTAGAGATGGCCAAACGACTGGTTGAGGACATGAGCGCAGACTGGAGCCCCGAGGATTATCGCGACAGTTTTGAAGACAAGATCATGGCGCTGGTGGAGAAAAAGGCCAACGAAGGAAAAATCGAAGCTGTCGAAACGGCAACTGGTGAAGAGGAGCGTAAGACGGCGGATGTTATCGATCTGACCGAATTGCTTAAACGCAGCCTCGGCGGTAAGAGCACGGGCAAAACGAAGCCCGCTGCGAAACCCGCCGTAAACAAAAAAGCCACGAAGACTTCTCGTGGCTGATTGAAAGTTTGCGGTGAATATTACTGCCCCATCGCGAGCAGCCTCGCTCCCACAGGTGATCGCGATTAACTGTGGGAGCGAGCCTGCTCGCGATGGCGTTATACGCCGCAACAGATCATTCAGATCAGTACAAAAATCGCCAGCAATCCGCCAAAAATCGCCCACTTTTCGAGGTAGTAGAGCTTGCGGTTACGCTTCTTCAACGCTTTGCCACGCAGGCGAATCTTGTAGACCTTGGCGAACAAGCGATTGAGACCGCCGGTCTTGTCACCCGCATCGTTCGGCGCGCCCGCCGCCGACATCACATGACGGCTGAACCAGCCATTGAACGCCGCCGCCCAGCGATACTTCAACGGCCGCTCAACATCGCAGAACAGAATGATGCGGTTCTGCCCGGTGGTGTTTTCGGCGTAATGAATGAAGGTCTCGTCGAACATGACCGCCTCACCGTCGCGCCAGTGGTAGTTCTCGCCATCGACGTTGATGTAGCAACCGGCATCGTTCGGGGTTTCCAGGCCCAGGTGATAGCGGTAGGAACCGGCGTACGGATCGCGGTGACGCACCAGCTTCGAGCCCGGCGGCAGCTCGGCGAACATCGCAGCCTTGATCGAGCCGATGCTTTGCACCAATTCGGTTGTGCGCGGGCAAAGTTTCATCGCCGATGGATGGCTGTCGCCGTACCACTTCAGGTAGAAACGCTTCCAGCCCGTCTTGAAGAACGAGTTGAAGCCGACATCGTCGTATTGATTCGAGCGCTTGATCTCCCCGGCCCTGAGCAGGTTCTGGCCCTCGGCGCGAATTTCTTCCCAATGGTCCTGCAACGGACTGAGATCGGGAAAGTCGGCCGGGTTGAGAAAAGGCTTGTTGGGGATTTTCGAGAACATATAAAGGAAGCAGTTGATCGGCGCCAGAAACGTCGAGTGGTCGCTCAGTTGGCGCCCCAGCTTGTGGCGCACACGTCCGCGCAAGTGGACGTACGCGATGGATACAACATATATAGCGGCAATGATCAATTTCACAAAAATCGTCACACGTCAGAAGTGAACAAACTGCGTCCCTTGCCGATCGATCGGCCCGAGGGTCTTGTGCAGCGTCTGAATTAACAACAGCGGTCCTGAATGGCCCGTTCTTGAGCCTGTACCGTCTGTCGGCAGCAGGTGATAGATGGCATTTTAGCCACAGTTTGTAACCAATAGTTAACCTTCAGATGTGAAAAACTGTCCACTGATGCTGCCAAAGTGGCCGTGCGGCCTTAACGCCCTATCGTTTAAAGAGCCAGACCAGTACAATCGCCGCCAAACATTACGCGCCCCCCTTGGTTGATGACGGGAATGAACCCCGTCTCAGCGCACTTCGACTCGGGCCAAGCGCTCCATATGCTGCTGTCCACTTATTGCCAGATGGACCTTCCGCTTCTGACCGGGATGCATTTCCTGTGGTTCGAAAACCGGAAACGGGTACTGAATCGGTACTGCCGCACCCCTAGCTACTCTGAATGCTTCGCAGGAAAAACCTTTGATCTCTACAGCTAACATCACGATGCAGTTCGGCGCCAAGCCGCTATTCGAAAACGTTTCGGTCAAATTCGCCGCGGGCAACCGCTACGGCCTGATCGGCGCTAACGGTTGCGGCAAGTCGACTTTCATGAAAATCCTCGGCAACGATCTTGAGCCGTCCGGCGGCCAGGTCATGCTCGAGCCGAACGTGCGTCTGGGTAAATTGCGCCAGGACCAGTTCGCCTACGAAGAATTCACCGTGATCGATACCGTGATCATGGGTCACGAAGAGCTGTGGAAGGTCAAGGCCGAGCGCGACCGTATCTACTCGCTGCCGGAAATGACCGAAGAAGATGGCATGGCCGTTGCCGAGCTGGAAACCGAATTCGCCGAAATGGACGGCTACACTGCCGAATCCCGTGCTGGCGAACTGTTGCTGGGCCTGGGTATCGGCATCGAGCAACACTTCGGCCCGATGAGCGAAGTCTCCCCAGGCTGGAAACTGCGCGTATTGCTGGCCCAGGCGCTGTTCTCCGATCCTGAAGTGTTGTTGCTCGACGAACCGACCAACCACCTGGACATCAACACCATCCGCTGGCTGGAAAACATCCTGACCCAGCGCTCCAGCCTGATGATCATCATCTCTCACGACCGTCACTTCCTGAACAGCGTGTGCACGCACATGGCTGACCTGGATTACGGCGAGTTGCGCCTGTTCCCGGGCAACTACGACGAGTACATGACCGTGGCGACCCAGTCCCGCGAGCAACTACTGTCGGACAACGCCAAGAAGAAAGCGCAGATCTCCGAACTGCAATCGTTCGTCAGCCGCTTCTCGGCCAACGCCTCGAAAGCCAAGCAGGCCACGTCCCGCGCCAAGGCGATCGACAAGATCCAGCTGGCCGAGGTCAAGCCTTCGAGCCGCGTGAGCCCGTTCATCCGTTTCGAACAAACCAAGAAGCTGCACCGTCAGGCGGTCATCGTCGAGCGCATGGCCAAAGGCTTCGACGGCAAGACCCTGTTCAAGGACTTCAGCTTCCAGGTTGAAGCCGGCGAGCGCGTGGCGATCATCGGCCCGAACGGCATCGGCAAAACCACCTTGCTGCGCACCCTGGTCAACGAACTGACCCCGGATGCCGGCACCGTGAAATGGACTGACGCCGCGGAACTGGGCTACTACGCCCAGGACCACGCGCACGACTTCGAAGACGACTGCAACCTGTTCGACTGGATGGGCCAATGGACCCAGGGCGGCGAGCAAATCGTTCGCGGTACCCTCGGCCGTATGCTGTTCTCCAACGACGAGATCCTCAAGTCGGTCAAGGTCATCTCCGGTGGTGAGCAAGGTCGCATGCTGTTCGGCAAGCTGATCCTGCAAAAGCCGAACGTGCTGATCATGGACGAACCGACCAACCACTTGGACATGGAATCCATCGAGGCGCTGAACCTGGCGCTGGAGAACTACCCGGGCACGCTGATCTTCGTCAGCCACGACCGTGAGTTCGTATCGTCGTTGGCCACCCGCATTATCGAGCTCAGCCCTAGCGGCGTGATCGACTTCAGCGGTACCTATGACGACTACCTGCGTAGCCAGGGCGTTGTGTTCTAAAAAGCTGCCGAAACTGAAAAGCCCTGTCCTGGTGACGGGGCTTTTTGCATTTCAGGGTCTGATCGTTCCCACGCTCTGCGTGGGAATGCCTCAACGGACGCTCCGCGTTCGGCTCCAGAAAGGACGCGGAGCGTCCCGGGCTGTATTCCCACGCAGAGCGTGGGAACGATCAGTTCAGGAGAAAGTAGTTAGCCTGCTTTCTTTTATTTTGCGCCCACGCCATGATGCGGTTCTCCTACCGCCGCCCGCGAACGAGCCCTCATGTCTGTGCAGCAGCTGCCACCGCAAAGCTCCCTGGCGATCACCCTGCAGATCGTCTCCATCGTCTTTTATACCTTTATTGCCTTCCTCTGCATCGGTCTGCCAATTGCGGTGTTGCCGGGGTATGTCCACGAGCAGTTGGGTTTCAGCGCGATCATCGCGGGGCTGACCATCGGCTCTCAATACCTGGCCACCCTGCTCAGCCGCCCGATGGCCGGGCGTCTGTCGGACAGCATCGGCACCAAGCGGGCGATTGTTTACGGGTTATCGGGGATTGTGTTGAGCGGCGTGCTGACGTTGATTTCAACGCTGCTGCAAAGTCTTCCGTTACTGAGCCTGTTGATCCTGATCGCCGGCCGCTTGTTGCTGGGGATTGCCCAGGGCCTGATCGGGGTCGGCACCATCAGTTGGTGCATGGGTCAGGTGGGCACGGAACATACCGCGCGATCGATCTCCTGGAACGGCATCGCCTCCTACGGCGCCATTGCCATCGGTGCGCCACTGGGCGTGGTGATGGTCGGTGAACTGGGATTCGCCAGTCTTGGGATCGCGCTGTCGGTGCTGGCGCTCGCGGCGTTGGTGCTGATCCGAAACAAACCCTCGGTGCCGGTGATTCGCGGCGAGCGCCTGCCGTTCTGGGCGGTGTTCGGGCGCATTGCGCCGTTCGGCGCGAGCCTGAGCCTCGCCTCCATCGGTTACGGCACGTTAACCACTTTTATTACCCTGTATTACGTCAGCCGTGGCTGGGCCGGCGCGGCTTACTGCCTGACGGTGTTCGGCGTGTGTTTCATATTGGCGCGACTGTTGTTCATCTCCAGCATCAGCCGTTTTGGTGGATTCACCTCGGCCATTGCCTGCATGAGCATTGAAACGGTGGGCCTGGTGTTGCTGTGGCTCGCGCCTTCGACCGGTTATGCGCTGATCGGCGCAGGCCTGACCGGGTTCGGTCTGTCGCTCGTGTATCCGGCGCTGGGGGTCGAAGCGATCAAGCAAGTGCCCAATTCCAGCCGCGGGGCGGGGTTGAGTGCTTACGCGGTGTTTTTCGACCTGGCGCTGGCGATTGCAGGGCCGTTGATGGGCGCCGTGGCGTTGAACCTGGGGTATTCGTGGATTTTCTTCAGTGCGGCGTTGTTGTCTGTAACTGGTCTCGGACTGACGTTGTTACTGAAACGCCGCGCAATGGCCTGACACTCCTACAAGGATTTCTTATTGATCGGCAGTCTGCATTCCGGCGCGGGTCGGCTTGGCCAGTGCGTGTGAGAAAAAACGCCCGGCTTCGGAAATCATGTTGCGATGGATGTCTTTGCGATCGACGCCATCGGCATCGGTACACAGCGCCGGCATGGCGATGATCTGCTCTTCGTTGCACGGCGCCAGGAACACAAAGTGCCCTGCCCCCGCCAGCAACTTGAAGTCCGGTGCAATCGGCAGTTTGCGCGCCAGGGCGGCGGCATTCTTGTCGAACGCCACCAGTTTGTCGCCGTCGCCGCTGTAGAGCAGCACCGGCACATGTACGTCGGCCAGGGTATGGCGGCCAAACTTCAGGCTCAACGGCGCCATGAGCAGCAAGGCGCGAACCCGCGGGTCTGCCACCGGTTGCAAGTCATCACGATCCGCAATCAATTCGCCTTGGGTGTTGCAGGCATCGCGGTCGTCCGGGCGCTCCTGACAATAGCGGCGCAGACGGTCCAGGTCGGGTGTCGCGCCGGACAGAATCAGCGCCGTCTCCCCGCCCGCCGAATAACCGATTACACCGATCTGATCGGCATTGACGAAGGGCGCAAGCATTCGGTCGCCCAGCGTCGCGGTGATGGCTTCGGAAATCTGGATGGGTCGACCGTAAAGGTTACTCAACGTACCGAGGCGGCTGTGGTCCTTGGAGTTGTCACCGGGATGGATCACCGCCACCACCACAAACCCTTTGCGTGCCAGCGACGTGGCGAGGTCGTGCAAGGCCAGCGGGGTTCCGGTGTTGCCGTGGGACAGCATCAGCATCGGGAAACGACCGATAGCGACTCGCGTGTCTTCGCCCGCTTCGACCGTGTAGCCCTCGAGGAGGCTGGAGTGCTCCTTGTCGCTGGAAGGATAGAAGGCGATGGCGCGCATCGGCTGCAAATCCAGAGGGTCAAGAAAACTCATCTCATGGAAGCCGACGCTCCAGTGAGGATGCGGCGCAGGCGCGGCGTGCACCGAGTTCAGGCTGCTGAGCAGGCAAATCAGCAAGGTTGCACAAAGACGCACCATGGAAGGTTCCACCTGGCTACTGACCGGGGACGTTAACCCTCGACTGCATGACTCGGGCCACTATTTAATGAAATTCCAACAGCAAGAAACAGCCAGAAACAAAAAACTCCGTATCTGGCACTTGCGTGATCAGAATACAGAGTTTTTTGAGTGCTGCTCGAGCTGTTTGATTTTCTTTACAAAGGCCTTACGCGGCGGCGAACAACTGCTCGCTGATTTGCGTGTGCGCGTCGCTCATGGCTTTGGTGCGGACTTCGTCACCGTAGGCAAGGCCATGGGCACGGACGAACTCGAGGTCGGTGATGCCGATGAAGCCGAACAGCACCTTCAAGTACTCTTCGTGAGCCACGCCAGTCGCCTGACCGGCATGCAGACCGCCGGAAGTCGATACGATGACGACTTTCTTGCCACCGCACAGGCCCTCAGGACCGGCTTCGGTGTAACGGAAAGTCTGACCGGCGACGGCGATGCGGTCGATCCAGGCCTTGAGTTGGGTCGGGATGGTGAAGTTGTACATCGGAGCTGCAATCACCACGGCATCGGCGGCGAGGAACTCGGCCAGGGTGGTGGCACTCAACTCGGCTTCGTGCTGCTGGGCGGCATTGCGCAGTTCAGCGGTGGTGCCGGCGGCGACCAGGGTCGTGGCGGAGAAATGGCTGATGGCATCGGCGGCCAGGTCGCGGTAGGTCACCACGGCCGTCGGCTCGGTGGTTTGCCAGGCTTTAACGACTTCGCTACTCAGCTGACGGGAAGCCGAGTTGTCACCAAGAATGCTCGAATCGATATGCAGCAGTTTCATGGGGGGATCTCCAGGTGAGGATCGCTACGTGGCGATCTGATGGGGAGAATCCTACAGGCGAAACCAATAGCTGATTAGACTGCAACAATGCGATAGTTCGTCCCACTGATAGAACAATCGAGCACCCTCCATGCAAGACCTCAATGATCTGTACTACTTCGCCAAGGTGGTTGAAGCCGGAGGCTTCGCCGCGGCCGGGCGTTTGCTCGGCATTCCCAAGTCGCGATTGTCGCGGCGCATCGCCGAGCTGGAAGAGCGCCTCGGCGCGCGCCTGCTGCAACGCACCACCCGACAACTGAAGCTGACCGCCGTCGGTGAACGTTACTTGCGGCACTGTCAGGCAATGCTGCTGGAAGCCGAAATGGCCGACGAAGCCGTGGCCAGTATGTCCAGCGAACCTCGCGGGCGGTTGCGGGTGTCCTGCCCCGTCGGGTTGGCCCACGAAATTCTGCCGACAGTGATCAGCGATTTCCTTGAGAAGTATCCTCAGGTTCAGCTTGAAGTCATGTTGCTCAACCGCCGCGTCGACCTGGTGACCGAGGGCGTCGATGTGGCGTTGCGGGTGCGTGATTTGGGCGATGAGGATCCGCTGTTGGTCACCCGACGTTTGCGTCAGGCGCAGATGGCGATGGTTGCCAGCCCCGGTTTTTTGCAAGGACGTGAAATCAATCACCCCGAAGACTTGAGAAACCTGCCCGTGCTCGGTGCCCTGGAAGCTGATCGCCTGGTGCATATCCGCCTGCTCGACCAACAGGGCAAAAGCTGCGACCTCACCCTCGAAGCGCGATTGGGCATCGATGACTTTATCGTGCGCAAGGCCTGCACCCTCGCCGGCCAGGGCTTTACCATGCTGCCGATGATGTATTGCGAGCAGGAACTGCAAGACGGCTCGCTGGTACAGTTGCTGCCCGACTGGTCGTTGCCTGGCGGCTGGCTGCAAGCGGTCTACCCTCATCGGCGCGGAGTGATGCCGGCCGTACGCGCCTGGCTCGACCATTTGATCGAATCATTCAATGCCTGCGGGGACCGACTGATATGAAAGCTGGACGTATGAGCGAAGAAGATGTCGCGCAATTCTGTCTCGCGCTGCCGGGTGCGCGGGAAGACTACAAGTGGGGTGGCGTAAGGGTGTTTTCGATTGCTGGGAACAAGATGTTTGCCTTGCAGAATCTGCGGGGCGAATCCCTGGCCTTCAAGGTCGACAAGGACTTGTTTCTCGGTCATTGCGACCGCCCGGGAATTCGCCCGGCGCCGTATCTGGCGCGGGCTCAGTGGATCATCATGGAAACGCCCTACCCGCTGGGCCGTGAAGAGCTGCAAGGTTTGTTGCAGCGTTCCCATCAATTGGTGGTGAGCAAGTTGCCCAAGCGCACCCAGGTCGGGCTGCTGCTTTAAAACAGCGCCAGCAGATTTGCACCCAGAAACAATTGATCGATCCAGAACACCTGATGCATCAGCACGATGCTCCAGAACACCAACTGATACGAGAGCTTGCGCGTCTTGTGACGGAACAGCTGCTGCGCCAGTAAGGCGCCCGGCCAGCCTCCGGCAAATTCCACCGCATGCAACACGTTTTCCGGCGTGCGCCAATGGTCAGCGCGCGCCTTGCGTTTGTCGCTCCAGTACAGCAAGAACGCCAGCAGGCTGACGACCCCGTAAGCCACCAGGGGAATCACCGAAACCCCACGCAGCCACAACGAGATCGAGCCAAACAGCGGCAACGCGCACAGGACCGCAAACACCAACAGTTTCAGCTGGAGATTGCGAATCACTCCTGAGGGCTTGCGTCCGGGGTTGTTGCGCGTGCTGCCATCATTCATGGCTTGACCGCGGTCCAGTCGACCCAGCCGAACTGCCAGGTGGCCAGGATGACCAGGCCGAACGCGATGCGATACCAGGCGAACGCCGCATAACTGTGACTGCCGATGAACACCAGCAAGGCTCTGACGGCAATCATCGCGAAGATGAACGCCGTGACAAAACCGATCGCGAACACCGGAAAATCAGACGGAACGAACAGGTCGCGATACTTGTAGCCCGAGTAAACCGCCGCAGCGACCATGGTCGGCATCGCCAGAAAGAACGAGAACTCGGTAGCGGTCTTGCGCGACAGCCCGAACAACAAGCCACCAATGATCGTGGAGCCGGAGCGTGACGTCCCGGGAATCATCGCCAGGCACTGGGCGAAGCCGACTTTCAGGGCATCTTTCCAAGTGATGTCGTCAACAGTTTCGGCATGCACTTCATGCTGACGCTTTTCGGCCCACAACATGACGATCCCGCCCACAACCAACGCCGTCGCGACAGTGATCGGGTTGAACAGGTACTCGTGGATCAAATCGGAAAAAATCACCCCAAGTACCACGGCCGGCATGAACGCAATCAACAGGTTCGCGGTAAAGCGTCGAGCGCTCGGCTGGGTCGGCAAACCGATGACCACATCGAAGATCTTGCGGCGGAACTCCCACACCACCGCCAGAATCGCCCCCAGCTGAATGATGATGTTGAAAGCGATGGCCCGTTCGCCACCGAAATTGAGCAAGTCCGCCACGATGATTTGGTGACCGGTACTGGAAATCGGTAAAAACTCCGTCAGCCCTTCTACCACCCCAAGTATCAACGCCGAAAAGGCAGTCCAAAGATCCATCAATCCCCCAAGAAGCAATGCGCTACGGCATGCCCCATTAATATTTTTTCACAACGTTGACTGCGGTCAGCGTCGCTGCTGCGCCGCACGCATAGAATCCGGACGAAACCATAAAAATTCCGTGAAAAATCGACTTGGATTCAGGTTTTTCCGCGCGGGGCCGAAATCCTATCAGACAAGTCTGATTAACGCTGCCGCGTTGTTGGACTTGGGTCGGATATGACCGATTGGCAAAGTGTGGTTGGATGCTGGCGATCATTTTTTACAAGAAAAAGAAACCGGAGTGACAGCGTTATGAACAGCTTGCGCAGTATGTCGATCAGCCGACGCTTGTGGCTCATCTTGATCGTGGCCGTCCTGATGCTAATGACGTTGGGCGTCTTGATGCTCAAGCAGATTCACGATGACCTTTACCAGGCCAAGGCCCAGAAAACCCAGCATGTGGTGCAAACCGCCAGCGGCATTCTGACTTATTACCATGGCCTCGAAACTGCCGGCACCCTCACTCGCGATGCTGCGCAGAAGCAGGCACTGAGCGCCGTTCGCGGTCTGCGTTATGACCAGAATGACTACTTCTGGATCAATGACCTGACGCCGGTGATGATCATGCACCCGGCCAACCCGAAACTCGACGGCCAGAACCTCTCGGCGATCCGCGACCCGGACGGTTTTGCCCTGTTTAATGAAATGGTCGCCGTCGCCAAGTCCAAGGGGGCCGGTACCGTTGACTATCGCTGGCCGAAACCGGGCGCCAGCGCTCCGGTAGAAAAAACGTCCTACATCAAACTCTTCGAGCCCTGGGGTTGGATAATCGGTTCCGGCGTGTATATCGATGACATGCAGGCCGAGTTCTATGGCCAGGTCTGGAAAGCCACATTCGTGGGACTGGTGATTGCGCTGATCATGGCGCTGCTGGTCATCCTGATCGCCCGCAGCATCGTGCGTCCCTTGCAGGAAACCGTGAACGCCATGGCCAACATCGCCAGCGGCGAAAGCGACCTGACCCGCAGCCTCGACACCCATGGCCAGGATGAAGTCACGCAACTGGCACGCCACTTCAACGCCTTCACCGCCAAGCTGCGGCTGGTGATCAAAGAACTGCAAGTGTCCGCCAGTGCCTTGGGCCAGTCTTCCAGCGAACTGGGCAACGACGCCGCCCAGGCCCAGCAACGCAGTCAACAACAATCCCAGCAAATGGAACTGGTGGCCACAGCCATTAATGAAGTGACGTATGGCGTCCACGACGTTGCGAAAAACGCCGAGCACGCCGCCAGTGAAATGCGCGATGCCGAGTCTCAGGCGCAGCAAGGCCAGGTCAATATCGATGGCAGCCTGCAACAGATCGACAAGCTGTCGTCGACCATCGATCAGGCAGTGGACGTGATTCGTACCCTGGCCGCCGAAAGCACGCAGATCGGCAGCGTTCTCGAAGTGATCCGTTCCATCGCCGAGCAAACCAACCTGCTGGCCCTCAACGCAGCCATCGAAGCTGCTCGCGCCGGCGAGCAAGGTCGCGGTTTTGCGGTGGTGGCCGATGAAGTGCGACTGCTGGCCCAGCGTACCCAAAAGTCCACGGCCGAGATCCAGTCGATGATCGAACGCCTGCAAAGTCACTCCGAAGCGGCGGTCAAAGTGATCGGCGACAGCAGCCGTGCATCGCAGTTGACCATCGAGCAGGCCGGCCTGGCCGGCGCCAGCCTGAATGCCATTGCCCAGGCGCTGCGCAACCTCAACGGGTTGAACGCCTCCATCGCCAGCGCGACCTTGCAACAGGCGCATGTGGTCGAGGACATCAATCAGAACGTCACCCAGGCCGCCGGTTTGTCCCACAGCACTGCGCTGGCCGCCGAACAGTCGAGCGTGGCCAGCGTCCACCTGAAGGAATTGAGTGAGCAATTGAACGGGCTGCTCAAGCAGTTCCGGGTGTAACGACGCCGAGCCTGCGTTCGGCGGTGTAGCAGCTGTCGAGCAGCGCGAGGCTGCGTTCGGCGGTGTAGCAGCTGACGAGCAGCGCGAGGCTGCGTTCGGCTGCAGAGCAGTCGTCAATCCTGCCTGCGAGTTTTTTCTGATGCACCGCGGTGTCTGATTTCACGAGTGCTTCGCAGCCGAACGCAGCCTCGCGCTGCTCGTCAGCTGCTACAGAGGATGCCGGTTCTACTTGGCCGCGCCTGCCGTTACAATCGCCCCCTCTTCGACTTTCCCCAAGGAACCTCCATGTCCGGGCTTGAACTGTTTGCCGCTGCCCTCGGTGTCATTGCCGTCTGGTTAACGGTCAAACAGAACCCTTGGTGCTGGCCGATCGGTCTGGTCATGGTGCTGCTTTATAGCTGGATCTTTTTTGAGGTAAAGCTCTACTCGGACATGCTCCTGCAAGTGATCTATGCCGCATTGCAGCTCTATGGCTGGTGGCAGTGGACACATGCGGGTGGCGCGCGACATGGTCGGCAGGTCAGCCTGCTCGACGGTAAATCAGTTGCTATCAGTCTGGCCATTGGCGCGGTCGGCAGTCTGTTGCTCGGCGCTGCAATGGCGAACTGGACCGATGCTGCACAACCCTGGCTCGATGCGGCACTCACTGGCTTCAGCCTGGTGGCGCAGTTATGGATGGCGCAAAAACGCGTTCAATGCTGGCCGTTGTGGTTCACCCTGGACATAATTTTCGTCGGGCTGTTTATCTACAAAGGCCTGTACCTGACTGCCGGGCTCTACGCGCTGTTCGCCGTGATTGCCGTGCAAGGCTGGCGGGAATGGCGGGCCGATCTGGCGCTGCGCACATGAAAGTCCTGGTACTCACAGGCCCCGAGTCCAGCGGCAAGAGTTGGCTGGCAGCCGAGTTGCAACAGCATTTCGGCGGGATTCTGGTAGACGAATATGTACGCTGGTTCATCGAACAAAACCCACGAGACACCTGCCTCGCCGACATTGCGCAAATCGCTCGCGGACAGCTGAAATGGGAAGACGAGGCACGCACCGGGCTGCCGCATTTGCTGATTCTCGACACTCACTTGCTGAGCAACATCCTCTGGAGCCAGACCTTGTTTGGCGATTGCCCGACGTGGATCGAGCAAGCCTTGCTGGCACGGCACTATGACCTGCATTTGCTGTTGAGTCCCGAAACCGTGGCCTGGCATGACGACGGACAACGTTGCCAGCCGCAACTGGCAGAACGTCTGGCATTTTTCCAGGCCAGCCGCCAATGGCTTGACCTGCACCATCAACCTTTCCAGGTGCTGCAAGGTGACTGGCAACAACGCAAGGACGCAGCATTCGAGGCTGTGACGCACTTGCTCAACACCTGAGCGCCCCCCACCGCTCTGCCGCAAATGTCCATTACTGAAACACCCTCCCCCGAGCAAACCCGCGTACTAAAGCGGTTCAAGCATTCCCGCAAGAACATGTTAAGCCACCGATACAACCTGCCTTCTGCGCCGTTAGCGAGCAAATGCCGCCAGCCTGGACGGCATTTTCACGTAGCGATGTCTCGGCGGCGTTACAAACTTTTTTGACTCTATCAACAAATAAAGCCAACTAACTGTTTTCAAAAGAAAAACCAAAACCGGCACACCTTCTGCTCTCTCCCTCGCAACGCTGATAAGGGCCAGCGTTCCACTTACAGAAGGAATTGCCGTCGTGGGGAAATTTGATAACAGCATTTATGGCCTCCTGCTGATCGGATGCGCACTGGGCTCAAGTGTCTGCATGCCCGTACAAGCTGACAACGGCATCATTATTATCAAACGTGATGTCCAACCGCGCATGGCAACGCGTGCTCCGATAATTCCCGATCCTAGCCCCACGACCGCCAACGCCAACCCGTCCAAACAAATCATCAGTCAAACGAACGAGTTGAGCGATGGCGACTTTGCCGGTGTTGCCAGTGGTGCAGGCATCTCCCGCCTGGTCACTCAAAACACCAACAACCTGGGCGGCAATATCAGCAACCAGACCCAGCTTTCCAACCTCCCCGCCGGGCGCTCTGGAAATGCCGGAAACGGTATCGCCAACATGGTCAATTCAAGCGTCCAGCAAGGCCTGGGTGCTCTGAAAGTCATAACGGGAGACCGTTAAGATGAATCGTACGCTGCTGATTATCGCCATGTTTTGCAGTGCATCGACCTTCGCCCAATCTCCCGTCATCAATAACGCCAACATCGACGGCTCGGGCACGCAGTACCAGGGCAACCTCGCGGTCAACCAGGCTGCCGGCGATCTACAGCAACAGGCTAACGCCCGGGCCATCGCCGCTGGCCATGGAGCCAATGCGACCACGCAGATTCGCCAACGGCTGCGTACGGTGGTCGACCCCAGGATCGATGCGCGATCCAGCATTCAAGGCGACTCCTTCAGCCAGGGCAACGGCGTTCTGGGCGTCAACCAGAGCGCGGGCGCCAGCAACCAGCAGGCCAATGCCCTGCGTATAAGCATCGGCACACAGCCGCAAAGCATCGACGACAGCGTCCTCAGGCAACAGAACGTGGCGCTGATCATCAACTCCGATCCAACTGACTCTGCACCAGGCTATCGCCAGGTCGCTACCAGCGATCAGGCCTTCACCGGTAGCCGTGGGGTGATCCAGTTGAATCAGAGCGCAGGGGTGGGAAACCGAACGGCCAACACCCTGAGCGTACGGGTCATGGATTGACCCAAACAGGTAGGTACAACACTTAACCTAAAATAAGTACGGAGAACCACCATGAAACCTTCGATGGCAATAAAACCTCTGGTTTTTGCAATCGCTGCGGTCTTGGCTGTTGCTGCACAAGCTGGGCAAAACGATCGGCGTGGTCACCATCACAACGGTGGCCATCACACCCCTCCTGCAAAAATGATCCCAATCAGCGCGACTGCCAATGCTAATGACAGACAGAGCAGTACCGGCAACCGCATCTGGAATGAAGGGGTAGAAAACTCAGCCGAGATGAGTAGTTCGGCCGCAGGCGCGAGCGGCAACGTCGGCGTCAACGTGGCGGCAGGTTCCGGCAACCAGCAAGACAACGCCGCCGCGATCGCTAACGCAGCCTCCGACAACGCCGCGATCGATAACAGCTTCGTGTTCGGCACTGCCAATGCCACCGCTGACGTCAGGCAAACCAGCAACCGTAACCGCGTCGACAACTTCGGCGTAACCAACTCTGCCGTGATGAGTGGATCCGCCGACGGCAGCAGCGGCAACGTGGGTGTCAACATTGCTGGCGGCGATCTGAACCAACAGAAAAACACCATGGCAATTGCCAATACCAATGCTCCACTCGGTAGCGCAAGAGCCACCGCCTCCGCCAATCAAGACGGTCCTGGCCTGATAGTGAACAACACCGCTGACCGGACCTACCGCGTGGATACCATTACGGTTACCAAAACCGCTAGTGGTAGTGCCTCTCGCGAGAAGTCCTTCGAGGCTAGTGGCAGTCAAAGCGCTTCTTCGAGCTGGGCTGCGGCCGGTTCCAAAAGCTCCGAAGCCAGCGGTTCGCTTAGCATTGATGTAAGCGGTTCATCCGCCAGCGCTGCAAGTGGTTCCAACAGCAGCGCTGCAAGCGGTTCCAACAGCAGTTCTGCGAGCGGATCCAGCAGCAGCAGTGCTAGCGGTTCCAACAGCAGCAGTGCTAGCGGTTCTTCGAGTGCATCCTTGAGCGCTTCCTTGGGCGCTACTTTGGACGCAGAGGCGGCGGCTTCCAGGTCCACTACCTACAATAATGGCTTTGGCGATCGCACCCGCAGCAGCAGTTCCGAGGCATCGCTTAGCGCATCGGTTGACGCAACACTTGATGTAGCGGTAGACAGATCGTACGACCGTTCGCGCGATTCCTCGTTCGACCGTTCACGCGACTCCTCGTACGACCATTCCCGTGACTCCTCGTACGACAAATCGCATGAATCCTCGTACGACAAATCGCGCGAATCGTCGTTCGAGAAAGCGTTCGATGCTTCGTTCGAGAAATCGACCGCGTCCTCGTACGATAAATCGGGCAGCAAGTCGTCCGAATCTGAGTACGCCAAAGCGGGAAGCTGGAGTGAAAGCAGCTCATATGATTTGAGCAACACCTACTCCTATCAAGTGCTGACTCCAACTGGCTGGGCCAACCCTGTGACCAACACTGCAACCCTGAGCGGTTCGGTGAATGGGGGCAGTGGCAACCTGGGCGTCAACGTAGCTGCCGGTGTGGGCAACCAACAAAGCAACTCGCTGGCCATTTCCAACCAGTCGTTCTGATTGCTGTCTCTGGAGGCCCCCTTACGGGGGCCTTTTTCAACACCACCAGAAGGCATCCCGCTATGCGCATTATCGCCTTGGCGTTCCTGCTTTGCGTGGCCAGTGTTATCGAGGCTGCACAACTGCCGCTTTCCGTCCTGCCGGGTGGCGGGTTGGTATATAAGCCGATCCAAAGCATTCGTGAGCGCAAGTTTTCCGACCTGGTACAGCAGAAAACCGACTTCAGTTGCGGCGCAGCGGCGCTGGCGACGATATTGCGCCAGGCCTATTGGCTGGATGTAGACGAAGAACAAATCATCGAAGGCATGCTGGCCCACTCGGATCAAGACCTTGTCCGCGTCCAGGGCTTCTCCATGCTCGACATGAAGCGTTACGTGGAAAGTCTCGGCATGCGGGCCCGTGGTTACCGGGTAGCGACGGAAACGTTGAGCGAAATCAAAATTCCGGTCGTGGTACTCATGGATATCCGTGGCTACAAACATTTTGTAGTCATGCAACGGGTTCATAACGGCTGGGTATACATCGGAGATCCGGTACTCGGTCATAAACGTTACAAAGTCGAAGACTTTGTAAAAGGCTGGAACGGCATCATCTTTGCCGTCATCGGCCAGGGCTACGACAAAACCAATGCGTTGCTCGACCCACCCCTGCCACTGACCGCCAAGAACCGCATCAACACCTTCAGCCCGGTGCAAGACGCAGAGTTGATGGATTTCGGATTCATCCAAAGCGACTTCTTCTAATAACAAGGGAGCACGACGCTTCCGGGAGCATTCCAATGAAGACTCCGATCTGGCTGGCCGTGGTTTGCCTGGCCGCCAGCCTGCCGACCCAGGCACAAACGTTCAAACCCATTGAACTCAAGGATCACGAATTGGCATCCCTGCGCGGCCGCTATGTCATGCCGGGGCGGATCATCAGTTTCGGCATCGTCATGACCAGCACTTGGCAAAATGCCAACGGTGAAGTGATCGGGGCAACGTCCTCGATGCAAATTCAACAATCGACCATCAAGCCACAGTTCTATGTGTCGATAATCAATGAAAAAGGTTATGGCTCAGCGAGCTCGCAAGGCACCGGCACCGTCACTGGCGGCGACGGCCTCAATACCACTGAAGGTGTCACTCAAGTCGTGCGTGCTGCCGGCGACCACAACACTGCCTACAACAACGTTGATATCAACGTCACAAGGTCTAATCAGGCGCCCACAACGCAACAGCAAGGACAGGCATTGGCCGCAGGCTCGACGCTGGCCGACGCCAATGGCGCGGGCTCGCTGAGCGTTTCTTCGACCGGTACGGGTATGCAACTCAACATCGTGGCCAACAACAACCAGGGCAATACGGTACAACGCCTGGGCCAGGGTGGGCTGATGCAGAACACGACTTTGCTCGGCGCTGATAACCAGGTCCGAAACCTCACGTCCCTCAATGTCGTGCTGCGTGACAACGTGGCGACAGCCGGCTCGCTGAACGGCAATCTGGACCAGCTCAAAGGTCTTCGCACCCAGGGATTCTGATCTACGCTCAGTCTCATCAGATGAAGTCAGAAGGGACGGCTAACCCATGCACCGATCGTTTACGTTCAGAGCTATCGTTTGTTTGAGTAGCCTGGCCCCGGCGACACTGCTATACGCAGCACCGGACCCCCAGGTCGAATTATTAAAACAAGAACTCATGGAGTTGAAACAGCGTTACGAAGCACAGCAGAACGCATTGATGGTACTCGAGCAACGCGTTCGCCAAGTCGAAGAAACACCTGCAACACCTGCTCCCAAACGCCTGACCAAATCCCCCGCCGAAACGCCAAAGGGTGGCCAGACGCTGGCCGCTGGTGCGCCGGGAACCACAGGCAGTTCATATGGCCAGTCGCTCAAGGATGATTCGGAGCCTGCGCAAAGCGTTTCCAACCTGTACGACGAAGCCAGCGGCTTCTTCGGTGGCGGCAAATTCAGTTTCGAAACCGGCGTGACCTACACGCACTACGATACCCGTGCATTGGTACTCAACGGCTTCCTGGCACTGGACTCGATCTTCCTCGGCAACATCAACCTCGACCGTATCAAGGCGGATAACTGGACCCTGGACCTGACCGCCCGCTACAACACGGGACAACGCTGGCAGTTCGACATTAACGTCCCCGTGGTCTATCGCGAAACCACGTATTCCTCCGGCGGCGCTGGTGGCGCCGCCAACGGGGTTTCAGACGCGACGGTTACCCGCGACCCGGCGATCGGCGATGTGAACGTTGGCGTTGCCTACAAGTTCCTGGATGAATCGGCCAACCTGCCCGACGCGGTGATGACACTGCGCGTCAAGGCGCCGACCGGGGATGACCCTTACGGCATCAAACTGGTTGAGGTCCCGGGCAACGATAACCTCGCAGTACCCGAAGACCTGCCTACCGGCAATGGTGTCTGGGCGATCACCCCGGGTATCTCGCTGGTCAAGACCTTCGACCCAGCCGTGCTGTTCGGCAGCCTGTCCTACACCTACAACATTGAAGACTCTTTCAGCGACATCAGCCCTCAGGTCAACGCCAAGGTGCCCGGTGACGTGAAACTGGGCAATTCCTGGCAGGTCGGCGCCGGCATCGCTTTCGCCTTGAACGAGAAGATGAGCATGTCGTTCTCGTTCACCGACCAGTTCGCCCGCAAGAGCAAGATCAAGCCGGACGGTGGCGATTGGCAATCGATTACCAACAGTGATTACAACTCGGCCAACTTCAACATCGGCATGACGCTGGCAGCAACCGATAACCTCACGATCGTTCCCAACCTGGCCATCGGCCTGACCGACGACTCGCCAGACTTTTCCTTCAGCCTGAAATTCCCGTATTACTTCTGATTCGGCACCCACAAAAAACCCGCATTTTCAGCGGGTTTTTTGTTGATCCTGCAATCGCTCAACGTATCTGATGCTTGTGCAACAACCGGTAGAAGGTAGGCCTGGAGATCCCCAGCACCTTGGCGGCGATGCTCAGATTATCGCTATGGCGGTTAAGCACATCGCACAGGGCCTGGCGCTCTGCCCGGTGCTTGTAATTTTCCAGCGTGCCCATCGGCGCGGCAATGACATGCTGGCTGATCAGGCCCAGGTCTCGCGCTTCGATCTGCCGGCCTTCGGCCAGTACCAACCCGCGACGTACCCGGTTGGCCAGCTCGCGCACATTGCCCGGCCAGTCATGCTTGCCCATGGCAATCAACGCGTCTTCACTGAAGCTGCGCGGACGGCGGCCGGTTTCATGGCTGTAGAAATGGGAAAAGTGGTTGGCCAGCATCGACAGATCGCCATTGCGCTCACGCAAGGGCGCGGTCGCGACCTGCAACACGTTGAGGCGGTAATACAGATCTTCGCGAAAGAGCTTCTTCTCGATCGCAGCCTCAAGATCGACATGGGTCGCGGCCAACACCCGTACATCCACGGGTATCGGCTGACTGCCGCCTACCCGCTCGATGTGCTTTTCCTGGAGGAAACGCAACAGGTTCGCCTGCAGTTCCAGGGGCAGATCACCGATTTCGTCGAGAAACAGCGTGCCGCCGTTAGCCGCTTCGATCCGCCCGATCTTGCGTTGATGGGCGCCCGTAAAGGCCCCCTTCTCATGGCCAAACAATTCGGACTGGATCAAGTGTTCGGGAATTGCGCCGCAATTGATCGCGACAAAGGGTTTGCTGTGACGTTGGGATTGTCGATGGAGCGTGCGTGCGACCAGTTCTTTACCGGTACCGCTTTCACCTCGGATCAATACCGGAGACTCGGTGGGCGCCAGCTTGCTCAGCAACTTGCGCAGTTCGCGAATGGGTTTGCTGTCGCCAAGCAGTTCGTGTTCAGGCGAATCAATGTGAACCGTGCCTTGCCCACGCAGGCGTGCCATCCCGAATGCCCGGCCCAGCGTCACCTGAACCCGGGATACATCGAATGGCAAGGTATGGAAATCGAAGAACCATTCGCAGACAAAGTCTCCGACATTCTGCAAGCGCAGGACTTCCTGGTTGAGGACGGCGATCCATTCGGTACCGCTACGGCTGATCAGCTCTTTGACGGCTTCCGGGTGTTCGAGGTGAAAAGGTTGCAAACGCAACAGGCCGACATCACAGGTTTTATCGGCAACATTTTCCAGGGTACAGCTGTCAACATCCCAACCCACAGAGCGCAAACCCGGCAGCAGACGATAACAATCGTCGCAAGGGTCCACTACTAACAGACGTCGTAAGGCAGGCACTTCGATCATGACTGTTCCTTGGCGCCAAATTTATGAAATATTATTAAAAACAGTCGTTTGGCGGATCTGGCTGTAACGTTAGCAATAATTTGACGTGACCTTGTATCGTTTGACTATAGAGCGGTTGCGTTATTAGTTATAAGAAGCGACTTGGTTAGTTACCTAACGAGTCATTCCTTTCATTCAGCTTTCAACGCCTGTCCAAATCTTGAACCCATCAAAGAAAGTTGATATTTCTTTTAATTGTATGTGACCCGCCCCCCGGTTGCGGGCATCAGTACAAGTAACCAGCCGAACGGTAAGCCCAACCGACGGCACATCACTTGATTGGGCATACAGAGAGAAAACCCCATGAACGCCCCGCTCCGCATCAACGAAGCTCTTTTGATTGCCGACCGCGCATTCCAACCGTTCCAGTGCGTGGCCTGGGCCCCACAAGATGGTAATGGCGAACTCTGCCTGACCGTTATCGACCGCACCAATACCCGCAGCATCGGCCGCAAGCAGATCCCAAGCAGCGCCTATACCGATCCTGCGCAACTTGAATGCCTGCTTGAAGCGGCACGTGCGGAATTGAGCGAGGAGGGTTACAAACTCCAATCGTGGTCAATGCCACACTAAGCGTTTTTGCGGGTTACCAAAGGGTAGCCCGCGCCCTCCCCCGATTACTTTTCGAAACTGCACACGCCTAACTACTTGGCAGGCTTCTCAGTGGGTCGAAAAGACACTGTTCTGGCACACAGCGACCCTCCGCCTGTTAGTTATGACAGTTGTGCATTCAGCCGTTCAGGGATTGAATGTTTCCTTATACAGTCGCCACC
Source organism: Pseudomonas sp. FW305-20 (assembly GCF_058788075.1). Lineage (NCBI taxonomy): Bacteria > Pseudomonadati > Pseudomonadota > Gammaproteobacteria > Pseudomonadales > Pseudomonadaceae > Pseudomonas > Pseudomonas sp. FW305-20. Next base: position 125,646 of record NZ_JBYTAJ010000002.1, on the reverse strand, counting down.
CAAACTCCCGGTTCAGGACGACTCGCAAGGAGCTGCGTGCATGTCAATCCAGACCGCGTTTGCATTACCGGCAACCCTGAGTGACGCCGGCAAACTTGATACAGCCTTCGCCTCGTCCGGCAAAACCCAAGTGTATTTCGCTGGCAGCCTTTCAAGCATGGCCAACGGAGTTGCGATTGATTCAAGCGGCAGATTGTTAGTCGCAGCGAAGGTCGGAACGCCAGGCGGCAGCCGCTTCGGCCTGGCTCGCTTACTCGAGGACGGCTCGGCGGATCTGGCGTTCGGCAACCAAGGCAGCGTCATCGGGCAATTTCAACACGGCTTTGAAGCCATGGCCGGCAAAGTCCAGGTACTGGCCGATGGGCACATACTGGTAGCCGGCCTGCATTACGAAAATGCTCACCGGACAGTGCCCGCCCTCGCCCTGTTTGATCAGCATGGGCGGCCGGCACAATGTTTTGGCGACAATGGCCGCTGCGTCGTGCGTCTGCCGGGCGATCTTTCCCAAGGCGTGCGTGACACCTGGCTCCCCCCCGGCGTACCGGGCGCAGAAGCCTGTGATGTCTGCGTGCAGAAGGATGGCCGGATCCTGCTGCTGGCCAATCATCACTTCGAACTGTCCGATCATGTCGGCATGCTGATACGGCTCAACACCGACGGCTCGCTGGACAACACCTTCAACGGTCGTGGCTTCGTGATTGCCAGGCACTTGTTGATGAACACCTGGCTCAGCAGCCTGATAGTGCAACGAGACGGCCGGATCCTGGTGGGCGGCTCGATCAACTTTCCTGAAGAAGGTCTGTTGGCCCGCTATCACATCGACGGCAGGCTCGACGATTGTTTCGCCGTGGATGGTTTCATGACCTTCAAGGCACGTGGCTATAGCGCTCAGGTCAGCCAGATCGTCCAACACGAAAACGGTGATGTGCAGTGCTTTGGCAGCAGCCGCGACCCGATGCACTGCCTGGCACTGAAAATACACAGCAACGGGCGCCCGGACATTCATTGCAATGGAGGCCAGGCCCAATTGCTGGAAATCGGCCACAGTGGCTGCCAGTGGACCGACGCAACGGCACTGCCGGACGGCAGCGTGGTGACGGTCGGAGCCACGATCGGCGGCGTCGAGGCGGATTTCATTCTGGCGCGACATCTACCCGACGGGCATCTCGATCGCAGCTTCGGCAATGGCACCGGTTGGGTTCGCACCCGCCTTGGCCGCAGCCTGGATACCGCGACTTCAGTGGTCATGCAGGCCGATGGAAACATTGTCGTAGGCGGTTATTCACTCGATGGCAATTATCGGGCGGTTGTCGCGCGCTATCTGGGATAGGCCCGCACAATATTCTTGCACTTGATCTTCCCTTGCTCTTACGGCAAGTTGCGCGCTTCTTAATACAAGGAGTAGCCGATGCCCGGTTCAATGGCTCAGGCGTTCGCGCACAATTTTCTCGGGCATTCACCCCGTTGGTACAAGGCAAGCATTGTCGGCTTCCTGATTCTCAACGCATTGGTGTTTTGGACCGTCAGCCCGGTAGTGGCCGGTTGGCTGCTGGTGCTGGAGTTCATCTTTACCCTGGCGATGGCGCTCAAGTGTTATCCGTTAATGCCCGGCGGCCTGCTGGTGATCGAAGCACTGCTGCTGAAGATGACCACGCCCCAGGCACTCTACGACGAGCTGGTGCACAACTTCCCGGTGATCCTGCTGCTGATGTTCATGGTGGCCGGCATCTACTTCATGAAAGACCTGCTGCTGTTTCTGTTCTCACGGCTGCTGCTCGGGGTTCGCTCCAAGGCGCTGCTGGCATTGATGTTCTGCTTCCTCTCGGCGTTCCTGTCGGCGTTTCTTGACGCCTTGACCGTGACCGCCGTGATCATCAGTGCAGCCGTCGGGTTTTACTCGGTGTATCACCGCGTCGCCTCAGGCAACGATCCGCGTCAGGACAGTGAGTTTGGCGATGACCAGCACCTGCCCACCCTCCATCACGCCGACCTCGAACAATTCCGCGCCTTTCTGCGCAGCCTGCTGATGCATGGAGCCGTGGGTACCGCACTGGGCGGTGTTTGCACATTGGTAGGTGAGCCGCAGAACCTGCTGATCGGCCACGAGATGGGCTGGCACTTTTCTGAGTTCTTTCTGAAAGTCGCCCCGGTTTCATTGCCGGTCCTGGTGGCGGGCCTGGTGACCTGCGTCCTGCTGGAGAAACTTCGCTGGTTCGGTTACGGCACGCTGTTGCCGGACAACGTGCGCGCGATTCTGGCCAACTACGCGGCAGAAGACGATGCCGAACGCACCTCGCGCCAACGTGCAGCGCTCATCGTGCAGGGATTGGCAGCGCTGATTCTGATTGTCGGGCTGGCGCTCCACATTGCCGAGGTCGGCCTGATCGGCTTGATGGTGATCGTGCTGATCACCGCATTCACTGGCATCACCGACGAGCACCGAATCGGCAACGCGTTCAAGGACGCCATGCCGTTTACAGCGCTGTTGGTGGTGTTTTTCGCGGTGGTGGCGGTGATTCACGATCAGCAGCTGTTCACCCCGTTGATCCATTGGGTGCTGGCGCTGCCAGCGGATCAACAACCGGGCATGCTGTTTATCGCCAACGGCTTGCTGTCGGCCATCAGCGATAACGTGTTCGTCGCGACCATTTACATCACCGAAGTCAAACAGGCCTTCATCTCCGGCCACATGAGCCGAGAGCATTTCGAGACGCTGGCGATTGCGATCAACACCGGCACCAACCTGCCGAGCGTGGCGACACCCAATGGTCAGGCTGCGTTTTTGTTCCTGCTGACTTCAGCGATCGCACCGCTGATTCGCCTGTCGTACGGACGGATGGTGTGGATGGCGTTGCCGTACACCGTGGTGATGGGTGTTCTCGGCTGGTATGCCGTGAGTTATTGGTTGTAACACCGACCAAAAAATATGGGAGCGGGCTTATGTGGCGAGGGGGCTTGCCCCCGTTGGACTGCGCAGCAGTCCCATTTTTTGGGGCCGCTCCGCGGCCCAACGGGGCAAGCCCCCTCGCCACACAAGCCCGCTCCCACAGGTTTTTTGCATGAGTTATCGAGGGAGGATGTAGCGCTCGATTGCCTGGGCCGCACCCTCTTCGGTATTGGCGCCCGTCACCACGTCGGCCTGGCGCTTCACCGCCTCTTCCGACTGCCCCATGGCGATCGACAAGCCTGCGCGGTGAAACATCGCCGGGTCATTGCCGCCATCGCCCAGCGCCGCGGTCTGCTCCAGCGGTACACCGAGAAATTCAGCCAGTGTCACCAGCGCTGCACCCTTGTTGGCTTGCATGGCGGTCACGTCCAGATAAATCGGCTGTGAACGGGAAACCTGTGCCTGGCCTTCCACTTTGGGCAGCAGCAGCGCTTCCAGTTCAATCAACAACTGCGTGTTGTTGCTGGTGGCGACGATCTTGTCGATACGTTCCAGGTACGGTTCAAAACTCTCGACCACCACTGGCGGATAACCCAGGCCGTGCTGTTCACGAGGCACCATTGGGCCGTTCGGATCTTTGAGCAACCAGTCGCCACCACTGAACACCCAGATTTCGATGTCCGGCCGGTCGGCAAACAGCGCTAATGCCGTCAGCGCAACCGTCGCCGGCAAGAAATGTGCGACCAGCAAACTGCCGTCCGGATTGACGATGGTGCCGCCATTGAAGGCTGCCGTTGGCAAGTCGACGCCCAGGGCTTCGATCTGCTGCAACATGGCTTTGGGTGGGCGGCCGGTGGCGAGGCTGAACAACACGCCCGCCTCGCGCAATGAACGGACGGCTTCAATCGTGCGTTGGCTGAGGCTGTGATCGGGCAGCAACAAGGTGCCGTCCATGTCACTGAGCAGAAAACGAATGGGTTGCGCTGTATCACTCATCCGAGGCCGTGCCAGACGCGACCATCGCGAGTCAGCAGATCTTCTGCAGCCTGCGGGCCGTCTTCGCCAGCGGCATAGCTCTGCACGCTCGCGTCCTGCTGCCAGGCGTCGAGGAACGGCTGCACGGCGCGCCAGCCATTCTCGATGTTGTCGGCGCGCTGGAACAGCGTCTGATCGCCGGTCAGGCAATCGTAGATCAGGGTTTCATAGCCGGTGGACGGCTGCATTTCAAAGAAATCCTTGTAGGCAAAGCCCAGTTCGATATTGGCCATTTTCAAGGCCGGGCCGGGCCGTTTGGCCAGCAGATCGAACCACATGCCTTCGTTGGGTTGAATCTGGATTCGCAGATAGGTCGGTTGCAGTTCATCGACCTCGGTATCACGGAACTGCGCATACGGCGCCGGTTTGAAGCAGATGACAATCTCGGTATCGCGCACGCTCATGCGTTTGCCGGTGCGCAGGTAAAACGGCACGCCGACCCAGCGCCAGTTGTCGATCATGACTTTCAGCGCGACGTAAGTTTCGGTATTGCTGTCGGGCGCCACGTTGTTTTCCTGGCGATACCCCGGCAACGGCTTGCCGTCGATTTCGCCGGGCGTGTATTGGCCGCGTACCGAATTGGCCAGCGCTTCCTCGACCGACCAAGGACGAATCGCACCGACCACCTTGGCCTTCTCGCCGCGTACTGCGTCGGCGCCAAAGGCAGCCGGCGGCTCCATCGCGACCATCGCCAGCAATTGGAACAGGTGATTGGGCACCATGTCCCGCAAGGCGCCGGTGTGCTCATAAAAACTGCCACGGGTTTCCACGCCGACGGTTTCGGCGGCGGTGATTTGTACGTGGTCGATGTAGTGGTTGTTCCAGAACGCTTCGAACAGACTGTTGGAAAACCGGCTGATCAGAATGTTCTGCACGGTTTCCTTGCCCAGATAGTGATCGATCCGGTAGATCTGGTTTTCCGTCATTACCTTGAGCAAACAAGCGTTCAAGGCTTCCGCCGTTGGCAGATCGGAACCGAAGGGTTTTTCGATCACGACCCGTCTGAACGCTTCCGGCGACTCTTGCAGCAAGCCGGAGGCGCCGAGACGACGCACCACCTCACTGAAGAAACGTGGCGCAGTGGCCAGGTAGAAGACGGCATTGCCGGTGCCGCTGTCGGCGATTTTCGCCGCCAGGGCTTGATAGGTGCTCTCGTCCAGGAAGTCGCCCTGGACGTAGCTGATGCCTTTGGCCAACTTGGCCCACAAGGCCGGGTCAAGGGCATGCTCGCCCTTGCCGACCTTGGCAGCCACTTCGGCCCGAATGAAGTCTTCGAGTTTTTTCGCAAAGGCTTCATCGGTGATGGCGTTGTGGTCGACGCCGATGATCCGCAGTCCATCCCCAAGCAGACCGTCACGACTCAGGTTGTACAGCGCCGGCATCAGCAGACGCTTGACCAGGTCACCGTGGGCACCGAACAGAAACAGCGTGGTCGGTGGTGCGACTTCTGCCTTGGATTTATTGCGGATCAAGCGGGTCATTTTTTCGAAGTCTCCACGTGGCCACCGAAGCCGAAACGTTGGGCCGAGAGAATCTTGTCGCCAAAGGTGCCTTGCCCGCGCGACCGATAGCGGGAGAACAGCGAGTTCGACAGCACCGGTACGGGCACCGATTGCTCCATGGCGGCTTCGATGGTCCAGCGACCTTCACCGCTGTCAGCTACCGAGCCTGAGTACCCGTCGAGTTTCGGGTCGCTGGCCAGCGCGTCGGCGGTCAGGTCGAGCAACCAGGACGACACAACGCTGCCACGACGCCAGACTTCGGCGATGTCGCCTACGTTCAGGTCGAAACGCTGGTCTTCCGGCAGGTTGGTGCTGGCTTTGGTCTTGAGGATGTCGAAGCCTTCGGCGAAGGCCTGCATCATTCCGTATTCGATGCCGTTGTGGATCATTTTCACGAAATGGCCAGATCCGGCCGGGCCTGCGTGGATGTAACCGCGCTCGGCACGGTCGTCTTCGGACTTGCGGTCCTTGGTCCGAGGGATGTCACCCAGGCCCGGTGCAAGGCTGTCGAACAGCGGATCAAGGCGCTTAACCACCTCGGCTTCGCCACCGATCATCATGCAGTAACCACGCTCAAGGCCCCAGACGCCGCCGGAGGTGCCGACGTCGACGTAGTGCAGGCCTTTCTGCGAGAGGGTTTTCGCCCGGCGGATGTCGTCCTTATAGAAGGTGTTGCCGCCGTCGATGATGGTATCGCCAGCTTCGAGCAGGGTGCTCAGGGTGTCGATGGTGTCTTCGGTCGGTGCGCCGGCCGGCAGCATCACCCACACCGCACGTGGCTTGGCCAGGCCAGCGACCAACGCTGGCAGGTCGATGACGCCAGCGGCGCCTTCTGCGGCCAGGGTGTCGACAAAGGCGGTATTGCGGTCGTAAACAACGGTGGTATGCCCGTTGAGCATCAGGCGCCGCGCAATATTACCGCCCATGCGGCCCAGTCCAATAATCCCGAGTTGCATGTGCTGATGCTCCTTACTACAAATAAAGTGTGTCAAAGGTTATAGCCCAACGTGACTAATGAGGGTTAGTCCAGAGCGCTGGCACATAGTTTCCGGGCATTGTGCCCGATTCAGATTGATAACGTCGGTAATCGAGCCGAAGACACAACGACCATGAAAAATAAAAAAGTTCCCTTCAAGGGCAAAAGAAATCAAAATCGGCGCCGATAGTAAATAAGCACCCGATGTCGGGGGCAGGTTTACAGTTGAGACAGCCATTTGCGAGGTGAGCAATGGGCACAGTACAAGCAGCACGGCCAGCACAAACCCTTTACGTCACGATTCGTCGCGATGAATTGCGCCAGTTGAAAGACGAGCGCGACCAATTGAAGCAGGAGCTCGCGCAATTGCGCTTGTTGACACAAAGCAATCAGGCCCAGCCTTTGCCCGTCACTCACCGTGTGCCTCACGCCTGATCCCCTCGCTTGATTCGGAAGCAGCCCATTGCTGTTTCCGACCTGCCATTCCCTCTTTGCCAAACCCGGCAACATCACGAAGTTTTCACATCCGTTTGTTGATACTCCGGCTCATTATGGCCGCTCGGTATCCGCGCGGTGCCTGTTCGTCGGTGACGTCGATGTCCCGACGATGAAAGTGATGACTGGCTGGAGCGCTGAATGGCTTTGTTTAAACGCAGCAATACGTCTGCGAATGGTTTCGACTGGACAGGATTTCTCTGGCTGTTCCTGTTCTTCTGGTATTTTTCCGGCATTACCCAACTGCTGATCCAACTGACAGGCACCTCTGGTTTCAGCGGGTTCCGCCAGGCCTTTGTGATGAGCGCCCTCTGGCTTGCGCCGATGTTGCTGTTCCCCAAACAGACACGTGTCATGGCGGCAGTCATCGGTGTGGTGCTGTGGGCCTGTTCAATGGCCAGCCTGGGTTACTTCTTCATCTATCAGCAGGAGTTTTCCCAAAGCGTCATCTTCATCATGTTCGAGTCGAACATCTCTGAAGCCGGCGAGTACATGACTCAGTATTTTGCCTGGTGGATGGTGGCGGCATTCCTCGCCCACACCGCTTTCGCTTACTTCCTCTGGACTCGCTTGCGCCCGGTGTACATGCCCCGCGGTCGGGCACTGGTGGCTGCAACGGCGATTGTGGTGGCCGTGGTCGGTTATCCGCTGATAAAGCAAACCGCGCGTACCGGCAGCCTTGCCAGCGGTTTCGAGAAGTTTGAAACCCGTATCGAGCCCGCCGTGCCTTGGCAGATGGCCGTGGCTTATCACCGTTACCTCGATACCCTGGCGGGTATGCAAGACATGCTCCATAGCGCGAGCAAGATCCCTCCCCTGCACAATCTCAAGGATTCGGCGGCCAGTCAGCCGGCGACCCTGGTGCTGGTGATCGGTGAGTCCACCAACCGTCAGCGCATGAGCCTGTACGGCTACCCTCGGGAAACCACCCCGGAGCTGGACAAGCTCAAGGATCAACTGGCGGTCTTCGATAATGTCATCACCCCACGCCCTTACACCATCGAGGCGTTGCAGCAGGTTCTGACCTTCGCCGATGAAGAAAACCCGGACCTGTACCTGTCGACCCCGTCGCTAGTCAGCATGATGAAACAGGCAGGCTACAAGACCTTCTGGATCACCAACCAGCAGACCATGACCAAGCGCAACACCATGCTCACGACCTTCTCCGAGCAGGCCGACGAGCAGGTGTACCTGAACAACAACCGTAACCAGAATGCCGCCCAGTACGATGGCGATGTGATCGAGCCGTTCAACAAGGCCTTGGCCGACGCTGCGCCGCGCAAGCTGATCGTCGTGCATTTGCTCGGCACGCACATGAGCTATCAATACCGCTATCCGTCGTCCTTCGACAAGTTCAAGGACCGCAAAGGCGTTCCCGACGGTGTACGTGACGACCAGGTGCCGACGTACAACAGCTATGACAACGCGGTGCTGTACAACGACTTCGTGGTTTCGAGCCTGATCAAGGACTACGCCAAGTCTGATCCGAACGGCTTCCTGCTGTACCTTTCCGACCACGGTGAAGACGTTTTCGATTCTCCTGGTCACAGCACCCTTGGCCGCAACGAAAGCAAACCGACGGCGCCGATGTACACCATTCCGTTCATGGCCTGGGCCTCGCCGAAATGGCGCGAAAACCACGACTGGAGCTTTGCCGGTGATCTGGGGCGGCCTTACAGCAGCTCGCACCTGATCCATACTTGGGCTGATCTGGCGGGTCTGAGCTTCGATGAACTGGATCGCAGCAAAAGCCTGGTCAGCGACAGTTTCAAGCCACGGCCATTGATGATCGGCAATCCTTATGAGCGCGAGCAAAAGGCATTGATCGACTTTAGCCTGATGAAACCCAAGGCCCTGCCAGGCGCTACGGCAGCCGTTCAGAAGTAATCCTTTCAGGGGCCGGTTCCGGCCCCTTTTTCCTGTGCCTTTGCGCGGCGGCGCTGCCCGAAACGCTGCAAAGATAATAATTATTCTCGTTTATAGCTAAATCCCGCCTCTCCCCTTCGTCTTTGAACAAACGGAAATTTTCCCTCGAAGACAAGGAGTCGGTCGCGATGTTCGCGCCTATCACCCGTTCCATGACCTTTACCCTGGGCCTGTGCAGTGTCGCCCTGTGCCCCGACTTGCTGGCTGACACCAGCCCAGATAAAGAACCCGCCCGCACCCTCGAACTGGGCGCCACCAATGTCACCGCCCAGGGCTTGGGCAGCACCACCGAAAACACCGAGTCGTACACCACGGGCGCCATGAGCACGGCCACTCGCCTGAACCTGTCGATCAAGGAAACGCCGCAATCGGTGTCCGTGGTCACGCGCCAACAAATGGACGACTTCAAACTCGGCACGCTGTCCGAAGCCATGAGCCAGACCACCGGCGTGGTGGTTCAGCACAACGATTCGGACCGGGTCAGCTATTCGTCCCGGGGTTACTCGATCAGCAATTTCCAGATCGACGGCATGCTGAACACCTTCACCTTCATGAAGTCCGATTCCGACACCATCATCTACGACCGCATCGAAGTGGTTCGTGGTGCCACCGGCCTGACCACTGGCGCGGGCGACCCTTCCGCCACCATCAACATGGTGCGTAAACGGCCGACGTCGCAGTGGCAAGTCCAGACCGGGGTCAGCGGTGGCAGTTATGACGACTACTACAGTTATCTGGATGTCGGCGGCCCGCTGGCGTTCGACGGCCGCTTGCGCGGACGCAGCGTGCTGGCATATCGCGACAGCGATTCGTTCCGCGACAAGTACCAGCAACAACGTGAAGTCGGCTACGGGATTCTTGAAGCCGATTTGACCGATGACACTGTGTTGGCCGTGGGTTACGACTATCAGAACAAACACGTCCAGGGCACATCCTGGGGCACGGTGCCGTACTGGAACGCTGACGGTGGCAAGGCCAACCTCGGACGCTCCACCAACATGGCCACCTCGTGGAGTTCCTGGCCGCTCAAGGACAAAACCGCGTTCGCCACGCTGGAACACCAATTGGGTGCCGGGTGGCGCGCCAAGGCCGCCTACACCCATCGCGAGAGCGATACCGACGGCAAGATCTACTACGGCGGCGGGGGTTTCCCTGAGGCTGATCGCAGTGGCATGAGCGCTAACGTCAGCCACATGCTCAGTACGCAAAAAATGAAGGCGTATGACTTCAACATAGCCGGCCCTTACTCGCTATACGGAAGGGAACACGAAATGATGATCGGCTACGGCGAGGCCGAGCGCCGGGAAGATTCGCCCTACATGATGGACGGCCCCAGGGCGGCGGATTACGAAAGCATCCGCGACTGGAAGTACATGGGTGATATCGCCAAGTTTCCCGACACGGTCACCAGCCTTTCAGGTTCAAAAGACAGTACCCGCCAGAAGGCCGGTTACCTGGCCACTCGCCTGAGTCTGACGGATGAGCTGCACGCCGTACTCGGCAGTCGTTATGGCAGCTGGAAGGTGTCGACCAGGACCAACAAGTACGACAACAACCTGCAACTGAGCAGCGTCGATGCCAGCAGCCAGGAACACAACGACATGTGGACGCCCTACGCCGGGCTCCTCTACGACCTCACCCCCGAATACACCGCGTACGTCAGCTACACCGACATTTTCAAGCCGCAAGACAACCGCGACAGCAACCGCAAATACCTCGAGCCGGTGGTGGGCAGCAACTATGAACTGGGGCTCAAGGGCAGCCTGCTGGAAGAACGCCTCAACCTGGCGACCGCGCTGTTCTGGAGCAAACAGGACAACGTTGCCGAACTCGACGATTCGGTGCCACCGGACCCGGTGACCGGTGACGAGTTCTACAAGTCAGGTGGTAAAGGCAACAAGGTTCAGGGCTTCGAAGCCGAGGCCTCGGGCGAAGTCATGGCCGGTTGGAACATGACGGCCGGCTACACCTACACCCACGCGGCCAATGGCGAAAAGAAACGCGCCAATACCAACCAGCCGCTGAACATGTTCCGGCTCTCCACGGCCTATCGTTTGCCCGGCGACTGGCAGGCACTGACCGTCGGTGGCGCGGTGAATTGGCAAAGCGATGTGTTCCGCGCCGCCAGTCGCCCAGTGGGACGTGATGCCAACGGTGCGGTGATCACCGAAAAAACCAACATCCGCCAAGAGGCTTATACCGTGGTCAAACTGATGTCGCGGTATGAGTTCGACAAGCACCTGTCCGCCTCGCTGAACGTCGATAACCTGTTCGACAAGAAGTATTACGACAACGTCGGGTTCTATAACGGTGTGTTTTGGGGTGACCCGCGTACGGTGACCCTGAGCCTGGACTGGAAGCTCTAGCGCAGGCAATTCCCATTTGACGGAATCGGCGGATAATGTCCCTTCGACATTGCTTCATGGACGAAAGGACCCGACAACTCGTAGTGGGGCATACCATGAAACGTACAACCATGATCCTCGCCGGCCTGATGCTGATCAGTTCAACCGCTGTATTCGCTGAAGGTGGCGCTGAACGCATGCGGTATTACTTTGAGAGTCTGCGTCTGAGCCAAACGGCGAATCAAAGTCACGCCAGCACCGCTGAAATCAGGGTTCCGAATGATCAAACCGCGCAAGTGACAGAGCACTACAAACCGTAACGACAAAGGGCGTCCTGATGGACGCCCTTTTTCATTGCTCGTATTACCTTAAAGCGCCTTGGTCCAGAACAGCATCCGGCCGTGCGCTGGGTCGAACATGCCTGCGGCAAAACCGAACTTGCCATAGGACGCCTGGGCGACTGCATTACCTTCCAGCACTTCCAGCGTGATTTTGCAGCAGCCGCGCTGGCGGGCGATGTCTTCGACCTTTTGCAGCATTTTCTGGCTTAACCCCAAGCCGCGAAACTTCTTCACCACCGCCACATCGTGCACGTTGACCAGCGGTCGACAGGCGAAGGTCGAGAAACCTTCAAAGCAATTGACCAACCCGGCCGGCTCGCCACCGACAAACGCCAGAACACTGAACGCATGGGGACGTTTGGCCAGTTCCGCCGGGATTTGCTTCAACAAGTCGGCGGGCAATGAGTGGCCGCCCCCCATCGGGTCTTCGGCGTAAGCATTCAGCACCAGCCCAATTGCCTCGGCATGCACCGAATTGGTGTAACTGGCCTGAAGCACAAGAATTTCTGCGGATTCCATTTCCACCCTCGTTCACACATTAAGTTGCCCCAGCGCATTTCGAACTGAAAGGCCGACCGACAATATCGCGGGCACCGCCGTGTCGACAACCCGACCCTGCGCTAATTTTTCACTCAAGCGCCCCAGATCAACGCTTCGGTCCACCCCAGTTCAGCAAAATCCTCAGCCCTCAAGTCTGACTCACCGGCACAGAAAAACTCGTCCAGTTGCGGTGGTTTGACCGAGGTGCCGCTGAGCATGGCGTGAACCTGCCCGCGATGATGAATCTGGTGCTCGAACAGATGCGACAGCAGGCGCAAGCGGCTGTCATGTTGCGGCGTGTCCCGGGCGATGGTCACGATCTTGCCAAGGTCTGCGTCGCGCATTTGCTCGCAATAGGCAATCAGTCGACGGTCCACCAGCGCTTGTTCGCGCTTGAGGTCTGCGGCGTGCGTAAACGGCTCGTCCTGGTTGAAAAACACAGAGCAGTCAGGATGCGGGTCATCGCCGCGCAACTCCCGCTCCAGCGCATCCACATAAAACCAGTCGCGGGTCAGGATGTGGTTGAGGGTAGCGCGCAGACTGGGAAAGAAGCTGACCCGGGGCGCCGTCAGCTCGGTCGGGCTCAACTGGCTCCAGGCCTTGGCGAGTCGATGATTGGCCCAGGCATTCTGATAGGCCATCGTCAGCAAATGGTGCGACAGAGGCTGATTCATGTTCGCGGCTCCTTGTTCAAGCTTCGGCGAAACGTTGCAGCTGCATTTCCTGTAAACGGCTGAGGGTGCGGCGGAACGGAAACTCCAGATAACCCTCGGTGTACAACGATTCCATGGGCACCTGCGCTTCGAGGCACAGCGGCACCTTGCGGTCGTAGCACTCGTCCACCAGGGCGATGAAACGCCGTACACCGTCGTCATGCACCGACAATTGCGGCAACTCGCGATCGCCCGCCGCTACCCGCTCGACACCGTCTTCAGTGCCTCGGGCGATGCGCCCTTCGCGCTTTTGCGCGCTGAGGTTGGGCACCTCACTCAAAAGAATAGCGCTGAAGGTGTCGCACAGAGCGATGAAATCCATGGCGGCAAACGGCTGCTCACAGAGATCGGCGTAACGAGTCCAGAGTACGGTTTGACTGGCCTGCACGACATTGAGTGAGCGGTAGCCGACCTTGATCGGGTCACTGGACACCGACTGGCCGACGGTCAGTGCCTTGAACACTTCACCCAGAGCGCTGGGTTGTCCCGGTGCCGCCACCCAGTAACGCTGCAAACCTTTGCCTGGATGCAGGCGATGATCTTCGCCGCCATCCACCGCAATCACCTGCATATGTTTCTTGATGGCCTCGATGGCGGGCACGAACCGGTCGCGGTTGAAGCCATCGGCGTACAGCTGATCCGGTGGCTGATTGGAGGTACAGACCACCACCACGCCCTGTTCGAACATCACCTGAAACAAACGCCCGAGAATGATCGCGTCGCCGATGTCGTTGACGAACAATTCATCAAAGCACAGGACCCGCACTTCCTCGCTCAGTTCGCGAGCCAGCGCCTTCAACGGGTCGGCGGTGCCGGTCAGCTGAAACGAACGCTGATGCACCCAGCCCATGAAGTGGTGGAAATGTTGGCGGCGGGCCGGGACCTTCAGGCTTTGGTAAAACTGGTCCATCAACCAGGTCTTGCCGCGACCGACCGGACCCCAGAGGTACACGCCAGTGACCGGCGTGCGCCCTTCATGCAGCGCCTCGTAGCATTTCTGCAGCGCCCACACGGCATGTTCCTGGGCTTCGTCCTGGACGAAGCCCTTCTGTTCGATGGCGTGTTGCCAGGCGTTTAAGGGGGAGTCGACATTCATGCGCGGCAGTATACGTCCATGTGGCACCTGTGTTGTGGCGAGGGGATTTATCCCCTCGCCACAACGCAGCGGCTACAGGCGATCTGTTGTGATCGGTTAGAGGGAGATGTCTAACCGGGCGATCTTGCCCTGTTCATTAAGGCGAAACATGTAGCGTAATTCCAGCGGGCTGCCCGGAAACGTTCCGGATATCAGGTTATGCACCAACACTTTGCCGGTGCGCAGTTGCACGTCGAGCACTTCGACCCGTGGCTGGTATCGCTGGGCGGTGTCTTGCATCCATTGCGCGATGGCGTGAGTGCCGACCTGGTGCTGGCCTTCATCGAACACATTGGCATCCTCAGCGAAAAAACTGGCAACCCGTGAGGTGTCGCGGGCATTGGCGGCAGCAATGTAGGCGGCGATGGCGGGCGCCAGTGAAGAGGCGGGATTGGACATGGTTACGGCTCCTTGTTTGTTGATTCTGCAGCCATGCTAAAACAAGCCTGTGTCAGTTCTTGTCAGGAGTGAAGCGCCCGGCTTCGTCCAGTTGCATCTGCTTGCGCCAGGTGCGCAGCAGGTCGCTGCGCCGCCCCGGATAACGCTCGCCCTGCTCGTTCGCCGCCGAGATCCGGTCAGTGCGAAAGGTCCGATAGGCGCTGCGCAACTCACACCAGGCGACGATGATTCGCACCTCGTTCAAAAAACCCAGGGCCAGCGGCCAGATCAGCCGCTGACTCGGCACCTGGTTGGCGTCCGCGTAATCGATATGGAGCTTGGCCTGATCGCGGATGGCTTGGCGAAACACATTCAGCGGCACGGCGTTGGGTGCAAAGCCATAGCCGGGCGGTCCCGGCAACACCGTCGGGTTGCGTAACGCGTCCAGCGCTTCGGGCGCCAATACCGCCGCAATCTTGGCCAGCGCATCGGCCGCCGCTTTGCTCAACACCTCATCACCGCGCTGATCCACATAGCGCAACCCCAGCACGATGGCTTCGGTTTCATCGGCGTTGAGCATCAACGGTGGCAAAAACAAACCGCTGCGCAGCACGTAGCCGATCCCCGCTTCGCCGTAGATTGGCGCGCCGAGGGCGGAGAGTTCGGCGATGTCGCGGTACAGCGTACGTTCAGAAATCTGCAATTCGCCGGCAAGCGTCGCCGCGGTCACCGGACGACTTTTGCCGCGCAGTACTTGCAACAAGGTCAGTAAACGAGTGGTACGCGACACGATCGGCAGGCTCTGTCCGTAAAAGTTGTCGGAGCTTAGCAGAGGCACCTGTCAGAAAGTGGCAGTAGCAGTCAGACCGGTGGTCGGCCATCCTCTTGCGAACGGAAAAGCGCCTTGACGCAAAATATTACCAACATCATATTAAATGCATGTCGACAAACTTTTCTATTCGACCCCACGTCTTTTCCTTCAGGAGTCATCCCATGCATTACAAAGTCTTCGGCCGCAAAACCGGCTTGCGGGTCTCGGAACTGGCGTTGGGCGCCGGTAACTTCGGCACCGGTTGGGGTCATGGCGCCGAGCGCGACGAAGCCAAACGCATCTTTGATGGCTACCTGGAGGCCGGCGGCAATTTCATCGACACCGCCAACGGCTATCAGGCTGGCCAGTCGGAAGCCATGCTTGGCGAATTCATCGCAGCGGAACGGGATCGCCTGGTCATCGCCACCAAATACACCCTGGGGACCACGCCGGCCGCGGGTATTTCCCACACCGGCAACAACCGCAAGAACATGGTTCGCGCCGTCGAAGAAAGCCTGAAACGACTCGACACCGACCACATCGACCTGTTCTGGGCCCACATGAGCGATGGCGTGACCCCGATGGAAGAGATCCTGCGCGGTTTCGACGACCTGGTACGCGCCGGCAAGATTCATTACGCCGGGCTGTCGAACTTCCCGGCGTGGCGCATCGCTCGGGCAGATTTGCTGGCCGAGATTCGTGGTTTCTCGCCGATTGCGGCGATTCAGGTGGAATACAGCCTCGCCGAACGCACCGCCGAACGTGAACAACTGCCGATGGCCGAAGCCTTGGGCTTGGCCGCTACGTTATGGTCACCGTTGGGTGGCGGGTTCCTCACCGGCAAGTACCGCACCAACGATGGCGACAACCGCGCTGCCAAACTCGGCATGCTGATCCACGCCGAGAAAAGCGCCCGTGAAACCGCCCTGCTCGACACTTTATTGGCCGTCGCCGCAGAACTGGACACCAGCCCGACGCACGTGGCCATTGCCTGGCTGCGGGAAAAAGCCAAGCGCTCGACCACTGCGCTGATCCCGATTCTCGGCTCGCGCACCCGTGAGCAACTGGATGCGACGCTGGGGGCGCTGAATGTGCAATTGAGTGCTGAACAGTTGTCGCGGCTTGATGGGGTCAGTGGTGTGGCGATGGGCGTGCCCCATGAATCCATTGCCGGGTCGATGGCGCGATTTACCGGGGCTGAAACCCTGGATCTGCCGATCATCCCGGTGGCCTGACACAGATTAAATGTGGGAGCGCCGCACCGCCGCTCCCACAGTTTTGACCGCGTTTTATCGGTCGACCTTATGCTTCGCGGCATAGAGGCACAGCATTTCCATCGCCAACGTCGCCGCCGCCAGTGAGGTAATGTCCGCACTGTCGTAGGCCGGCGCCACTTCCACAACGTCCATCCCCACCAGGTTAATCCCGCGCAAGCCGCCGAGGATTTCCAGCGCCTGCACCGTGCTCAGGCCGCCGCACACCGGCGTTCCGGTGCCTGGAGCGAAAGCCGGATCGAGGCAATCGATGTCGAACGTCAGGTACACCGGGTGATCACCGACCCGTGCCCGAATGGCCTCGACAATCGCATCAACGCCACCTCGATGCACTTGCCGCGCATCCAGCACTTGAAAGCCCTGGTGATCGTCATTGGTGGTGCGCAAACCGATCTGCACCGAACGCGACGGATCCACCAACCCTTCCTTGGCCGCGTGCCAGAACATCGTGCCGTGATCGACGCGCTTGCCGTCTTCGTCCGGCCAGGTGTCGCTGTGGGCGTCGAAGTGGATCAACGACAGCGGACCGTGCTTACGCGCATGGGCCTTGAGCAGCGGGTACGTGATGAAGTGATCCCCGCCGAACGTCAGCATCGCGCTACCGGCGTTGAGTATGTGTTCGGCGTGGGCTTCAATGCTTTCCGGCACCGACTGCGGTGTGCCGTAATCGAAGTCGCAATCGCCGTAGTCGATCACCGCCAGATGGTCGAACGGGTCGAACGTCCATGGCCAATGGCGCTCCCAGGCAATCCCGGTGGACGCGGCACGAATGCCCCGTGGTCCGAAACGCGCACCGGGGCGGTTGCTGGTGGCGGTGTCGAACGGGACACCGCTGACCGCTACGTCGGCGCCGCGCAAGTCGCGACTGTAGCGACGGCGCATGAAACTAGTGATACCGGCGTAGGTACTTTCTGCGGCGGTGCCGTAGAGGCTGTCGCGGGTCATGGCCTGATCGTTTTGCATCGGGATGTCCATCAGGTGCTCCTTGTTATTGGCTTATTGGCGGCTACGGAAAGTGGTCCACAAGCGAGTGCGCTGGCGCAGGTCCTTGAGGCTCATGCTGCGGTCGGCGTACAGCAGACCGCGAACGTCGGCGGGTGGATAAATGTCCGGGTCGCTGCGCACCGCCTCATCCACCAGCGGCGTTGCGGCCTGGTTGGCCGTGGCAAAGAACAGTGTGTTGGTCAGCGCCGCGACGGAGTCAGGGCGCAACATGAACTCGATAAAGGCGCGGGCCGCTTCGGGGTGAGGCGCGTCCTTGGGGATCGCCAGGTTGTCCTGCCAGACCAGCGTGCCCTCTTTCGGAATCCGGTACGCCACTTCGAACGGTTTATTGGACTTGCGCGCCTGGTCGGCGGCCATGCTGGCGTCACCGTTGTAGGTCAGCGCCAGGCAAACATCACCATTGGCCAGATCGCTGATCTGTCGACCGGTCGCGACGTACAGCACATTCGGTTGCAACTGAAGCAGTAACGCCTCAGCGGCTGTCAGATCAGCCTTGTCAGTGCTGTAGGGATCTTTACCCAAGTAATGCAACGCCAGGCCGACGACTTCCTGAGGCGAATCGAGAATGGCAATGCCGCAGTCCTTCAGTTTGCTGGCGTACTCAGGCTTGAACAGCAAATCGAGGCTATTGAGCGGCACATTCGGCAAGCGCTGTTTCACCGCCACGACATTCATCCCCAAGCCCAGGGTGCCCCAGGTGTAGGGCACGCCATAGCGATTGCCGGGGTCGACGGCGGCGAGTTTTTCCAACAAATCCGGATCGAGGTTGGCGTAACCTTTGAGGCCTTCGTGGGGAATCTCTTTCAAGGCACCGGCGGCCAATCCGCGGGCCAGCACGCTGGAAGACGGCACGACCACGTCATAACCGCTGCCCCCGGTGAGCAACCTGGTTTCGAGCACCTCCGAGGAATCAAAGGTGTCGTAGCGCACGTGGATACCGGTTTCCTGCTCGAAACGCTGCAAGGTTTCCGGCGCTACGTAATCGGACCAACTGTAGAGATTCAGGGCTTTTTCCTCGGCCTGGGCCGATACAGCCATGGCGAGGAACAGCGCGGGTAAACACAGCTTGAACATGGGAGCCATGACGGAACACCTGACCAGATGAAGTGGATGCAGAATGCGTCGTCGGATACATTGGAAAAATACCAAGTTAGTTATCCTGACTTTATCCAGGAGTAATGTTTTGATGCTCAGCCAACTCCACGATCTCGATCTGCAACTGCTGCGTCTGTTCGTCAACGTGGTGGAGTGCGGTGGTTTCAGTGCAGCCCAGGGGGAACTGGGCTTGAGTCAGTCGAGCATCAGCCAGCAAATGGCCAAACTGGAAACCCGACTCGGTTATCGCCTGTGCAGTCGCGGCAAGGGTGGTTTCAAGATCACACCCAAGGGAGAACAACTGCTGAATGCAACTCGCAGCCTGTTCGAGTCCATCGAAGCCTTCCGCCATCAATCCAATGGAGTGGCCGGGCGCCTGATCGGCGAGGTGCGGCTGGGGCTGTCCGAAGCGCTCGATCAATCCGTGCTGCAACGGGTGGCCGATGCGATCCGGCGTTTTCGCGAACGGGACGAATCGGTACGTATCGAATTGATCAGCGCCATGCCCGGCGAGATGGAACGCTTGCTGCTGCAACAACGACTGGACCTGGCGATCGGCTATTTCTCACAAGTGCAAAGTGCTTTTGACTACCGCGAACTGTTTACCGAAACCCAGCACTTGTATTGCGCCGCCGGCCATCCGTTGTTCACCAATGAGGCGCCTGACGATCAAGCGCTACAGGCTTGCGATCGGGTCGATCACCCTTACCGCTTCCTGCGCAGCGACGAGCCCTTCCAGGGGAAGAGGTGTTCGGCGCGCTCGGAGCAAGTCGAAGGCACCCTCGCCTTCATTCTCTCTGGCAAGCACGTCGGTTATTTACCCGAACACTTTGCCCGCAGCTGGGAAGACAAAGGACTGCTGCGGGCCGTGCGCCGTGGCGATATGAGTTTCGACGTGGCATTCCATCTGGCCCGCCATCGCGCCCAGGTGCCGGGGGATGCACAGAAAGCCTTTGAAGAGGATCTACTCGCGGCGTTCTCCTGAAGCCCCAGAACAGTTTTTGTGGCGAGGGGGCTTGCCCCCGTTCGACTGCGAAGCAGTCGCAAGATCAGCTGAAACAGTTTTGCCTGAAGGAATGCTAGGGGCTGCTTCGCAGCCCAACGGGGGCAAGCCCCCTCGCCACGGGTTCTGTGTATATCACTTCTGTATCGTTTGCCCTTGATGCCCGCTGCTGGCATCCTGCGCCTCCATTTTTGACCCGGCCCGCCTTCTGGCACGCACCTCACCATGACCGCCTCCGAAAAAGCCCCTGCCTCGCGCAATAACGACCTGATTTACGGCCTCGACGATCGCCCGCACCTGACCGCCACTGTCTTCGCCGCCCTGCAACACGTGCTCGCCAGTTTCGTCGGCATCATCACCCCGACCCTGATCATGGGCGGCGCCCTCGGCCTGCAAAGCGAGGTGCCGTACCTGATCAGCATGGCGCTGTTCGTCTCGGGGCTCGGCACGTTTGTTCAAGCGCGACGTTTCGGCCCGATCGG
Source organism: Pseudomonas sp. FW305-20 (assembly GCF_058788075.1). Taxonomy (NCBI): domain Bacteria; kingdom Pseudomonadati; phylum Pseudomonadota; class Gammaproteobacteria; order Pseudomonadales; family Pseudomonadaceae; genus Pseudomonas; species Pseudomonas sp. FW305-20. The sequence continues at coordinate 105,703 of NZ_JBYTAJ010000002.1, read as the reverse complement.
TTCCGGCCTGCTGTGCCTGCAAGGCACCAGCTTCTCATTCATCAGCGTGATTCTCAGTGCCGGTTTCATGGTCAAGGCCCGAGGCGGCGGCACCGATGAAATCCTGTCGACCATCTTCGGTGTGTGCTTTTTCGCCGCCTTCATCGAAGTAGTGTTGAGCCAGTTCATCGGCAAATTGCGGATGCTGATCACCCCGGTGGTGACCGGCACGATCATCACGCTGATGGGTTTGTCGCTGATCAAAGTCGCCATGACCGACATCGCCGGCGGCTTCGGTGCGGCGGACCTCGGCGCGGCCAGTCATCTGGCCCTGGCGGCCCTGGTGCTCGGAACGATTGTGCTGTTGAACCGGGTCGATGTACCGTTCCTGCGCCTCGGTGCGATCGTCATCGGCCTGACCCTCGGCTATCTCGTGGCCTGGCTGATGGGTGACGTCGATTTCGCCAGCCTGCCCGAAGTCCCCTTGATGAGCGTGCCGGTGCCGTTCAAGTACGGTTTTAACTTCGATTGGGTGGCGTTTGTGCCAGTGGCGGTGATTTTCCTCGTATCGCCACTGGAAGCCGCCGGTGACTTGACCGCCAACTCGATGATTTCCCGCCAGCCCGTCAAAGGTCCGATCTACATCCGCCGGATCAAGTCCGGCCTGCTCGCCGACGGCCTCAACTCGGCCATGGCCGCCGTGTTCAACAGCATGCCGATGGTGACCTTCGCCCAGAACAACGGCGTGATTCAGCTAACCGGCGTGGCCAGCCGCTACGTGGCGTTCTTCATTGCCGGTTTGTTGGTGCTGCTGGGGTTGTTTCCGATGATCGGCGCGGTGCTGCAACTGATGCCCAAACCGGTACTCGGTGGCGCTGAGCTGGTGATGTTCGGCACCGTCGCCGTCGCCGGGATCAAGATCCTCGCCGAAGCCGGCCTGCACCGACGCAACATGCTGATCGTGTCGATTTCCCTCGGCATGGGCCTGGGTGTCGCAGCCGTGCCGGAAGTGTTGCGCGAGTTGCCGAAGGCGCTGCACAACATCTTCGAATCGCCGATCACCGTCGGCGCGTTGTGCGCTATCGTGCTCAACATCTTCCTGCCTGAAGAGTTCATCGAGCTGGAAGAAGACGATTTCGATCCGGAAGCCTCGATCCTGCGGGTCATGGAAAACCCGGATGTCCCGGCCAAGGGTGAACCCGTCTCGCCTGCCGCTGTCGCACCCTTGAACCGCTAGAAATGCTCCTGGCCGAGCCACTGGCGGTTCGGCCTTTTCTTTAAGAGAGCACGTTCATGCGCAGTGTCCACACCGTTATCCTTTGCCTGCTTTTGCTTTCCCTGAGCGCCTGCGCCCTGCTGCCCAATCGCGACCCGCTGAACATCAACGTGGTCGGCTTCGAGCCGTTGCAAAGCCAGGACATGGAAGTACGCTTTGCCGTGAAAATACGCGTGCAAAACCCCAACGAGACCACCATCAATTACAACGGCGTCGCCCTGGACCTGGAAGTCAACGGCCAGCCGCTCGCTTCTGGTGTCAGTGATCAATCGGGCTCGATTGCACGTTTTTCCGAAACCGTGCTGACCGTGCCGGTGAGTGTTTCGGCGTTCTCCGTGCTGCGCCAGACCCTGGGCCTGGGCAAAACCCAAACCCTCGACAACCTGCCCTACGTCCTGCGCGGCAAACTCGCGGGCGGCGTGTTCGGCACCCTGCGTTTCGTGGACACTGGCAAACTTAGCCTGCCAACGTCGACGACCGGCACCTGGTGAGGGCAGCCCGCTCCGACAGGGGACACCGAATAACTGTGGGAGCGAGCCTGCTCCGGGCGGCGTTCCGACGATGACGGCGGCACATTCAACGCATTAGATGCCTGGCCCACCGCTATCGCGAGCAGGCTCGCCCACAGGGGTTATGTGTTGAAGCGGACACCGGGTTTGGCCCGCTCATCTACTGTCAGTTCGAAGACGTCCGGGCGCGCGTAGTGCCCGACCACGTCGTAGTCGTAACGGGCGCGGACCAGGTCATCGGTATCGATTTCTGCGCTGAGCAAACCGGTGCTGTCACGCAGCGGCCCCGCCAGAATGTCGCCCATCGGCCCGACGATCACGCTGCCACCGGCAATCAACGGGCGGTCCGCCGGCCAGTTGGCGACCTCCACGCCCAAGGCGTGCGGTGAATCCTGAACCTGACAGGCGCTGACCACAAAGCAGCGTCCTTCATGGGCGATATGGCGCATGCTGACCTGCCACATTTCCCGCTCATCCACCGTTGGCGCGCACCAGACCTCCACGCCCTTGGCGTACATCGCGGTGCGCAGCAGCGGCATCATGTTTTCCCAGCAAATCACCGCGCCGATCCGCCCGACCTGACTGTCGATTACCGGCAACGTCGAACCATCGCCTTTGCCCCAGATCAACCGTTCGGTACCGGTGGGCATCAGCTTGCGGTGCTTGGCGACCAGGCCTGCCTGCGGATCGAAATACAACGCCGTGCAGAACAAGGTGCTGCCGGCACGTTCGATGACACCGATCACCAGATTGGCGCCGGTGCGCGCTGACAGCCCGGCCAAGGCTTCGGTTTCCGCGCCGGGCACGTCGATTGCGTTGGCAAAGTACCGGGCGAAGGCTTCACGCCCTTCCGGCAGGCGGTAACCCAGCTGAGTGCCGAAGCCCTCGCCTTTGGGGTAACCGCCAAGCAATGCTTCGGGCATGACCACCAGCGCCGCGCCGGATTCGATGATCGCGTTTTCCCAGGAAAGGATCTGTTCCAGTGTCTCGGCCTTGCCACCGGGCAAGGCGCCGATTTGCAGTGCAGCAACGATTGACTTGGGCATCGCAGTAACTCCGAAAGCAATGAGGGGTTGCCCATTCTCCGGCGCCAAAGGATCATGAATAAAGCCCCGTTTGCTGCTTAATGATATGAACCAAATGAATATCGCCGCCGTCGATCTCAACCTGCTGAAAGTTTTCGAAGCGCTCCACGAGGAATCCAGCGCCAGCCGAGCCGCTTTGCGCCTGGGCGTTACCCAATCGGCGGTCAGCGCGGCATTGCGAAGATTGCGCGAGGTGTATGGCGATCAGTTGTTCGTACGCACCGGCCGCGGACTCGCCCCCACACTCAAGGCCAATCAATTGAAACCGGTGGTCAGCGATGCCCTGAACAAATGCCGGCAGAGCCTGGCGATGGTCGATCCGGCCGCCCACCAATATGACGGACGCTCGGTGACCGTGGGGATGTCCGATGATTTCGAAATCGCTTATGGGCGACGGCTGATTGAAGAAATCGCCCGCGTCGCGCCGAAGCTGCGGCTGATCTTTCGTCAGACCCACAGTCAGATCGTCGCCCAGGCGTTGATGGAACGCAGCATCGATCTGGCGATCACCGCCGGTGGGTTTGCCGAACGCTTGCTCAGCCGTCAGGTACTGGGGGAAGGCGGCTATCTGTGCCTGGCGGACCCGCTCAGCCTGGCCGAGGGTCAACAGACCCTGAGCCTGGATGAGTTCGTCGCCCGCGAGCACATTCTGGTGTCGTCGGGCGGCTTTATCGGGATCACCGATGAAGGGCTGGCGGCGCTGGGGCTGGCTCGGCGGGTATGCGCTTCGACCACACACTTTGCCGCGTTGCCGCACTTGCTCAAGGGCAGTCAGGCCGTGGCGACCATTCCGGCCCATGCGGCGCAAAGCATTGCAGCGCTCAGCGGACTGGCACTGCTGCCCTGCCCTCTGGCGTTGCCGCGATACCCGATCGAACTCGGCTGGCGCACCAGTACGCTGCTCGATCCGGTGGTGTTGAAAGTGCGCGAAGCGATTGTCGCGAGTTTTGCGAGCGCTACTTGGCAGCCATCAGGCGATTGACTTCGCTGCGCACCATATTGGCGAATTCCGGGGGCGACATGCCATCCAGTTCGGCACGGACCCACTCGGCCCATTTGCCTTTGCGCTTGGCGCGTTCACCGAACAACCGCGCGGCTTCACCCTTGGACTTGCCCAGGTTGCTTTGCCAGAGATCGAACAGACGGGATTTCTCATCTTCCAGCGCAGCGCGCTCGGCAAGGGGTTTGTCGGCCAGATTGAAGCTCATGGGAGTTACCTGCTGCGTAAAATAGGCGACATCTTACACTGTAGGAAGAAATGTCCGACTCAGGATTTTTCGTCAAGGTTGGGTCTACGCGAAAATCCACTGCAACTTTTTCGCTGATGACACACTCCACTGTTCACTGTCCATTTAACTGCAAGGAGTACCTCAATGGCCCGGAAAACCGCCGCACAAGTTGCCGAAGAACAGATCAAGGATCAAGCCTTCAGCGAACTTCAGGCTCTGATCGAAGAGTCAGAGAAACTGCTCAAAAGCAGCGCCTCGCTCGTCGGTGAGGAAGCGGACACACTTCGTGGGCAAATCGCCCAGAAACTTCAGCAGGCTAGGGACTCCGTCACCAGCGTTCGTGACCGGACCAAACCTGCGGTCGAAGCCACTGAAACCTACATTGGTGGTCATCCGTGGCAAACCGTGGCCATCTCTGCCGGTTTCGGCCTGGTAGTCGGGTTGTTGCTGGGTCGACGTTAAGCGCCCCCGTTTTAATCAGTACCCGCAAAAAGGCGAGCACGCAGCTCGCCTTTTTCATGCCCGGTTTTTATGCAGACCGAGAGTATGCCGGACTCAGAGCCCGGCCAATTCCCGCAAATTCGCCAACGTCTGAGCGTCGAGCGGGATGCCTTCGGTGCTGGACTTGGCACGTTGTTGGTGACGTCGATCCCCTGGCAAACGCTTGAGCCCCACACCGTGCATCTGCCTGACCAGTTCCTGACTGCGCTCGGCAAAACTCTGCCCGGCCGCCTTGCTCGGGTCGATCACGATCAACAGTTGGCCCGTCCACGGCGTCTTGGCCCCCGGATGGTTCGACCAATCGAACTCGAAGGAAAAATTGCCGCCGGTCAACGCCGCTGCCAACAGCTCGACCATCATCGACAGCGCCGAACCTTTATGGCCGCCAAATGGCAGCAACGCGCCGCCCTCCAGAATCGCTTTCGGGTCCTGGGTCGGCTGGCCGAGGCCGTCCACCCCCATGCCTGGCGGCAAACGCTCACCCTTGCGTGCGGCGATCTGCACATCGCCATGGGCAATGGCGCTGGTCGCCAGGTCGAAGACAATCGGAGCGCCGTCAGCCCGAGGGGCGGCGAAAGCGATCGGGTTGGTTCCGAACAGCGGGCGATCGGCACCGTGCGGCACCACGCAGGTCATGCTGTTGACCACACTCAGTGCGACCAGACCTTCATAGGCGAAGGGCTCGACATCCGGCCACAAGGCGGCGAAATGGTGGGAGTTACGAATAGCCAGCACCGCAATGCCGGCACTGCGGGCTTTTTCCACTAACAACCCGCGTGCTGCGGCGAGGGCCGGCTGGGCGAAACCATTGCACGCGTCGACCCGGACAAAACCCGAAGCCACGTCCTCGACCACTGGCACGGCCTGGCCATTGACCCAGCCACTCTGGAGCGTCGACACGTAACCGGGAATGCGGAATACACCATGACTATGGGCGCCATCGCGTTCGGTGCCGGCGCAGTTGAGGGCCAGTGTCCTGGCGACATCGGCGGAGGTGCCATGGCGTTGAAAAATCTGCTCGAGCAAAACAACGAGCGCGTCGAAATCGAGCGTTTGAGTGTTCGAACTGACGGCCACTTCGGGCGTTGCGGTCATCTGAAGCTCCAGTTTTATTTTTGAGTACGGGCAACAGGGTGCAGCGAGGTTGCAAGGCAACCCAAAACAGTTGTCGATTAAGCGCTGTTCTACCAGCGTCCTGTCAAGTCTCGACAGCCTGTTCGGTTCAAGCAATATGTACCGCACCCGAGCCAGCCACTGGCCGTACTGTTTTTTCCTCAATCCAACGACAGGCGATTACCCGCCGGTCGTAGCGCATCGAGGAAAAACCATGATGACTCCCCCACTGCCGTATTTTTTCGACGAGGCAGAACTTGCATCCAAAGCCGAACAACCCGGTGAACGCGAAAAGGCACTGTCCTTCACGCTTGATGATTTGAAGTGGTTGAGTGCTGTTTATCTGGCAACGCATGCGGCCCGTATCGCCAATAGCGAGCCCATGCACGTCGACCGGTTGCTTCTGAGCGTACCTGACGCGTCAGGCATCCCCTTGGCCGGCGCTTTTTCCATGAGCCGGCCCAATGATGGGGAAATCACGCTCTATACACCGTGGAAAGGCCTGGTCAAATTCGCGGACTTCAAGAGCCTCAAAAGCAAACTCCAGGAATGGCTGACGCAGCCCACTGGAAAGCGTGAGCTGCTGCGCTTTCTTTCCCTTGAACAACGCAGCGCCTTGGCTGCCGCCACTGCGCCGGGCATTACCACGCAAGTCATCGAAGGTGCGGTGCTACAGGACCAGGAACTCATCCTCGAACGCAATCAGGCTCAGAACATCAGGGCGATGATGGGCGAGTTGCTCAAGTTGCCAACGCTGCAATCGATGCTGGACGAAACCCTCAAGACCGCGTTGCATGAAACGTTCCCCGAACTGGACCAGCGCCTTACCCGAGTTAAGAGCTTTGTCATCGAAAGCGATGACCAGCAATTGCTTTCCTCGCATTCACTGAGCGAAACGCTGCTGCATTACTACCTGACCCATCAGTGGCCCACTGGCGATACCAGAGTTTTTTCCAACCCCCTGCACAATGTGAGCAGCGCCGCCGATAACCAGGCCTGGGAAAACGCAGTCAAAGAGATCACACAAACGCTGACCCCGCGCTTGCAAGACCTGCTCAAGACGTTCTGGAACACACCGATGAACAATGGGCAGTTACGCGGGAAGTTTTTTGCCGAGGGTTTGCGCGATACCTTTCACCTGAAACTTTTGCTACAGCGCCAACAACGTGTTCTAACGACGCAGCAATACCTGCGACTGATGAATCTCAGCCTTGAACCTGACATCGACGATCCGCTTCGTGCCGAAAAAGTCCGTGTCACCGCCCCCTTCAAGCAATACGTGGAACTCGCCTCCACCCTGATGATCGGCAGCAGCGACACGTTGGATTTTCTGTACACCCCGTCGAGAGGCATCGAGGCTACGAGCGACCTCCCCGCTGTCGGGAAAATCGTCGCGCAGATGTTGAAAAGCCAAGGACATGAAGACACGCTGCTCAACTTTCTGTCATTGGACGAACGCACTACGTTTCTTTCAATGAAGCCGGAAGAACAAGTGATTGTCGGTGAACCGATCATCGGCTCGGTGTTTGAACAATTGATGACCGACATCCTTGGCAAGCAACGCGAGAATCTGGCCTATGCGCTGAGCGAATACCGTGAAAGCGAAGGCACGCAGGATCCCCGAGCCTTGTTCGACAAGGCATTGGATGTCCGCGGACTGATCGACGCTCGACTGCTGGCCGCCGATGCCGAAGGACGCTGGAGTACACACGCAGACCGGCGCCCGAGCGCGCAACCAGCGGCCGTTCGCGGCGAGTCGGCCAAGGAGCATCTGGCCATTCTTTCCACCGTTAAGCAGCCGCTGGAGCTACTGCTCGAAAACCAGCCGGTCATTCCCGCGAACACTCGAACGATTGCCGAAGTGCAGCGTATCTTCAACTCCTCGCTTGGGAGCCTGCAATCGCGTTTCACTCAAACCCTGTCAACGGCATTGCGCAGCGAATTGAAACTGCACGCCGTCATGCGCACCCTCAGTGCCACGGAACAGGCGATCATCAACACCGTGCTTGATACCCCGGTACGCTTGCAGCGGGCAGCATTGAACGGTTTTTTGCCGGACGTATTTTCCTTGGCATTGAAGGCAAGCGGGGCCACAGCCACGTTGAAACTGGCCAGTTGTTTTGTGCTGACTGAACGTGGAGGCCTGGACCCGAAGCATTCAGGCAAGGCGATTTTGTGGACGCCAGCCTCGGGATTCGAAGCTTTCAAGGCATTGCCTCCATTGCTGACCGAGCTGGATCGACGTCTCAAGGACACCGACGATCGCACCACCCTTCTGGAGAACCTTGGACGCAGCGAGAGAGTCGCTGGCCGGAGCTACACCCTGGCGCCGCTGCAGCGAATAGATGAGGATTTTCTCGATCACGTGCAAAAGCCCTTTGTCCAGCTGGACCAGGCGTGCGTCATCCGTGCGCTGGCCACGAAACTTCCCGCGACGCCCCTGGCCAATCTCCTGATGCTGGTGGCATTGCGCCAACCGATGACCGGATCAGATCGCGCGACGGACATCGCCCAATCCCTGATCACTCAGCAAAAACTACCGGCATGGCTGGCCAAGGCGTCCATTCAAGACCAGATACTGCACGGGGAGTTGCTTCAGCAATACCTCAACAACGTGACCGATGATCAGGACTACCTCACTGGCATACGCTCCCTGGCACGCACGGCGCACGATGCACTTGAAAAACAACTCAAGGCAGATACGTTCGACATCGATCCAGATAAGGTCCAGATACAGATCGACAAGCGCTCGAGGTCTGCGGCCAGCACCCAAACCCTGACCGATTTTGCCCTGACCCATTTCAAGGATCTGGACAAAACCCATTTCAAACTGGTGTCGCTCGATAACACCGCGATCCCCCAGGATATGGACCAAAGCTACATCAAAGACCTGATACGAAACTTGAAGCTGGGTGAACTTCAACAAAAGACACTGAACGAAGCCTTTGCAGACACCCAGGCGAATGCCAAGGACCGCAGGAAGCGTTTTTACACGCAATTGCCCTGGCAGCTGATGCATTACGCCCACACGGAAAAATTGCAGGAGCGCCTCAGCGAGACGGGGTTTGATCTGATACGCCAAGTCATGGACATGCCCGACGCTATCGCCCGCGCGGCAGTCGACGGTGCCCACGCGATCATCCGCCCACTTGAGCTCCTGGGCATCAAGCGTCAACAACCGGTCAAGGTGCCTGGCGTTTATCTGATTGGCTCATCGGCCGACAGCACCGCGCCACAGGTCCTTGTCGCGCCTCATAGCCCCGGGTACGGGGTGAAAGAGTATAAAAATGAAACACAGCTCCTGAATGAACTGAAGACACGCGGCGATCTGCTCGACTGGGTACTCATGAACCTGCCGCAGCCTGATCGGATACTGCTCGAACACAGGATGGAGACCACCAATAGCCGCCTTGCCGAGGTGACGCTGGCGTCCAACCCGATCAAGGGGAATCTGTTCGGGCACTTGTTCGATGACAACGCCGCTTTACTGGCACGATTGCTCGGTTGTCAGGCCGATGACAACAAGCAGGCTGAGTGGGCAACCATCAAGCATGTGCTGGGTGAAGATCTGCAAGGGGCATTTACGTTCCTGATGGGCAAGCTTGCCTACCCGATTACGGTGTGGCGCAGTTACCGAGACATCAAGCAGTCCGCCGAAGACCTTCAAACGCACAAATGGGGAGCGGCGATAAAGGAATTTATCAGCGGCATTGCACAACTCGCCACGTTGCGACTGTCGCTGGAATCGCAAGCGAAGCCATCTTCAACGCCCACTACACCGGCACCAGAAACTTCCGATACCCGCTTCAAATGGCAGGTAGTCGCCATTACAGCCCCCGAACGTACGCAGTTGAAGCGTCATGAAAGCCTTGATGTCGACCTCAATTCGCTCACATTAAACTCAAGTCTCGGCCTCTATTCCCATCCGACGACAAATAAAACCTACGCACCGGTTGAAGGGAAGGTATATCCAGTCACAAAGCGCGGCACACACTGGCGCATCGCCGACACCAACGTTCGCGGTCCTCGGCTGAGTCAGAACGTGTCGAAACAATGGGTCCTGGATAGGGAAACGCCAGCCCCCCGCTTCAGCATCAGCAATCGGTTGCGCACCGCCTATTCGGTTTGGGAGAGCATGAACGTCGATGCCGATGGAATGAGCGAAATCCGTAGACTGTTTCCGCAAAAGGCTCGTCAGATTGACGAAGCGCTGGACCTGGCAACCACCTATGCCTGGAACTGCTTTCAAAATCTGCAATTGCTGAAATCTTCCGACAACACGGTTACTCCCGTGCATCAACTCATCATGGATTTAATTGACGTACCGCAAGTGCAGCCCGCGCATGTGAACCAGCTTGAAAAAGTCTTGGGAGACATTTTTACCGCCTTGTTGGACCCCTCACTCCGAAAGCCGAAAACCAATCGTTTTGTAATCGGCAGGCTGGTCAGTGGCGCGCCAACGACATTCGGTTTCACTGTTCCAACGGATGCAAAGCGGAAAATCTATTTGGCCGAAAAGTTCTTCGACACCGGTTTCGAGTTCTACCGCAAACATCTTTCCGAGCCTGCCTTCCCTATCAAAACCCATGCTCAAGCAGTCACCCTTATTCATGAGCTTTCCCATATCGTCTGCAAAACCGAAGACATCGCTTACCTCGATTCCAGCAGGCCATTCCCCCATCTGATTGGACAGGCCAGTGCAACTGCCAATGACCTCAAGGACGCGTTGACCACGCTTCAGGAAACCGCACTCTCGATCAAGACTCCCCTTACCCAGCTGTTCATGACCGAGGATCCTGATACTGGTGTGTGGGAGGATCCAGGCAGCACTTCCTATGAAAATACTGATCGGGTAAAGGCGCATATATTGACCTTGACCGGCGGAGAAAACCTGAGCGCTGCCCGCAAGATCTTCAAGCGTGATCCATTGGTCAGACTCAAGGTGCAACTCGGTAACGCCGACAGCGTTTCATGGCTCATCAGCCAAATGGGGCGCCAACTGCATACCAGCACCCCGTGAATCAGAAAAATAACGACCGATTTGCTGGGCAATTGCCATGACGGTTGTTCTCGCAGACTTCCCCTCAAGGTTAGAATGCGGGAAATCAGGATGGGTCAATGACCGACAACTCACTCTCGCAAGCCCAATATGACGCAATCACCGATGCCGCTGCGCATTGGTGCATGCGTCTGCACGCCAACGATTGCACCGCTGAAGAGCGGCTGGCATTCGAGCAATGGCATGACGCTCATCCGCTTCACGCGTTCGAGTACGAGGCGATGCTGGAGATCTGGGATGTCGCGGGGGACCTGCCCCGTCCAGCCACCGTAGTCCCGATGGTCCGCGCCAAACCTGCAACGCCTTGGCGCACCTTCGGTATCGCCGCCGCGGTTTGTGCCGTGGCGTTGCCGCTGGCGGCCTATAGCGGCTGGAACCTGGGCTGGCTGCCCAATTCCTATCAACATTTCGAAGCGAACGACAATGTCCGCCAGGTCACCCTGAGCGATGGCAGTCAGGTGGAACTGAACCTGGGCAGTGAGCTGACGTTCAGCAACTACAAGGATCAACGTCGGATCACGCTGAAAAAAGGCGAAGCCTTCTTCAACGTCAGCCATGACACTGAACACCCCTTCATTGTCAAAGCGGCCGAAGGCAGGATTCGGGTAACCGGAACCAGATTCAACGTCTGGATGTATGAAGATCAGGTACGCGTGAACCTGATAGAAGGTTCGGTGCTGGTGAGCAGTAACGACGCCGTTGCGGGTGACGGTTTGCGCCTCGAACCAGCAATGCAGGCGAGCTATAGACGCGGCGACTTCACTCCGCGGATCAGTCAGACCTACGACAATGACAACTCACTGGCCTGGCGCAGCGGAAAACTGGTGCTCGATGATCTGGCGTTGACCGATGCATTGCCATTGATCAATCGCTACTTGAGCAAACCGGTGATGGTGGCCGACAGCAGTACCGGCTCGATTCGCATCGGCGGCATCTACAACATCAAGGAGCTCGACAACCTGGTGGCTTCCCTGCCCAAGGTATTGCCGGTCTACCTGACCCGCAACAAGGATGGCAATCCGGTCCTCAACTCCCTTGCGCAACACCCCCCAAAAAGCTGAAGGCCGCCCCCTTTTGCGGGGTGCGGCCTGCTTTTTCTCGCTCCAGCATCTTCAGCGTTACTGTGCGGCCACCTTTCTGGTGGCCCTTAGTCATCGAAGGTCACGAACCTGCAAATATCGAGTACCGCTGACAAAAAATTTAGGCCATGAAAGCGCTTTTCACAGGCATCTCACGGGGCGCTGACGTGATGGCGACAAAATTTCTACATTCGGGGCTTCATTATTTGCCCCGCTCGTACGTCTTATTGAATGAGAGCACCCATCACATTTCCTGGCCGGCTCGAAAAAGGAGTTTTTGCATGTACAACTCGCAACTGCCAACGGACGGTAGCAGTGCGCCAAAGGGCTCCGCCATGGGCTCCGGTGTTTTTGGTCAACGCATTGAGCGCAATGGCAACGAGCGGATCAGGTTGCTGCTCAAGAGCTTTGGCCTGCGAACCAGCCTGATCCGCCTCAAAGTCATCGACGCCTTGCTGACTGCCGCCGAAAGCGACCGTAGCCTCGGCGTGCGCGGCGTGCACAGCCACTTGCTGGAGCTGGGTATTCCCCTGTCCTTTCTCAGTGTGCGGGAAGTGTTGAAACGCTTGTGCAGCGAAGGCGTGATCACGCTCAATCCGGACAAAAGCTACAGCCTGCATCCGCACGCTGCAGCCATTCTTCATCGCGAGTGATCCGCGCAAGATGCGTCGTTCAGGGTTTGACCTTGCGGCGCATCACGCCATTGACCACCACCACGATCACCGCCACGCCGATGGCGATGTACTGAAACAGCTTCTCGCTGATGACACCTGCGTTTTGCAGATACGAAAGTCCGAACATGATCCCCAACACCACGAGCGAGATCAGAATCGAGTATTTCAAACGTTGCGACTGAGTCATTGCGAGTTCCTGAACCTGAAAAATTATCCGATTTGTATCAGAGCGCGTGCCAAGCCCTACCTTTCTCCGATGATAGGACACTACAAAACGGGGTCTCATGTTACAGCCGATCACTGGATTTGGCTTTATTGCCCCGTGAGGATTTTGAAATGTTCCGTCGAATCGCACTGCCGATTCCCCCTGCTCGCTCTCCTGGCCCTGAGCAGCTGCATCGTTTTCCCCCACGGCGATCACCATTACGACCGTGGTGGGCCGGGGTATTACCAGCATCGATAACGTGGATATTTGAACCTTCATTCGTAAGCTAAATACCCAATCCGATAACTGCTAAATAAATGCCCGCCCTGTCGCGAGTATTTTTCGTACGGGCATATTTACCTATTCCTATCAATGGAATATCGAAACATAGCGAAAACTATCGAAACCTTGAGTTTCAATAGTTCATTGGAGCTATTCATGTTCCGTGATTAATCTCGGCGCGTTGCAAAAGACCCGATATTAAACTTCGCGCAAAAAAGAGACGCCATGCACAAGCCTTTAATCAATATCAGCTCCCGACATCTATTGGGCTTTTGCCTTGCAATCACTTTTTTCGAACTGCTGACCTATATGGCCAGCGATATGATCATGCCGGGCATGTTGACCGTTACCCATCAATTGGATGCCAGTCCCGACCATGTCCCTTACGCCTTCAATCTTTATTTGGCCGGCGGCATTCTTCTGCAATGGCTTATTGGCCCGCTGTCCGATCATTTCGGCCGCCGCCGGATGTTGCTTATCGGTTGTGCGGTATTCGCCCTGGCCTGCGCCGCCGCGTTCAAGGTGCAAAGCATTTCCGCGTTCAATGGCTTGCGACTGATTCAGGGCATGGGGTTGGGGTTTGTCATCGCGGTCAGCTACCCGGCCCTGCAAGAAGTTTTCTGCGAAGCCGACGCGGTCAAAATCATGGCGCTGTTGGGGAACGTTGCGTTGCTCTCCCCGCTACTGGGGCCGTTGCTCGGCAGTCTGCTGCTGGAATGGTTGTCCTGGCGGGAGCTGTTTTTACTGCTGGGTATCGGCGGCGTGATGGTCTGGCTCGGGCTTTATTTGTTCATGCCGGAAACCGTGGGCACCCTGCGCCACGACGGTCAGCGACTGGAAGCAGTACGCTTTGAATGGCACGGCACCCTACGCCGCTATGCGGCGTTGCTGACTAACCCGCGATTCCTGTGCGCCGCTGTCGCGCTGGGCGTGATGAGCCTGCCGTTGATTGCCTGGATCGGCTTGGCGCCGCTCTTGCTGATCCACAACCAGGGGTTATCAACGCTGCACTACGGCCTGTGGCAAATCCCGGTATTTACAGCCGTCATTCTCGGCAATCTGATCCTCAATCGACTGATTGCCAACGTTGAACTGCCACAACTGATTCGATACGCGCTTTGGCCGTTTTGCGGCGGCCTCATCGCGTTAGTCGCCGTCAGCATCTACGGCGGTTCGACCGTCGTGCTGATCAGTTGCCTGGCGCTGTACGCCGTGGGACTGGGCATGAGCAATGCCGCGTTGTACCGGCTTGCGCTGTTCGCCAGCGATGACAGCAAAGGTCTGGTCTCGGCCATGATCGGTATGATCTCGATCGCTGTCATGGGCGGCGGCGGCTCGCTTATTGCGGCCGTCGGTGCCGGTGACAGCCACGAATCCTTCGCTTTGATGGCGGGTATCGCGGGGCTGCTGAGCCTGGCGCCCCTGCGCCTGTTTCTGCGGCGCTCTCAAATCCCGCTTGCCGTCTGACACCCCACAGCAGGTCTTCTGATGATCCATTTACCCCGCACCGATGCGCTTTGCGCGTTAACGCAACCCTATTGCCTGAATTCCGTCCCTGAGGGACTGTTTGATCAGGCGATGGGGGAAACCAGCTTGTTTCATTGTCACCACACGCCTGGCTACGAACGCTGGCTGAACGCCAACGGGCTCGATGCCCAAGATCTCGAAACACTGGATGACTGGTCCAGATTGCCACCGATTTTCGCCAACTATTTTAAACGTCACCTGTTGTTCGGTCCTACCGGCGAAGGGGCGCTGGAGCTGACCTCATCCGGCACCAGCGGCCAGAAAAGTCGCATGCGCTATGACTCTCGCAGCATGGCGGCGGCTCAAGGGATGGTGAGCCACATTTTCCGGCACTACGGCTGGGATACGCCGCACAGCCCCTGCAATTATTTGCTCCTGAGCTACGAGCCCGAGGCTGCCATCACCTTGGGCACCGCTTACACCGACCAGTTTCTGTGCAGCTATGCGCCCGTCAATCGGCTCGTCTACGGATTGCGCCGGACGGCCAAAGGTCACGAGTTCGACCTGTTTGGCGTGATTCGCGCCTTGCAGGAGTTTGCCGACGAGGGCTTGCCCGTGCGAATTCTTGGATTTCCTGCGTTTCTTTCCCATGCGCTACAGCACATGGAAGACACCGGCGCACCGAATCTCGAGCTTCCAGCTCAGTCATTGGTGTTTTTGGGGGGTGGCTGGAAAACCCAGGCAGCACAAGAGATTCCATTGCTTGAGTTGTACGCCCGAATCAATCGGCAATTGGGTGTCGACCTGTCCCGCTGTCGCGATGGTTACGGAGCCGTCGAGCATGCCGTGCCCTATATCCAGTGTGCCCGTCATCATTTTCATGCCCCCGTTTATTCGAAGGTTTTCGTGCGCAACCCATCCGATTTCACGGTCCAGCCATACGGCCAGCGCGGCTTGCTGGAATTCGTCTCCCCGTACATTTCGTCAAGCCCTGCTCACGCGGTGGTCATGGGCGACCTGGCGACATTACACCCCGGCGCCAGTTGCGGATGCGGCCTGAGCACCGATTGGTTCGAGCTGCACGGGCGTGCCGGCACCACCGCCAGTCGCAGTTGCGCGATGGCGGCTTCCGAATTGCTGGGAGGGGCTTGATATGTACCTGATCAATGGCCAACTGCGTGACGACGTTACCCCGCAAAGCGCCCTCGACAGCCTTCGAAAACAATTGCCCGGGCTGCTTTCTGCACCGATCGACAGCGAGACCGTCATTGAAGCCGCGGCTCGTTTCGCCGCGCAGTTACAGACTCGCAGCCTGAACCTGCCTCTGGACGACGATCAATGTCAGGGGCTGAGCGAGTTCTGCCAGCGCAGCAACCTGAGCACAAAGCTTGAGCGAGAACTGGGTTCGCAACCCCGTTCGCTGAGACGTATCGACTACCGGCAGCCACACTTTGAAAGCTGGCACCCCTTGGGACTGGTGGTGCATGTGACGCCGGGCAATGCGCCGATGCTGGCGTTCTGCGCGGTTCTCGAAAGCCTGCTGGCCGGTAACATCAACTGGTTACGCCCCAGCGCCAGCGATGCGGGTTTGACTGCAAAGTTGTTGGCTGAATTTGTGAAGTGCGACACCAGCGGCAGGCTTGCCGAGTTCGTCGCGGTACTGCCCGTGGGCACTTCCCTGATAGCCGAACTCTGCACTCAGGCCGATGGCGTGTCAGCCTGGGGCGGTGAAAAGGCACTCACGGCGATTCGTCAGCAGATCCCCGCCGGATGTCGCTGGATCGATTGGGGGCACAGGATCAGTTTCGCTTATCTGTCGCCTGACGCGGCCAGCCCTTCGGCGCTGGATGCGTTGGTGGATGAAGTGTGCAGCCTGGATCAACAAGCGTGTTCCAGCCCGCAATGGGTGCTGGTGGACAGCAATGATCCGGCCATTCTGCAAGACCTGGGCGAGCGTTTGAGCGAAGCCTTCACGCGCCGTGCCTCGCGCTGGCCGGCGCTGGTACCCACGGACCAGGAGGCGTGCGAAATCACCACCCGCACGGCCATGGCGCAACTGGATTACTGTTTTGCGAACCAACGCGGCCAGGTCTGGGCCGGCCATGGATGGCGGATCATCTGGGAACACCATCAGACGCTCGCGCCATCGCCACTGTTTCGTACGCTGCTACTCAAGCCTGTGCCGCAACACTTGATCGCCGAGACGCTCTTGCCCTGGCGCACGGTCCTGCAAAGCTGCGCACTGATTTGCTCTGCGACAGAAACGCCAGGACTTGTGCGAACACTGGTCAACGCTGGCGTCACCCGTATTGCGCCTTGCCCGGGGATTCATGATGGCTACGCCGGTGAGCCGCATGATGGCGTTTACGCGTTGACGCGTTTGAGTCGCCGCCTCTCGGTGAGCCTGTCGGCGGATGTTTTGCCGGGCCGGGCGACGCTCGACCCGGTCCCACCGGCCCCTGACATTGCCGATGCGCCGATCATGGACAAAAACGCCTTCACGACCCAACCGATGGGCGCCGCAGCGCAATTGTATTTCCGCTCGGGAGGGAGCAGCGGCACTCCCGCCCTCGCCGGCTTCAGCTATCGCGACTTTCAACGACAGATGCGCGCAGCGGCAGACGGCCTGTTCGCCGCCGGCCTCGATCCTGCACAGGACCGGGTCATGAACCTGTTTTACGGCGGCAGCCTGTACGGGGGGTTCCTCAGCTTTACCAAAATACTGGAGCAGATGGGCGTCACACATTTCCCCATGGGGGCGCCCCAGGACAATGACTTCAGCGAAATCGCCCAATTGATCGTTGACCAGCGTGTCACCGTGCTGATCGGCATGCCGAGCACCTTGCATCGTCTGTTCTTCAGCGAGCAGGCCCGACTTCGCGCGTACGCAGGTATCAGCAAAGTGTTCCTCGGCGGCGAGCACCCGGGCCAAACCAGCCTGAGCCTCATGGAAAGTTGCGGGGTTTCGATGATCCGCTCGGCGATCTATGGTTCCGTCGACGCCGGTCCTTTGGGGCATGCGTGCGCAGCCACCGCGAACGGGGTGTTTCACTTGATGTGCGAAACCCAGCATCTGGAAATCGTGCAGATCGAACTGGATGAACCGGTCCAGGCTAATGAGGTCGGTCGCCTGCTGTTTACCTCACGAGCACGTCAAGGCCAGACCGTGCGCCGATATGACGTGGGTGACACCGGTCGCTGGATGCCCGGAGCCTGTCCGTGCGGGCTGGACTCACCCCGATTCGAACTGCTCCAGCGCCACGGCAAACTGGTGCGAATGGGCACGGAATTCATTTCACCGTCGGCTCTGCACGATAGCGTCGGCGCGCCCATGCAGATAGTTCTCGACCACAGCCCAGATGGCGTCGAGCGGCTGACAGTTTTGTCGAATGCAGACGCCGATCAGGTCCGCCGCGCCTTATTGAACGATCAAGCGCTGGCAAACGCCGTGAACGCCAACCTGTTAATTGTTGAAGTTCAAACATGCAAGGAACAAGCATTCACTCGGAATAAACACAGCGGCAAAACACCGTTGGTTATTGATAAAAGAAAATAAAAATACCGAGAACTACTCACAACTTGTTTTCCGACTGTCTAGACGCCTGATAGAAAAGAGAGAATCCAGTGAAATCGACTTATTCACTCGAACAACTGCTGTCTTATATACGACAACATTCAAACTTCTACCGCCAGCAACTGGAACACTTACCGTCGCAGGGCATTAAGTTGCAAGATATACCGCTGACCAACGCTGTGGACTATTGGTCTGACAGCCATGACTTGAATCATTGGCCGGTCCTGACCGCAAAGGTCGACGACGCGCTGGTGTTTCAAACCGGCGGATCGACCAGCCAGGGCAAACTGTCCGTTTACACCTATAGCGAATGGCAAGAACTGGTCAGTACATTTGGAGAAAGCTTCTCCTCACAACTGAATGACGGCGACCGTGTCGCCAATCTGTTCTTTTCCGGAGATCTCTATGCCAGCTTTCTGTTCATCCACGACTCCCTGGTACACGTCAGGCGATCGATCTGCGAGTTTCCGTTTACTGGACACGCGGAGCTGGGCGCACTGGCCGATGCGATTGATCAGCATCGGATCAACGTGCTGGTCGGCGTCCCGGCACAGCTGCTGCGATTCGCTGCCTACCTGAACCAGCATCGGCGAGTACTGCGCGGGGTTGAGACGTTGTTGTATGGCGGCGAAAGCCTGTTTGCCCAGCAGGTAGCAATCCTCACCGACGTATTTCCCAACGTGCGCATCGCGTCCATTGGCTATGCCAGCGTAGATGCCGGCCTTATCGGGGCCAGCGCTCGCGACTGCGCCTTGGGCGAGCATCGGGTGTTTGAACCACAAACCTTGCTCGAGATCATCGATGAACTCACCGGCGAAGTCATCGAAGAATGCGATCGCACCGGATTGTTGGTGGTGACTAGTCTGACCCGCCGGCTCATGCCACTGCTGCGTTATCCAGTGGGCGACCGCGCGTGCTGGCGCGAGCCCGGCTCAGCCCCAAATCGCAAATTCGCCCTCAAGGGACGTAGCGTGCACAGCCAGCGAGTGCGCGTCGGCGTGCTGTCGCTGCTGATCGACGACATCCAGCAGATCGTCCAGCGCATTGCCCACAACGACCAATGGCAATTGCTGATCGAACATGACGGATACAAAGATATTTTGAGTGTGAAGTGGGTTCCCTCAACGCTATCGATGGCCACCGTACCGGTGTGCCGAGCGTTGTACGAGGCGTTGGTTGAACACTATCCCGCCATCGAGGAGTTGAGCCGCGAGGGTCTGCTGGAATTGCGAGTGTTGTCTTGTGCAGTCACCGCATTGAAGCTTCACCCACGCTCCGGCAAACAATTGCGGGTCCAGGACCTGCGCGTGTATGACGCACCATTGTCGGAGCCCGCATGATGCCGCATTTGGTTTTTCGCCCCTATCGCCCCTCCGACGCACGTGCCGTAAGCCAGTTGTTTCGCGAGGTCTATGGCGATCATTACGTTCAGCCGGATGTGTATTTGCCGAACATGATCGATCAGCACAATGCCAAGGGACGCTGGAAGTCGATGCTGGCGGTGGACGACGTACGCGTTCTAGGGCATGCCGCGTTGTGTCATGACACACCTGCGGACACCACCGAACTGGCCCTCAGCGTGGTACATCCCGCCGCGCAGGGGCAGAGCATCGCGACCCGTCTGGGTCGGGAGTTGTTGTCGCTATCAGGTTCCATGGGGTTCAACAGCGTCTCGATCAAACAAGTGACACACCATCCCTACACGCAACGCATGGCTGCAAGCATCGGCTTCCACAGCACGGGTTTGCTACCTGACTACGTCCCTTCGCCCTTCGCCGAGCCGCTGCCGGAAACCATCGTGATGGGTTGCCATGTAGTCGAAGGGCAAACGCGTCCACTTCCCGATATCCCATGGCCTGAAAGCTGCCGAGGGTTTATGCAGCACTTGTGTGCTGTGTTCGGGACTCATGCGGACATGACGCCGTTGTCTTCCCTGCCCTTGCAACTCAAGCAACACCATAAAAGATTCGACATGGTCATTCAGCGTTTGACCAAACGTCTGCTTGAGCAGGTCCGGCAATTGCCCAGGCACTGGCTGATCTCGGCCAAACTTCAGTTGTCACGGCACTTTGCCCAGGACGTTCGCAATCTGGCGGCCCTTGGTTTCACCTTTACCGGGCTGACGCCTACCTCCAGTGCCCAGGGGTGGTTCGCACTGTTTCATCGAGGGGCGCAGTCTCGACACCTCGACCTGCATTGCCCGCACATGCAACGCTTGCATGACGATTTACAGCAAAACACCAACATGCAGAGTAGCGCCGAAGCGCTGAACAGAGCCCGCTCAGCCGCGTGAGGCTTTTCGATAAAAGTCATTGCCCGGCTGCGCGCAAAGCTCTACCAGCCAGTCGACAAACACCCTCACCCGCCGGGACAACTGGCGGTGTGGCGGGTAAAGCGCGGTCAGCGGCATGCCCGGTGTCGGCACCGCACTGAGGACTTCACATAAACGGCCTTCGCTCAACTGGCGCGCTACGTGGTAAGACGGGGCCTGGACCAGACCATACCCCGCCTCGCACGCGGCCAGGTAACCATCGGCGCTGTTGACCGAAACTTGCTTGGGCAAATCAATGAGCTGAACCTGATCATTGACCATGAACTCCAGCCCATAACGCTTGCCATTGTTGCTGGAGAAGTACTCCACCATCTGATGGCCTTCCAGGTCAGCCAGACACTGAGGCGTTCCGAATCGCTTCAAGTAATCGGGGCTGGCACACGTGACCTGGTCCAGCATGACCAACGGCCGCGCCACCAGTGAATCATCCAGTGAGTCGCCGCCCCGCAGCACGCAATCGACGCCTTCGCGTATCAAGTCGACAGGCCGGTCATTCAAGCCGATTTCCAGCTCGATCAAAGGATATCGAGCAGTGAATTGCGGTAACGCCGGGATCACTATCAAGCGCCCTACGCCCGCCGGCATGTCCACGCGCAGCAGCCCCTTGGGGTTATTGCGTGCAGTGCTGAACACCGCTTCGGTTTCCTCCAGATCCGCCAGCAACCGCACGCAACGAGGGTAATAGGCCGCGCCGTCGAGCGTCAGGCTGATCTGCCGCGTCGTGCGTTGCAACAGTTGCACACCGAGATGCGCTTCCAACTGTTTGATCAGGATGGTCACGGAGGCACGGGGCAATTGCAGGCTATCCGCCGCTTTGGCAAAACCGCCCAGTTCGACGATTCGAGTGAACACGCGCATCGCATTAAAACGGTCCATGGCTATTGCTTACCGGCTGATTATTTAGAAATTACGAACAGTGATAGCAGTTTTAGCCGGTTTATCTTGTTTTTGTCGAGATCAACAATGGACTTCACTTCACAGGGAGCTGATTTCAATGCAAACACGTCAACTGGGCAAAAACGGTCCACTCGTCAGCGCGATGGGTCTGGGCTGCATGGGCATGACCGATTTCTACACGACTGGCGTGGACGTCCGCGAAGCCACGGTCACACTGCATCGCGCGCTGGAATTGGGCATCAACCTGCTCGACACCGCCGACATGTACGGCCCGCACACCAACGAAGAACTGATCGGCAAAGCCATCGTCGGCAAGCGAGACCAGGTGTTTCTGGCCAGCAAATTCGGGATCGTTCGCGACCCGGCCAATCCGGTTGCGCGGGGCGTCAATGGCCGACCGGAGTACATTCGCGTCGCTATCGACGGCACCCTCAAGCGTCTCGGTGTCGAGACTCTGGATTTGTATTACCAGCACCGCATCGATCCGCAGGTGGCCATCGAGGAAACCGTCGGTGCCATGGCCGACCTGGTGAAAGCCGGCAAGGTTCGATACCTGGGTTTGAGCGAGGCCTCGGTCGCAACACTTGAGCGCGCGCACAAGGTTCATCCGATCAGTGCGCTGCAAAGTGAATATTCGTTATGGAGCCGTGATCAGGAGGAAAACGGTTGTCTGGCCGCGTGTCAGCGCCTGGGAATAGCCTTCGTCCCTTACAGCCCTTTGGGCCGTGGCTTTCTCACTGGAGCGCTGAAAAGCCCTGATGATTTCGCGGCAGACGACTACCGGCGCTTCAGCCCACGTTTTCAAGGCGAAAACTTCGCCAAAAACCTGTTGTTGGTGCGGCAAGTGCAGGACCTGGCCGCAGACAAAGGCGTGACCGCCGGCCAACTCGCGCTCGCATGGGTGCTGGCTCAGGGTGATTACGTTATCCCGATTCCCGGAACCAAACAGCGTAAATACCTGGAAGAAAATGTGGCCGCGCTGGATGTGAAGCTCAGCGGCGAAGACTTGCAAGCACTGGAAGCGATATTCCCGGCCAATGCCACGGCGGGTTTACGTTATCCGGAAGAAGTCATGGAGTTACTTGACCGGTAACCGACACCTGGCCCATTCGACAAGTTGAGTGGGCCAGGACAAACCGTCACGCCTTTGAGCTGACGCCCTTGTCGGTAGGCACTGATGTGCCGTTGCCCTTGCCATAAGCTTGTAAATTCTGCAGTACGTAGATCGCTTTCTTGTATTCCGGGATCAGTCCCGCAGCGTACTTGTCACCCTTGATGCTGTTGTTCTGGATGGTGTCCAGTTGAGTGGCGAAATACTCCAGTGCATTGAATTTCGCATCCGGGTCTTTCTGTATTCCGAACCGGTCAAACTTGTCACCGGCATTCATTAAGGTCATTGAAGTAATATCAGAAATCAGTCCTTTGGCTTTCAAGAACGCACTGAGATTGCCCAGTTGTTTGGCGGTGACATTTTCCGGATCGAAGCCTTTGATGTTTCTGTGCAGTTTCTGCTCATCCATCAACTTCGTGTTGAGCGCACTGGGATCGCTTCCCACCAATGCCAGCATTTGCTTGACCCTGGCGCTGTGCGTCACAGGCTTGCCAGCGCCTGTGTCCTTGACCAGCAAACCTGCCTTGGAAGTCCAGGCACCGGTATAGCCAATAGTCATGACCGAACTCCCGACTGCGCTATCTGAAACAGACATCCGTGTGAGGCGACCATACAAAGCTCCTTGTTTAATCTGGATTAGAGCGGGCGAGTATCAGCCTGGCCACTTGCCATACCAACTATTTATTCCGGTTTTTTACAATTCTCGTACATTTACGATACAAGCGGAAAAGCGCCCTGTTTCATTGGCTTATCCATTGGGAGTGTGATTTTTCGACGCTACGCAGCCGGACGCAGCCTTCGGCAGCTGCTACAAAGAATGTGCGGCGGCTGAAACTCGTATTACTTCGAAACAATCTCCTGCCTCGATACTGGTTAGAATGGTCAAAATGCATTTTTTGGCCGCTATTCGAGACGAGATCCCCCATGCGAACCCACCTGCGTCTGGTCGCCCTGAGCGCCCTGTTCATTTCCTCCCTGGCCCAGGCCGCCGACCTGATCCCGATCGAGGTTCACCGCGATGCCAATTGCGGTTGCTGCAAAAAATGGATCAGCCATCTGGAAGCCAACGGCTTCAAAGTCGACGATCACGTCGAAGCCAATATGAGCGAATTCAAGCAACAGCACGGCGTGCCTCCACGTCTGGCGTCGTGTCATACCGCTTTGATCAACGGCAAATTCGTTGAAGGTCATGTCCCCGCCGATCAGGTGCTGGCCTTGAGCAAGCGCGACGATCTGTTGGGTGTCGCCGCACCCGGCATGCCCATGGGTTCACCCGGCATGGAAATGGACGGCATGAGTGATGCGTATCAAGTGATCGGCCTGAAGAAAGATGGCACCGACATGGTGGTGGCGGACTACCCGGCCCATTGATGTTCGGTGCGTACATCGGGCTGTTCTTTGCCGCATTCGGTGCGGCAACCTTGCTGCCCTTGCAGTCCGAAGCGGTGTTGGTGGGGCTGTTGCTCAGCGGCAAGTATTGGCTCTGGTCGCTGCTCGCCGTGGCGACATTGGGCAATGTCCTGGGGTCGCTGGTGAACTGGTGGCTGGGACGCGGTATCGAGCGGTTTCATGATCGGCGCTGGTTTCCCGTCAGCCCGCGCCATCTGGAAAAAGCCCGGGTGCATTATCAGCGTTACGGTCATTGGTCGTTGCTGCTGAGCTGGGTGCCTGTGATCGGTGATCCGCTGACCTTGGTGGCCGGCGTGATGCGCGAGCCGCTGGGGCGATTCCTGCTGATCGTGACCCTCGCCAAAGGCGCCCGTTATGGTGTGTTGGCCATGGCCACAGTGGGCTGGATGGGTTGAACGATTAGCCACGGCGATTGCCTGTGTTTAATGTCGCCCTAATCATGCCGATCCAGCATCGGCCGATTTCCAATGGAGCTCGCCCATGTCCCTCACCCCTTTCCGCTGGCTGCCCAGCCTGCTACTGACCGCTGCATTGCCTGTCATCGCCCACGCCGAAGGCCCGGAATACGGGCCGGAGCTGCAAGGTTTCGAATACCCCTACACGGTCAAGCATTTCGCCTTTGAATCCCAGGGCAAATCCCTGCAAATGGGTTACATGGATGTCGCCGCCAACGGCAAGGCCAACGGACGCAGCGTGGTGCTGATGCACGGCAAGAACTTCTGCGGTGCCACCTGGGACAGTTCGATCAAGGCCCTGAGTGAAGCCGGTTACCGGGTCATCGCCCCGGACCAGATCGGTTTCTGCACCTCCAGCAAACCCGACCATTATCAGTACAGCTTCCAGCAACTGGCGACCAACACCCAGCAATTGCTCAAGGCCCTGGGCATTCAAAAGGCCAGTGTTCTCGGGCATTCCACCGGCGGCATGCTCGCCACGCGCTATGCGCTGCAATACCCCGACCAAGTCGAACAACTGGCCCTGGTCAACCCCATCGGCCTGGAAGACTGGAAAGCGCTCGGCGTGCCCTATCGCACGGTCGATCAATGGTATGAGCGCGAGCTGAAACTCACCGCCGACGGCATCCGCACCTATGAACGCAACACCTATTACGGCGGCCGCTGGAAGCCGGAATTCGATCGCTGGGTAGACATGCTCGCCGGGTTGAACAAAGGACCGGGGCATACGCAGGTGGCGTGGAATTCGGCGCTGATCTACGACATGATCTTCACCCAACCGGTGTACTACGAGTTCAAGGACCTGAAGATGCCGACCCTGCTGCTGATCGGTACATCCGATACCACGGCCATCGGCAGCGACATCGTACCGCCCGAGGTCAAGGCGAAACTCGGTCACTACGACGTCCTCGGCAAGCAGGTGGCGAAACTGATTCCCCGGTCAACGCTGGTCGAATTCCCCGGCATGGGCCACGCGCCGCAAATGGAAGAACCGGCGCAATTCCACCAGGCCCTGCTCGCTTGGCTGAACAATACCAACCCCGTTCATTGATGAGGTAAAGCCGATGACAGTGCAGATCGCGATGATTGATGACTGGCAGGACGTGGCCCGTGACGTGGTGGACTGGTCGGTGCTGGAGCCCATCGGCCAGGTAAGTTTCATCCATGACTACCCTGGCGACAACGACACCCTGGCGGCAAGGCTGGGCGAGTTCGAAGTGATCTGCGTGATGCGCGAACGCACCCGGTTCGATGAGGACTTGCTGCGGCGCTTACCGAATCTCAAGCTGCTGGTCACCGGTGGCATGCGCAACGCCGCCCTGGACCTGAAAGCCGCCGCCGCGCAGGGCATTCAGGTCTGTGGCACCGACAGTTACAAGCACGCCGCGCCGGAACTGACCTGGGCGTTGATCATGGCGGCGACCCGCAACCTGGTGGTTGAAGCCAACGCCCTGCGAGCCGGTTTATGGCAGCAAAGCCTGGGCGGCGACCTGCATGGCAAGACCCTGGCAATCCTGGGGCTGGGCAGCATTGGCACTCGCGTTGCCCGGTTCGGCCAGGTGTTCGGCATGCGGGTGATTGCCTGGAGCGAGAACCTGACCGCCGAACGCGCAGCCGAAGTCGGCGTGACCTGCGTCAGCAAACAGGAACTGTTCGAACAGGCCGATGTGCTATCGGTCCATCTGGTGCTCAGCGAGCGTAGCCGCGGCTTGGTGGACGCCCAGGCGCTGGACTGGATGAAGCCCTCGGCGCTGCTGGTCAACACTGCCCGTGGCCCGATCGTCGATGAGGCGGCGTTGATCAAGGCGTTGCAGAAACGGCGACTGGCCGGTGCTGCGCTGGACGTCTTCGAGCAGGAACCCTTGCCACCTCATCATCCGTTCAGAACCCTGGACACTGTGCTGGCCACGCCGCACGTCGGGTATGTCAGCCAACAAAACTATCAGCAGTTTTTCTCGCAGATGATCGAGGATATTCAGGCGTGGTCTGCGGGAGAACCGATTCGCGTACTGAGCTGATACGCGTCAGGCTGAGGTGGGCAACCACAACCGAAACCGTGCCCCACCCAGCGGCGACGCTTCAACGGTGAGCGTACCGCCCTGAGCTTCCAACGCCCGACGACTGATTGCCAACCCCAGACCAAACCCGCCAGTGGCCCGATCCCGACTGCGATCCAACCGATAGAACGGTTCGAAAATCCGCTCCCGCTCCTCATCCGGAATACCGATCCCATCGTCGTCCACCCAGATTTCCGCCCCCTTGGCACACACCTGCACACCAATCTGGATGCGTTTTTCGCAGTAGCGCATCGCATTGCGCAGCAGGTTCTGTATGGCGCGGGCAGTCAGCCTTGGGTCGAGGGTGAAGCGCTCAAGTTGTCCGTGCAGGAGCACATCGATAACGATGTCCGGGGATTCCAGTTCTTCGTCGACGCTGCCGAGGATGCTGTCGATAAATTCATCCAGCGACACTTCGACCCGCTCCGGCAGCCGCGCCGGGTTTTGCAGGCGGCTGTAGGACAACAGCTCCAGCACCAGCTCATCGAGTTCGCGAATGTGCGCAACCAGCCCTTGCAGACGCTCGCGACTGGCGGCGGGCAAATCGTCGGACAGTGCCAGCGCCAGGCCGAAATCCAGTCGTGTGAGGGGCGTGCGCAATTCGTGAGAGACGGCATTGAGCAGGTCCCGCTGCTGGTTGAGCAGGTTCTCGATATCGCCAGCCATGGTGTCGAAGACGTTGGCCAGGCTACCGATGTTGGAGCTTCTGGAAATCTGTGTGCGCTCGCTCAAATGGCCCTTGCCGAAACGTTCAGCCGTCCCTTTGAGACGTTCCAGGTCGCGCCAGTGCGGGCGCAGCCACAGCAACAGGCAGGCGAGCATGGTCGCGCCGATCAACACGTTGATGCTCCAGTACAACAGGCTGACGTCTATCGGGTCCGGCGGCACGACCATCTCCACCACCGTCCGCTCGTTCAGCGGCGCCACCGCCAGGGTGCGCCAGCCCCAGTCGCCAATGCGCACGATGTTCTCGCCACGCTGCAAACGCCTGCGCTCATCCGCGGTGAAATCGGGGTCGTCGTTACCGGTCAGGACGATGTGCAGCGGCTGGAATTCCTTGTCCATCTCCGCGGCCAATGCCGGCCACTGCGCCGGGGGCACGGCGTGAAACTGTTTGACGATGAGGGTTTGCAGCCCGCGCGAATAATCGAGGTTGTAGGTGACAAAGCGCTCCTGGAAGACCTTGATCACCACGTCAGGCACCAGATAGATCGCCGCGCTGTACGAAACGATGGTCACCAGATACAGGCGAAACAGGATTCTGAACATCGACTCAGCATTCCCACTCGGAACGGCTGAACAGGTACCCCTTCCCCCACACCGTCTTGATCTTGCGCGCCTCGCCGGCGTGATCGTCGAACTTGCGCCGCAGCTTGGAAATCGCCACGTCCACCGAGCGGTCGGTGCCATTGAACTCGATGCCGCGCAGGCGTTGCAGAATCTGGTCACGACTGAGCACTTCGCCGGCATGCCGAGCGAGCACCACCAGCAGGTTGTATTCACCGCTGGACAGTTCGACCAATTGCTCGCGCCAGGTCACGGTGCGCTCGGACAAATCGATGCAGAGATTGCCCATCAGAATGCGGTCGTTGGCCGTCTGCGGTTCAATCAGGCTGCTGCGCCGCAACAACGTCCGCACCCGAGCCAGCAACACCCGCGGTTCGCAAGGTTTGGTGACGTAGTCGTCAGCGCCCATTTCCAGGCCCAGCACCTGATCGTGACTGTCGTCGCGGGCGGTGAGCATCAGGATCGGCAAAGTGGCCGAATCGGCGCGCAGCAAGCGGCAGACTTGCAGGCCATCGAGCCCCGGCAGCATCAGGTCGAGGATCACCAGGTCCGGCGGATTGACCCGCGCCCGTTCGCGCACATGGTCACCGCGGCTGATCACGCTGACGCTATAGCCGTTGCGTTCCAGGTAACTGGCAATCAGTTCGGAGAGCGCGGTGTCGTCTTCGACCAGGAGGATGTTGGGCATGGGGTGTTTCCAGAAAGTGCAGTGGCGTTTGACAGACCGCTTTCGCGAGCAGGCTCGCTCCCACAGGGGACCGCATTTCAACTGTAGGAGCGAGCCTGCTCGCGAAAGCAATCTAACAGTCGCAATAGAAATCGAGGCGTGAAGGATATACGCCCTCAACCGTGCCTGAGTAAAACCCTTACACAATTTCACACAGCACCAACAAAGCTTCACCGCTACCCTCGTCGCCTCCCCGTAGGATGCGGGGGGTCATTATTGGGGTATTACATGTCAAAGAATCTGCTTGCCAGGCTCAGCCTGATTGCACTGGCGGTGACGCTGAGCGCTTGTGACAAGGCTTCGACTGCCGAAGAACAGGCGCCTCTGGCCACGGTTCGCATTGAAACCATCCAGGCCCGCCCCCTGTCGATCACCAGCGAACTGAGCGGGCGGATTGCCGCGCCACGCATTGCCGAAGTCCGCGCTCGGGTTGCCGGTGTGGTGCTGCAACGGGCGTTCCGTGAAGGCAGTGATGTAAAAAAAGGTGAAGTGTTGTTCCGTATCGACCCGGCGCCGTTCAAGGCCGACCTGGACAGCGCCGAAGCGGCGCTGCGCAGGGCGCAAGCCAATGCGTTCCAGGCGCGCCTGCAAGAGCAGCGTTACGCGCAGTTGATCGAAGGCAATGCCATCAGCGGTCAGGACTATGACAACGCCCGGGCCAGTGCCCGGCAAACCGCTGCCGACGTCGCCGCGAACCAGGCTGCCGTGGAACGGGCGAAACTCAACCTGGGTTACGCCACCGTCACCGCCCCGATTTCCGGGCGCATCGGTCGCGCGCTGGTGACCGAAGGTGCACTGGTCGGGCAGAACGAAACCACACCGCTGGCATTGATCCAGCAACTGAACCCGATTCACGCCGACCTCACCCAATCGACCCGCGAACTCAACGACCTGCGCCGGGCGTTCCGTTCCGGCCACTTGCAGCAGGTCGGTCAGGACCAGGTCAAAGCCACGCTGATCCAGGACGACGGCAGTCTCTATCCGTTGCCCGGCAAGTTGCTGTTCGCCGACATCACCGTCGACCCCGGCACCGGCCAGATCATTCTGCGCAGCGAATTCCCCAACCCGGACCTCGATTTGCTGCCGGGCAGCTTCGTGCGCGTGCGTCTGGAGCAAGCGGTCAACCAACAAGGCATCAGCGTGCCGCAACGGGCCATCCAGCGTGACAGTGCCGGTATTGCCCAAGTGCTGTTGCTCGATGCCGAGCAGCGAGTCGGCCAGCAACCGGTCGAACTGGGCGCCGTGCAGAACGATCGCTGGATCGTCACCGCCGGTCTCAAGCCCGGTGACCGCATCGTCACCGAAGGCCTGCAGCACGCCCGTCCCGGCGAAAAAGTGCAGATCGACGACACCCCTCTTCCACTTGCCCAGGTTTCTGGCCAGTAAGCAGGACGCTTCTTTATGCCGCAGTTCTTTATCGATCGCCCGGTGTTCGCCTGGGTGGTTGCCCTGTTCATCCTGTTGGCCGGCGTCCTGGCCATTCCACAGTTGCCGGTGGCGCAATACCCCAACGTCGCGCCGCCGAAAGTCGAAATCTACGCGGTGTACCCCGGTGCTTCGGCGCAAACCGTGGACGAAAGCGTGGTCAGCCTGATCGAGGAAGAACTCAACGGCGCTGACCATCTGCTGTATTTCGAATCCCAGAGCAGCCTCGGCAGTGCCACCATCACCGCGACGTTCCAGCCGGGCACTGACCCGGAAATGGCGCAGGTCGATGTGCAAAACCGCCTGAAAGTGGTCGAGTCGCGTCTGCCTCAAGCGGTGACACAACAGGGTTTGCAGGTGGAGAAAGTTTCCGCCGGTTTCCTGCTGCTGATCACCCTCACCTCCAGCGACGGCAAGCTCGACGACGTGGCGCTCAGCGATTACCTGGCACGCAACGTGATGAACGAGATCAAGCGTCTGGACGGCGTCGGCAAGGCGCAGTTGTACGGTGCCGAACGGGCCATGCGAATCTGGATCGATCCGCAGAAGCTGATCGGCTTCAACCTGACCCCGGCCGACGTCAACGCCGCCATCGTCGCGCAGAACGCGCAAGTGTCGGCGGGTAGCATCGGCGATTTGCCAACCCGCACCACCCAGGAAATCACCGCGACCATTCTGGTCAAAGGCCAGTTGTCGACGCCGGAAGAATTCGCCGACATCGTCCTGAAAGCCAATCCCGACGGCTCCACGGTGCGCATCAAAGATGTGGCGCGTGTCGAGATCGGCAGTCAGGAATACCAGTTCTCCACCCGCCTTAACGGCAAACCATCGACCGCCGTCAGCGTGCAGTTGGCACCGGGCGCCAATGCCTTGAGCACTGCCACGTTGGTGCGGGCGAAGATGGACGAACTGGCGCGCTACTTCCCCGCTGGCGTGGAATACAAGATCCCGTACGACACCTCGCCCTTCGTCAAAGTCTCGATCACCAAGGTGGTTTACACCCTTGGCGAGGCGATGTTGCTGGTGTTCGCGGTGATGTTCCTGTTCCTGCAAAACATCCGCTACACGCTGATTCCGACCCTGGTGGTGCCGGTGGCGCTGATGGGCACCTTTGCGACCATGTTGGCGCTGGGGTTCTCGATCAACGTGCTGACCATGTTCGGCATGGTGCTGGCGATCGGCATCCTGGTGGATGACGCGATTGTGGTGGTGGAGAACGTCGAGCGGCTCATGGCCACCGAAGGCCTGTCGCCCAAAGAAGCAACGCGCAAGGCGATGAAGCAGATCACCGGGGCGATCATCGGCATCACGCTGGTGCTGGTCGCGGTGTTCATTCCGATGGCGTTCATGCAGGGCTCGGTCGGGGTGATTTACCGGCAGTTCTCCTTGTCGATGGCGACGTCGATCCTGTTCTCGGCGTTCCTCGCCCTGACCTTGACCCCGGCGTTGTGCGCGACGCTGCTCAAGCCGATTGCCAAGGGTGAACACCACGAGAAGCGCGGGTTCTTCGGCTGGTTCAACCGGCGCTTCGAGCAACTGACCGAGCGTTATCAGGGCTGGGTTGCCTATGCACTGAAACGCACAGGCCGCTACCTGTTGATCTACGGCGTGCTGCTGATCGGATTGGGCGTGTGCTTCAGTCGCCTGCCCTCCTCGTTCCTGCCGGTGGAGGATCAGGGTTACACCATCACCGACATTCAACTGCCACCGGGTGCAAGCAAGAACCGCACGGTGCAGGTGGTCGAGCAGATCGAAGCCCACAACGCCACTGAACCCGGCGTCGGCGACAGCACGGTGATTCTCGGTTTCAGTTTTTCCGGTAGCGGGCAGAACGCCGCGTTGGCGTTTACCACGCTCAAGGATTGGTCTGACCGGGGTAGCGACGACTCGGCCAGCTCCATTGCCGATCGCGCCAACATCGCGTTGAGCCAGATCAGGGACGCCGTGGCGTTTGCAGTGCTGCCGCCGCCGGTGGATGGCCTTGGCACTTCCAGCGGTTTCGAGTTCCGCTTGCAGGACCGTGGCGGCCTCGGTCATGCCACGTTGATGCAGGCGCGTAGTGAATTGCTCGCTGGCGCCGAGAAAAGTCCGATCCTGATGAACGTGCGCGAAAGCGCCCTGGCCGAAGCGCCGCAGGTGCAATTGGAAGTCGACCGCAAACAGGCCAACGCGCTGGGCGTGTCCTTTGCCGACATTGGCAACGTGCTGTCCACCGCCGTCGGTTCGGCCTATATCAACGACTTCCCCAATCAGGGGCGGATGCAGCGTGTGGTGGTGCAGGCTGAAGGCGATCAGCGCAGTCAGGTCGCCGATCTGCTGAAGATTCACGTGCGCAACAGCGCCGGGAAAATGGTGCCGTTGTCGGCCTTCGTCCAGGCCAGGTGGACCCAGGGCCCTGCGCAATTGACTCGCTACAACGGCTACCCGGCAATCAGTATTTCCGGTGAACCGTCGCCCGGTTACAGCACCGGCGAAGCCATGGCGGAAATCGAGCGTCTGGTGGCGCAAGGACCGGCGGGGTTGGGGCAGGAATGGACCGGGTTGTCATTGCAGGAGCGGTTATCCGGCAGTCAGGCTCCGATCCTGCTCGGTTTATCGTTGCTGATTGTGTTCCTGTGTCTGGCCGCGTTGTATGAGAGCTGGTCGATTCCGACCTCGGTGCTGCTGGTGGTGCCGCTTGGCGTGCTCGGCGCGGTACTGGCCGTGACTTTGCGCGGGATGCCCAATGACGTGTTCTTCAAGGTTGGATTGATCACCATCATCGGGCTGTCGGCGAAGAACGCGATCCTGATCATCGAGTTCGCCAAGAGCCTGTACGACGAAGGCCATGACCTGATCGATGCCACGCTGCAAGCCGCGCGCCTGCGACTGCGACCGATTGTGATGACGTCGCTTGCGTTCATTCTGGGTGTGGTGCCGCTGGCGATTGCCACCGGGGCCAGTTCAGCGAGCCAGCAAGCCATCGGCACCGGGGTGATTGGCGGGATGATCACGGCGACACTGGCTGTGCTGTTTGTGCCAGTGTTTTTTGTGGTGGTGATGAAACTCGTGCGCAAGCGCCATAAGGGTATCTAACCCCACCTACCCTGTGGGAGCGAGCTCCTGCAGGGTTCAGGCGAACCACTGCAGGAGCGAACCCTGAGTCAGGCCAGGCTTTTGCTGACCACCTCGAACACATCGCTGGACAGCTGGCCCGAAGCGCGAATCCGCTCAAGCTCACCTTTCATCAACGCCTGGCGCGCATCGTCATACTTGCGCCAGCGAGTCAGCGGTGCCAACTGCCGAGAAGCAATCTGCGGGTTGAACCCGTTCAACTCGATCACCAGATCCGCGAGGAACCGATAACCCGAACCATCGGCCGCATGGAAGTTGATCAGGTTCTGCCCGGCAAACGCGCCGACCAGTGCACGAACCTTGTTCGGGTTCTTGATGTTGAATGCCGGATGCTGCATCAACGCCTTGACCCGCTCCAGACCACCGGGCAGCACGCTGCCCGCCTGGACGCTGAACCACTGATCCATGACCAGCGGATTGTCCTTGAAGTGCTCGGCAAAACTGGCCAAAGCCTTGGCTTTTTCGTCTTCGAACGGCGAATTGACCAATACCGCCAACGCCGTCAGGCGCTCGGTCATGTTGTCGCTGGTCTCGAACTGCTCGAGCGTCGCCGCTAATACTTCCGGTTTGCCGCTGAGCATCAGGTACGACAGCGCAATGTTCTGCAACGCGCGACGAGCGAAGTGTTCGGCCTCAGCCACATACGGGGTTTTCTTCGACAGATCGCGATTGGCCTGATAACGCAACCACAACGCCTCGAACAAACCTTCTGCCAGTTGCTTGCGAGCAAACTCGCGAGCGATGTGAATGGCGTCAACGTCAGCCACTTCGCTGATCTCAGTCAGATACGCCTCGCCCGGCAGCGAGAGCATTTCCGCGACCATCGCCTGATCCAGCGTTTCGTCCGACAACACGGTACGCAAGGCAGAAACCAGACGCTGATCCAGTACCAGTTTCTCGCCCTTTTGCTGCTGAGCAATCAGCTCTTGCAGCACCTGAACCGACAATTGCTGACCCGCATCCCAGCGATTGAAACCATCGCTGTCGTGCTGCATCAGGAACATCAGTTGATCGCGGTTGTACGGGAAGCTCAGTTTCACCGGCGCCGAGAAGCCACGCAGCAACGAAGGCAATGGCTGTTGCGCGATGTCGATGAAGGTGAACGTCTGCTCGGCTTCGGTTACGGAGATGACCCGTGAGGTGCCCTGGGCACTGGCTTCACCGGAAAGACGCAACGCAATGGCCGCGCCTTTGGCGTCCAGCAGGCCCAGTTCGACCGGGATCACGAACGGCAGCTTCTCAACCTTGTCTGGGGTTGCCGGGCAGCTTTGACGGAACGTCAGGCTGTAGGTTTTCGCCGCCGCGTCGTAGGACTCGCTGACCGCCAAACGCGGTGTACCAGCCTGGCTGTACCAGCGCTTGAACTGGGTCAGGTCGACACCGTTGGCGTCTTCCATCGCTTTGATGAAGTCGTCACAGGTCACGGCCTGGCCGTCATGGCGTTCGAAGTACAGGTCGCTGCCTTTGCGGAAGCCTTCGGCGCCGAGCAAGGTATGAATCATGCCGACCACTTCCGAACCCTTTTCGTACACGGTGAGGGTATAGAAGTTGGAAATCTCGATGAAGCTGTCCGGGCGCACGGCGTGAGCCATGGGACCCGCATCTTCGGCGAACTGGTGGGTGCGCAGGTACGCCACGTCCTGGATGCGCTTGACCGTGGCCGAATTCATGTCGGCGGAGAAACCCGAATCGCGGAACACGGTGAAGCCTTCCTTCAGCGACAACTGGAACCAGTCGCGGCAGGTCACACGGTTGCCCGACCAGTTGTGGAAGTACTCGTGGGCGACGATTGCCTCGACCCGCTGGTGCGCGGCGTCGGTGGCGGTCTCGGCGCGGGCCAGCACGGCGCTGGAGTTGAAGATGTTGAGACCCTTGTTCTCCATGGCACCCATGTTGAAGTCGTTGACCGCGACGATCATGAAGATGTCCAGGTCGTACTCGCGACCGTAGACCTCTTCGTCCCAGCGCATCGATTTCTTCAGGCTGTTCATCGCGTGCTGGCACTTGTCGATGTTTTCCGGCTCGACATAAATGCGCAGTGCCACGGAACGATCGGTCATGGTGGTGAACGTGTCTTCGACGCACCACAAATCACCGGCCACCAGCGCGAACAGGTAGGCAGGCTTCTTGAACGGATCTTCCCAGGTCGCCCAGTGCCGGCCGTCTTCGCCGGGACCTGAGGCAATCGGGTTGCCGTTGGAGAGCAACACCGGATAGCTGTGCTGCTCGGCGACCACCGTGGTGGTAAACGTGCTCATCACATCCGGACGGTCGAGGTAATAGGTGATCTTGCGGAAGCCTTCGGCCTCGCACTGGGTGCAGAACATCGTGCCGGATTTGTACAGGCCTTCCAGCGCAGTGTTGGTTTCCGGGTGGATCCTGACACTGGTGTCGACCGTGAAAGTGGTGCTGGTCGGGTGCAGGGTCAGGTGGTTTTCCGTCAACTGATAGTCGGCGGCGGTCAGTTCGATGTCGGCCAGGTTCACCGACAGCAATTCAAGCTGTTGGCCATCCAGCACCAGCGGCGGCAGGCCCGGGCCACGCTCGGGATTGCGGCGCATCACCAGTTGCGCATGGACCAGGCTGTGGTCCTCGTACAACTCGAAGGTCAGGTGTGTCTCGTCGATCAGGTACTCGGGCGCCTGATAGTCCTTCAGGTAGATCATCTTCGGTTGTTCGGTGCGCATGCTGGAGTCCTTACTGATGCACGGCGAGCTGGTAGGCCGTGTATTTACGAATATTGATTACGCCGGTGTCGAAAATCAGGTACTGCCCCTTGATTCCCAGCAGCGTGCCTTCGGCGATCGGATTCTTGTCCAGGTTGAAGCTGACGATCTTGGCCGGGTATTGCTCGACCGGATAGCGGATCTCGAGCGTTTCTACATCGGCAATAGTCTGGATCGCCTGCAAGCCGAATCGTTCCTGCAAACTTTGCAATCCTTCGGCACAACTGTCGAACAGCTGATCGCGAACCTGCGCCAAATCGACCGACACCGCATCGCCCTTGAGTAAAGCACGCCAGTTGGTCTTGTCCGCCACCTGACTGCGGAACAGGTCTTCGACGAAGCCCGACTGCTGACGGGTCGAAACCCGCATGATCGGCAGAGCCTGACGGGCGCCCTGATCGATCCAACGGGTCGGCAGCTGAGTGGCGCGGGTAATCCCGACCTTCACTCCCGAAGAATTGGACAGATACACAATGTGATCCGTCATGCAAAACTTCTCGCCCCACTCCGGCTCACGGCAGGTGCCAGCGTCATAGTGGCAACGCTCCGGGCTCATGATGCAGATGTCGCACTGAGCCAGTTTGGTCATGCACGGGTAGCAGTAACCCTGGCTGAAGCTGGTTTTAGTCTTGCGTCCGCAATGGGTGCAATGAATCGCTCCCAGGTATTCCAGGCGCACCGTGGTCCCGATCAATGGATTGACCGGCACCTCGACGTCGTCCAGACGAAACGCGTACTGCACGTTCGGCCCGTCAAGGCGCGCCGACATTTTGCTGATTGCACCGCGGCCAATCTCGATCAATGGACGGCATCCGATTTGAACAGGATATTCGGCACTTCGATCGACTTGGAGCCGCACTCCTGCACGCCCATGTAACCGGTGCGCTGGTCTTCGGGCAGGTTCTGGATTTCCCAGGCGATCATCGCTTGCAGCGACAGTTCGCGTTGTTCGGCGGTAAGTTTGCCACCGTCGGACCATTTACCGATTTCCACCGCCAGTTTCAGGCTCTGGTAGATCTCGGGGGTGATGTTGTTGATCATTTCGTTAAAAGAGGACATCAAGGGCTCCGCGCTCTTTATTGACATAACTGGTTAGACGGCCAGTTTACGGCGGTTGTACAAACCACCCAACAAGCCGGTCAAGCATCCGACGAGCAACCCGCCGACGTGGGCCGCATTGGCAATTTCACCGAAGCCGATCAACGAGATCAGTCCCGACATACACAGCACCAGCCATACCAGCATCATCACCAGCACGCCGCGCGGCAGGCGATAAGCCGGGTTTGGCGACAACAGCTGAAAGATCCAGCAATGCCCGAGCAGGCCGTACAGCACGCCGGACAACCCGCCAAACAGTGTCGGGCCACTGAAAACAAACTGGGCGTAGTTCGAGACCAGGCCGAACAGCAAGGTCAGGCCGATCAGGTTGATGCTGCCCTGGCGCGACTCGATGCGTCGCCCCAGCTCCCAGTACCACATGCCGTTCATGGCCAGGTGCAGGATGCCGAAGTGGATCAGCATCGGCGTTACCAGACGCCACCACTGCCCCGCCGCCAGGCTGTCGGCCAATGGCACGAAGTGGATGTACTCGCCGACAACTCGGAAATCGAGGAAGGTCAGCCAGCGCAACGTGTCGAGGTTTTCGCCCAGCAGCGTCACTGCGCCGACCAGCAGGCTCAGCAGCAACACGAACGCCGTCGCCTTGGCGTGGCGCAGTTGCTCGACGAAACCTGGGTGCTTGACGGTTTGCGCCACCGGAATGTCCAGCTGTTGATCGGGATCACCGGCCGGGAAACGTTCGTACAACACACGCACGTCTTCGCTGATGTTGGCCGGCACCCACAGCACTTGCTCGCCCGCCTCTTCACTGACCCGATGCGGCACCTGCATGCGCTGCAACAGTTTGACGAACCCGCTCAAGTCCACCGCCAGCGGCAGGCGTAAAACAGCAACGGCACTCATCGCAGCACCTCCGGCCGCTCGACGTCGACCCAGACAAATTTATGCGGATCGAGACGGGTTTCCTGGTCCAGACGGTAGGCGACCAGTTTGCCGTAAAGCACCGCACTGTAATCCAGACAGGCCAGGTTCGGCCGGATCGGCGCCGGTTTGCCGCTGCGCCAGTAGTGGCCCACGAACAACAAAGGTTCATCGACGCCATAGCGCAGCAAGGTGTTTTTTTCAGTGGACGACAGCGGCGTCCGGGCCACGGGTTCGGGCAAGGCGTCGGGCTGGAACACAATGTCTCCATAGGTTTGCGGGTCGTCTTCCCAGAACTTGGTGCGGAAGAACGAACGCGTCAGGCCATCGCCGCTGGTCATGGTCAACCCGTGCGGCAAGCGCATGTCAGTGCCGCGCAGCAGGCGATCGAACACGGTGCAGGCGAAACTGCCCGGCACGGCCGAGGCCTGGAGGAAATGCTCATCGACGCAACCATTGGGGAACAGCGCGCGCAAGGGTTCGATCAGGCCTGCATCCCAGCAGGCATGCACCACGCGAAAACGCCCGGCGTCGACGAACAATGGCATCTCGTAGAACCATTGCAGGAAGTCATGCCAGTCGGCCGGATGGCCTTCGAACTGGGTCAGGGTTTCGTTCAGCAAACGGGCATGGCGCGGGGTGTGTTCACGCACGAACTGCTTGCCGCTGCCCGGAGGCGCCGGCGTGCTCCAGCCGAGGGCGTTGAACTCATGGTTACCCATGATGCACAACGCCTGACCCGCTTCGACCATGTCGTGAACGATGTGCAGCGCTTCGCGAATCCGTGGGCCGCGGTCAATGATGTCGCCAACGAACACTGCCATGCGCGACGAATGCCGCCAGACGCCAGCGTGTTTCTGGTAACCGAGCCGGTCGAGCAAGTGCTCAAGGGTCAGAGCGCAACCGTGCACGTCACCGATCAGGTCGTAGCTACGCGCGGGATCGAGCATCAGTCGCCTCCACCACCCAACTTGCTACCCCAACCGAGTTTGGTCCGGCAGACTTCATAGTAGTTGTGATCGAGCGGATGAATCAGCCGCAGCTTTTGGGCTTTTTTGCTGATGGTGATGGTGTCACCCGGCGCGCAAGTGAAATGGTTCTGCCCGTCACAGGAGACTTGCGGGTAAATCTGCATATCTTTGGACACGACGATTTTCAGCTCACTGTTGCCATCGACCACAATCGGCCTGCCCGACAAGGTATGGGGGTACATCGGCACAATCACAATAGCGTCGAGCTTGGGGTGCATGATCGGCCCGCCCGCCGACAGCGCGTAGGCGGTCGAACCGGTCGGAGTGGCGACGATCAGGCCGTCGGCCTTCTGGCTGCAGACGAACTGGCCGTCGATGTACAGTTCGAACTCGATCATCCGCGTTGACTTGCCAGGGTGCAGCACCACGTCGTTCAGCGCGTCGCCCTGACCGATGGCCTCGGCATGACGACGAACTTCGGCTTGCAGCAGGAAGCGGTTTTCGACCAGATAGTGGCCGTCGAGCACTTCGGCGACTTTGACTTCCAGCTCATCGGGGCGGATATCGGTCAGGAAGCCCAGGCTGCCACGGTTGATGCCCAGCACCGGGATATTGTGCCGGGCCAGCGCCCGGGCGGCACCCAACAGGCTGCCGTCACCACCCACCACAATCACCATGTCACATACTTCGCCGAGCATCTTGCGCGACGAGGTTTGCAAGCCATGGCCCGGCAACACTTCGGCGATGGTGTCTTCGAGGATCACGTGCAGGTGACGATCGAGCAGAAACCGTTTCAGTCGGCGGACGGTATCCAGCACCTGCGAACTGCCCAGGCGACCGATGATGCCGATATTACGAAATTGCTCCATGAGGTTCCTGCGCGACGGCGAAAAACACGATTATGGGCGAAAGCGCGGGATAGACAAAATCCTTTCAGCCACAGCGGTGTACTCACGATTGAGGCTATGCTCGCAAGATGATCCTATTTCCCGATTTGCTGCAGTTACCCCACCAGTTGCGCCATCCCGAAGTGCGCGACCTGGCTTGGGTCATCCTCGCGCCGCCGATGCTTGGCGTGACGACGTGGCCGCAGCGTCATCCGCTGACCGGCAGTGACTGGGTGCAAGCGCCGGATCGGCTGGAACGGTGGCTGCGGCAACTCGATCACGACAGTTATGACTTGCTGCACTGGCTGGCGCAGGCCCGAACCCGGCGATTGGGCTTGTACTACGAACGCCTCTGGCAATACGCCGTGCAGCACGCGCCGGGTATCGACCTGATTGCCGCCAATATGCCGATCCGCCGCGAAGGCCACACGCTGGGTGAGCTGGACATGCTGCTGCGCGATCGTGACGGCGTGCATCATCTGGAACTGGCGATCAAACTTTACCTTGGCCCGCAAAATGGCGACGGATACGACACGGCGCAGTGGCTCGGCCCCGGTTGCCACGATCGGCTGGACCGTAAACTGGCCCATCTGACGCAGCATCAACTGCCGATTTCGGCCCGCCCGGAGAGCCGCGAAGTATTGGCGGCGCTGGATATCCAGCAGTTCAGTGCGCACTTTTGGCTGGGCGGTTATTTGCTGTATCCGTGGCCGGGGTCAGCCGAGCCACCGAATGGTGCGCATCCCCAGCATTTACGCGGTAGCTGGCTGCACCAGAAGGACTGGGCAGACTTTGTCGTACAGCGCCCGTTCGGTCGCTGGCAACCCCTGCCCCGCCATGCCTGGCTGGCGCCGGCGCACTATCCGGCGGAGCAGACCTGGAGTGTTGAACAGCTGAACACCTGGCTCAGCGAGCTGGAGCCGCTGGCCCCGGCGCAATTGCTGGTGCGACTCACAGAAAACGCCCAAGGTGATTGGGAAGAGGCAGAGCGGCTGTTTCTGGTGGCGGATCTTTGGCCTAACGTTCCTGGCAGTGGCTGAGTTTTTTAGCGTCTGGGCTGGCCCTATCGCGAGCAGGCTCGCTCCTACATTTGATTTCCTTGTGACGAAGATACCTGTAGGAGCGAGCCTGTTCGCGAAAGGGCCAACGCAGTTCAGATGGATAACCGCAAAGCCAGCGCCGCCAACGTCACCAGCAAAACAGGCACCGTCAACACAATCCCGACCTTGAAGTAATACCCCCAGCCGATCCGGATACTCTTGCGCTCCAGCACATGCAACCACAGCAGCGTCGCCAGGCTGCCGATCGGCGTAATCTTCGGCCCCAGGTCGCTGCCGATGACGTTGGCATAGATCATCGCCTCCTTCACCACCCCGGTCGCCTGGCTGGCATCGATTGACAGCAAACCGATCAGCACCGTCGGCAGATTGTTCATCATCGACGACAGCAGCGCGGTCAGTACGCCGGTGCCCATGGCAGCGCCCCATACGCCGTAGCCGGCAAAACCATCCAGCCATCCGGCCAGGTAACCCGTGAGCCCGGCGTTGCGCAGGCCATACACCACCAGGTACATGCCCAGCGAGAAAATCACGATATGCCAGGGCGCTTCCTTGATGACTTTGCGGGTGGAAATCTTGTGACCACGGGCGGCGATGGCCAGCAGCAACGCCGCGCACACCGCAGAAATGGCACTGATCGGAATCCCCAGCGGTTCCAGCGCGAAGCAGCCGAGCAGCAGAATCACCAACACAGCCCAACCGGCATAAAACGTAGCGTGGTCGTGGATCGCAGAAGCCGGTTGCGCCAGTTGCTCGGGGTCGTAGTCCTTGGGAATGGCACGACGGAAAAACCACATCAGCATCGCCAGGGTCGCCGCGACACTCACCAGGTTGACCGGGATCATCACCGCCGCGTAACGATTGAAACCAATGTTGAAGAAGTCAGCGGAAACGATGTTCACCAGATTCGACACCACCAACGGCAGACTCGCCG
The DNA here is from genome assembly GCF_058788075.1 of Pseudomonas sp. FW305-20. Taxonomy (NCBI): domain Bacteria; kingdom Pseudomonadati; phylum Pseudomonadota; class Gammaproteobacteria; order Pseudomonadales; family Pseudomonadaceae; genus Pseudomonas; species Pseudomonas sp. FW305-20. The sequence continues at coordinate 64,300 of NZ_JBYTAJ010000002.1, read as the reverse complement.
TATCAGCGATGAAACCGGCGCCCATGACGAACGCCAGGGTCGCCGCCGGGGAAAAACGCAACGCCAGCAGCATGGAAATCACGATGGGTGTAAGAATCAGCGCAGCCCCGTCGTTGGCGAACAATGCCGACACCAACGCACCGAGCAGCACCATATAAGCAAACAGCTTGCGTCCGCTGCCCCGTCCCCAGCGGGCCACATGCAGCGCCGCCCAGGCAAAGAACCCCGCCTCGTCCAGCAGCAGACTGATGACAATCAGCGCGACAAAGGTCCCGGTGGCGTTCCAGATAATCTGCCACACCAGCGGGATGTCGCTCAGCTGAACGACTCCGAAAATCAGCGCAAGCACCGCGCCGAACACCGCACTCCAGCCAACGCCAAGGCCTTTTGGCTGCCAGATCACCAAGGTGATGGTCAGCAGGAAAATCAACGATGCGGTCAGCATGCAGTGCAGCCTTGTCGGAAAACAAACCGCGATTCAGCCGCAATGCACGGGAGGAGTAAAGCGCAAACTTGCTCCCTCCTTCCCAAACGCACTGGGATCGATGTAGCAGCGGCTACGACAGATTGGTGTGCGATGTTCCTACACAGGGTTTGTCACGCTTTCTTGTGTTGTTCGACCCACAGGCCATAAGCATTGATGAATTTTTGCAGAAACGGTTTTAGCGACTCGGACAGTTTTCCCGCCTCGTCGAACGCTGAACCGGCACCGCTCAGATAAGCTTCGGGTTGCTGCATGCACGGCACATCCAGAAACACCATCGACTGGCGCAGGTGATGGTTGGCGCCAAAACCACCGATAGCGCCCGGCGAAGCACTGATCACCGCGCCTGGTTTTCCGCTCCAGACACTCTTGCCATAGGGGCGCGAACCCACGTCGATCGCGTTCTTCATCGGCGCAGGCACAGAACGGTTGTATTCGGGAGTCACGAACAGCACCGCGTCGGATGAGCTCACTTGTTGCCGGAAAGTGCTGTAGGCTGCCGGCGGTGAAGCACCATCGATGTCCTCGTTGTAGAGCGGCAGATCACCGATTTCGACGATAACCAGTTTGAGATTGGCAGGCGCCAGGTCGGCCAGGGCCAGCGCCACCTTGCGATTGATCGATTCCTTTCTCAAGCTGCCGACCAGTACAGCGATCGTATAGACGTTGCTCATGGAAGATTCTCGACTGTCGGATGAAAGAGCTTGTAGTTATAGATGACGATTCAACCAGTGGGCGACTGAAAAAACGTCGCCCCTGACTATTTTTTTCCTGTAGGAAAACTTACCTCGCCCAACCACGGTCTACAGAGCCGCAAATTGAGTGATTTATCCCCAGAGGTTCTAAGCAGATGGCAGCAGTACTCGTCGGTCAGTTCCATGCAAGAGACGCGGAAGGCCGCGTTTATTCCGTGCATGAGTTCCAGGAATCCACCCCGTCGGCAGACGGCCTCACTGGCTCGGTGCCTGTTACCACTTACAAGCTGGCCATTGGCGACCGCGTACGGAAACTCGATGACAACCAGTTTTTGCTGGTGCAGTCGGACGTGACCATCGTGCGTGAGCCCGACACTTATGTCGGCAATCTGCCGGAAACCAACGTCGCTTCATAACCCCGTGTTATGAGCAGAAGTCATATGCGCGCACTTGAGTTAGGATTCAGCCACTGACTCCCTCACCTGCTGAACATGGACTTCACGCATGCGTTTACGTCATATCGAAGTGATCCAGGCGCTCCTGCAGACCGGTCACCTGGGCACCGCCGCCGAATGGCTGCAGTTGCCTGTGGCTGAAGTCGAAGGGATTCTGCGCGACGCCGAGGATCAGTTGGGTTTCATGCTGTTTTCCAGCGTGCGTGGACGCTTGCAGGCCACGCGCGAGGCGCGGGAGTTACAGGTCCAGATCGCCCACGTCTATCAAGCGCTCGAACCGGTTCAGCGGCTGGCCAACAGCCTCAAGCAATATCAGGCTCCGCCCTTGCGGATTATCTGCACGCCGCCCTTGGCACAGCAGCTATTGCCACAGAGCATTGCCGCCCTGCGCCGACGCCTTCCTGATGCGCCTTGCACCCTTCTGAGTCAACCAACCCGCGAGATCGTCAGAAACCTGCTGCTGCGTGAAAGCGATCTGGGATTAAGCCTGCATGACCCCGATCACGCCGACATTCATTGCCAGGTGATCGCCCAAGGCAAGCTTCAGCTGCTGGCACCCCACGGCTGGTTGCAACCCAAACAGAAGTACATCTCGCTGCAGGACCTGGCCGGCCAATCGATGGTAGGCCTGGAAGGTCATGATCCGCTGAGCCCGGCGCTGGAAAACAAGCTGCATGCCCTGCGTCCTGCCCCGGTCATTCACACCCGGGTACAGACTCACCAGATGATGCGCAGCATGGTCGAGGCCGGTGAAGGCCTGGCCATCGTCGACCCTTTCACTGCCCTCGGGGCGAAATCGGCCGGGCTGGATGCGTGCCCGCTGGCGCCGGCCGTGCCAATAAGCCTGTATGCCTTGACCCTCAAGAGCGGCGAGCCATCGCTGGCAGTTCAGGCATTGCTGGGCATCATCACGGAACAAGCCGTGGCGATGCTGGCGAACTAAGCGGGGTTTCCAGCGGGTTATCGAACAATCGATACCAGAATAGCGCCACTTCGGCGGTGTTCGGATCGATTCCGCGATAACGCAAATGATCGATTCCGCCCAGGACGTAACCGAGGCGCTCATAGAGCCGGCAGGCCCCCAGATTATTGTTCTGGGTTTCGAGCATGATGCCTGGCAGTTTCTTTTTGCGGCTCCAGAACTGCGCCACATCCAGCAACGACTTGGCCACACCATGACGACGCGCCGGCGCATGCACCGCCAATTCGTCGATATGGGCAAAGCCGTTCCAGTTGGTGCTGACCACCAGGTGACCCACGGGCTCATCATCGAGATAAGCCATGAAGATCGCGCTGTCAGCGGCATCGCGGAAACTGCTGAACTCCTCGGGATCGATGCCGTAGCACTTGCGATAGGGCGTGATCGGTGTCACCGGCCACTGCTCCACCGGTTTACCGATTTCGGCGGCACCGTAGACCGCGACTTCAAAACTGAAATCACTGCCCCAGATGTAGGCTGCAAAACCATCGTCGGCAACGCGTACCGACAGCCCTGGGTATTTCGGATTCATGAGCGGTTGCATACTGGGAAAGGTCCTCATTCCTTGATGCAATCGACGGTATATAGCCGTCCATTGCCCTCATCTTCGTGTTGCAAGCCGTGCACATCAGCGACAAACCCCGGGAAGCTGCTGTCGAACGTACGGGCAAACGCCAGGTAATCGATAATCGAGCGCGTCGACTCGGTAAAACGCTCGCCGGGCATGATCAACGGAATCCCCGGCGGGTACGGCACCAGCATCACTGCGGCGATCCGCCCGTCCAGAGCATCGATCGACACCGCTTCAACCTCGCCACGCACTAATTGATCATAGGCGTCAGATGGCTTCATGGCGATTTCCGGGAGCACGGTGTACATGCGCTTCAGGTGTTTGGCCGTGGCATTGCTGCGATAGCAGGCGTGCAGTTGATCGCACAGATCGCGCAATCCCATGCCCTGATAGCGCGCGACATCCTCTTGTGCCACGCACGGCAGGCAGGTCGCGAGACTGACATTGGCATCGTAGCTGCGCTTGAATTCCAGCAACTCGGTCAGCAACGTGCTCCATTTGCCTTTGGTGATGCCCATCGAGAACAGCACCAGGAACGAATACAGCCCGGTCTTTTCAACGACCAAGCCACGTTCCCAAAGGAATTTGCTGACCACCGCTGCCGGAATTCCGCGCTGACTGAGGGCCCCGCCTGCCGTCAGGCCCGGCATCACCAGCGTGACCTTGATCGGATCAAGCAGCACGTAGTCGTCGGTCACGCCGCCAAAGCCGTGCCAGTCGGCGTCGGGTTGCAGCAGCCAGTCATCGGTGATCACGCGGTCGATGCCTTCCACCGATGGCGGCTGCCAGATGGAAAACCACCAATCGTCAGCGGCGATGTGCTGACGCAAATTGGCCAGCGCCCGGCGGAAACTCAGCGCTTCGTCGAACATTTCCTGCAACAGCGATCGTCCGGCCGGGCCTTCCATCATGGCCGACGCCACATCCAGCGAGGCGATGATGCTGTACTGCGGCGAGGTCGAGATGTGCATCATGAACGCTTCATTGAAGCGATCCCGATCCAGTTGCCGCGCGCCGCCATCCTGAACGTGAATCATCGACGCCTGGCTGAACGCCGCCAGCAGTTTGTGGGTGGAATGGGTAGTGAACACCAGGGGGCCGCCTTCACTGCGGGAAGTGCCCATGCCGTAACGCCCGGCGAAAAACTCATGAAACGCCGCGTAGGCGTACCAGGCCTCATCGAAGTGCAAGACCTCGACGCTATTGCCCAGTTGCTGCTTGATCAGCTCAGCGTTGTAGCAGAGGCCGTCGTACGTCGAATTGGTCACCACCGCCAACTTGACCTTGGGTGCCCGTCCCTTGGTCAGCGGGCTGGCGTCGATCTTGGCCTGGATCGATTCGCGGCTGAATTCGCTCAAGGGAATCGGGCCGATAATTCCCAGCTCATTGCGCTCCGGGCACAGGTACAGCGGAATGGCGCCGGTCATGATGATCGCGTGCAATATCGACTTGTGGCAGTTGCGGTCCACCAACACCAAGTCATCGCGAGCGACCATCGAATGCCAGACAATCTTGTTGGCGGTCGAGGTGCCATTGATCACGAAGAAGGTGTGATCGGCGCCGAAATTGCGAGCAGCACGAGCTTCGGCTTCCGCCAGCGGGCCAGTGTGATCGAGCAAAGAACCGAGTTCCGGCACCGACACCGACAAATCGGAGCGCAAAGTGTTTTCCCCGAAGAACTGGTGAAACGCCTGACCCACCGGGCTCTTGTGGTACGCCACGCCGCCGCCATGGCCGGGTGTGTGCCAGGAATAATTGGAGTCGGCCGTGTGCTGCACCAGCGCTTTGAAAAACGGCGGCAGCAGACCATCCAGATATTTGCGCGCCGCTCTCGCGACCTGCCTGGCCAGAAAAGGCACGGTGTCTTCGAAAAGATAAAGAATCCCGCGCAGTTGATTGAGTTCGGCCATGGCGTCGGCGGGAGCGTTTTCCAGGGTCACCTGCTCGCCCAGCGCGAAGATCGGCAAGTCGGGCGCACGCACCCGCGCCAGGCCAATCAGCTCGGCCATGTTGTGTAATAGATGAGAGTGGGTGCTGGCGTCTTCGGCCGCAATCAACATGCAGGAAAGACCGTGATGGGTCGAAGCGACCAGTCGCCCTTCGGTGTAATTCACCGCCGAGACAATGCTGAAGCCTTCCTGCTCCAGCTCCCGGGCTATGCCACGCACGCGATCACCGGCCACGGTGTCGGCCTTGATGTCGCGATGGACGATCAGGACCGGGAATTTCAAATCTTTATACATGGGGCTCAGTGTCCTGAGGCGGCAGACCGTGGTCCACCAATCACCTCAGGGTAGAGGGTTCGAGCGCATGTGGCGAGTGTGATGCACTGAAATGGGTCATCGGGGCGCGTTACGCTTGATCAAGATCAAAAGATCGCAGCGCTACGCCTGAGCCTTGGCCTCGGCCAGTTGCTGCCAGAGCGATGGAGCGCCGGCGGATTTGGCGATGACTTCCAGGCGTGCCATGTGCTGGGCCAGGTCATCCTCGCTGGCACGGATGATACGCGTCGGTTGACGATCGACCGGCAGGCGGCGGATCTCGGTGGCGGAGTTGTCCGCACCTTCCCCGGAACCATTGCCGTCGGAAGCATTACCGGCCAGGGACAGGCTGGTCTGGCCGCCCGTCATGGTCAGGTAAACGTCAGCGAGGATCTCGGAGTCGAGCAAGGCGCCGTGCAGTTCACGGCCGGAGTTGTCGACGCCATAGCGTTTGCACAAGGCGTCGAGGCTGTTGCGCTGCCCCGGGTGACGTTCCCGGGCCATCATCAAGGTGTCGAGGATCGAGCAGTGCTGCGTGATGTCCGCACGATCGTGCTGGCCCATCAGGGCGAATTCGTTGTTGATGAAGCCAACGTCGAACGCCGCGTTATGGATGATCAGCTGCGCACCCTTGATGAATTCAAAGAACTCATCGGCGACTTCAGTGAAGCGCGGCTTGCCGACCAAGAATTCGTTGGTGATGCCGTGGACGCCAATGGCGCCTTCATCACTCTCGCGGTCCGGTTGCAGATAAACGTGGAAATGCCGGCCCGTCAGGCGCCGACCGATCAACTCGACACAACCGATTTCGATAATCCGGTGGCCGTCGGTCACCGGCATGCCGGTGGTTTCGGTATCGAGTACAACGGATCTGGTGGCCATCAGTGCTCAGCTCTCAACGGGTCATTCGTGCAAAAACGGCGATGTTAACACGCTCGCCGGGGTCTTTCAGGTACGCCGTGTTGCACCCATCGCGAGCAGGCTCGCTCCCACATTGAATTCGGGGGTCACAGATTTTGTGCTCAACGAAGATCAAATGTGGGAGCGAGCCTGCTCGCGATTGGCCACGACGCGGTGCATCGGTAGAGCCGGAATCAAGCCTGCTTGTACCCGCGTACTTCATCCACGCCACGATTGGCCAGTTGGTCGGCGCGTTCGTTGCCGTGATGGCCAATGTGCCCGCGCACCCATTTCCAGGTGACGTTGTGGCGATTGACCTGCTCATCCAGCAACTTCCACAGATCAGCGTTTTTCACCGGTTCTTTCGCAGCGGTTTTCCAGCCGCGCTTCTTCCAGTTGTCCATCCACTCGTTGATGCCTTTCATCACATACTGCGAGTCGGTGACCAGCAGCACGTCGCAGGAGCGCTTGAGTTCTTCAAGACCACGGATAGCGCCCATCAGCTCCATGCGGTTGTTGGTGGTGTTGGCTTCGCCGCCCCACAGTTCTTTTTCAACGCCCTTGCACACCAGCAAAGCGCCCCAGCCGCCAGGGCCAGGGTTGCCTTTACAGGCGCCGTCGGTGAAGAGTTCTACGCTATCGCTCATGCCAATCTATCCAGAAAATGCCGTGGCTCGCCGATCGGTGATCGACGATGCCCGAGGCCGGGGCAAACCCGGCCGGAAAAATAAAAAGTGTCTTACGGATCGATGCGGCGACGATTGACCTTGGCCATCGGCAATGGAATCAGCTTGCCCATCGGTTCGCGCCGCTCCTGACGGACGGGCCGCAGGCCCACCACGATCTTGCGCGCAACCAATAAATAGAAGCCGCCACCCGAAAGTTGCCAGTCACCGGCCTTGCGCTCCCAGCCGGCCAGACGAGCCTGCCAGGCCGGTGACGCAAGCGGCGGACGATAGCACCCGAAGCGGCGTTTCTCCAGCGCGAACCCCAGCAGGTTCAGCCAGTCTCCGACTCGCGACGGGGAGATGCAGCGAGCCTTGCGCAACGCGTCATGAGCAAAAACATGACGCAAGCCCCAGGTGCTCCAGGGGTTGATCCCGATGATCAGCAGATGCCCGCCGGGCCGCACGCTGCTCGCCGCTTCGCGCAGCAGACCGTGGGGCGACAGGCAGAAATCCAGCCCATGCTGCAACACCACCACATCGGCGGCATGCTCGCTCAAAGGCCACGCCTGCTCTTCGCAGACGATCTCGACCCCCGGCAACGGCGCGCCGAGCCGCACATTGCGCTGCACTTGCGGTGCCGACGGCGGCGTTTGGGCCGACGGGCCGTAATGCACCAGGTAGCCACCGAAGAATCGTCCCAACTCGTCTTCGAGCATGCGACGTTCTTCGTCCAGCAGAAATTGCCCGATGGGGCCGGACAGCCATTCACGGGCCGCGCTGATCAATGTCAGCCATTCAGGATCAGCCTGAGCGAACGCTTTATCGGTCATTGCATTCTCCAACGCGCCAGGAAGTTCTAAGATGCGCCATTGTTTTCCGCTTGGCGAATCCGACGATGATACAGATCAGTGCCCTGCCCGCCTTCACCGACAACTACATCTGGTTGTTACAAGACCACAGCACCCAGCGTTGCGCGGTGGTCGATCCGGGCGATGCCGCGCCAGTGCAGGCCTGGCTCGAAGCGCATTCGGGTTGGGTGTTGAGTGATATTTTGATCACTCACCATCATCATGACCACGTCGGCGGCGTCGAGCAGCTGAAAAAAGCGACAGACGCGACAGTCTACGGCCCGGCCAGCGAAAGCATCCCGGCGCGGGACGTGTCGCTCAAGGACAACGACCGCGTGAGCGTACTGGGCTGGGACTTCGATGTCTTTGCCGTGCCCGGCCACACCCTAGGGCATATCGCCTATTACCATCATGGTTTGCTGTTCTGCGGTGACACCCTGTTCGCCGCCGGTTGCGGGCGCTTGTTCGAAGGCACGCCGGAGCAGATGCATACCTCACTGACCCGCCTGGCCGCGTTGCCTGAAGATACGCTGGTCTACTGCACTCACGAATACACGCTGAGCAACCTGAAATTTGCCGCAGCGGTCGAACCGGGCAATGCGGACACCGCCGCACGTCTGGAAAAAGTCACCGCGCAACGTGAAGCCGGAATCATGACGCTGCCCTCTACTCTGGCGCTTGAAAAGCTGACCAACCCGTTTTTGCGTGTCGACGTAACATCCGTTAAAGAAAAAGTGGACGAACGGAATGGAACCCAAAACCGGGCTCCGAGTGCGGTTTTTGCTGCTCTGCGTGCTTGGAAAGATAAGTTCTAAGTAGCCATCACGTTGGTACAAAAATTCTGAATGGTTGACCGCAGGGGGTGCGCTTTCTAGAATCGCCCGACATTTTTGCCCGGAACTTACTTCCAGCCAATGTCGTCATCTATTCGTAAAGCCATCAATTCAGACGCATTGACCCGCTTGGCTCAAGCCATTGCGGTGGCTGTGTCCGCCACGCTGGCGGGCTGTTCCAGCCATGTGCCGCAGACCGAAGCGACACACACTCCGAATATCGCCGCCCGGGCCAAGCAGAAACCTATCTGGCTCAGCGAAAAACCGACTCCACAAATTCCGCAAGATGTCTGGGAGCGCATGCGCCAAGGCTTTCAGTTGCAAGACAACGTGGGTGTCAACCCGCGCATCGAGCAACAGCGCCTGTGGTTCGCCAGCAACCCGTCCTTCCTCGAGAACGCCGGCGAACGCGGCAGCCTCTACATTCACTACATCGTCGAACGCCTTGAAGAACGCAACATGCCGCTGGAACTGGCGCTACTGCCAGTGATTGAAAGTGCCTACAACCCGATGGCCTATTCCCGGGCCAACGCGGTTGGCTTGTGGCAATTCATCCCTTCCACCGGGCGTTACTTCAACCTGCGTCAAACCCGCTTCTATGATGGCCGTCGCGATATCACCGCCTCGACCACCGCGGCCATGGACTACCTCACCCGCCTGCACGACATGTTCAATGGCGACTGGCTGTTGGCCCTGGCCGCGTACAACGCCGGCGAAGGCACCGTCAGCCGGGCCATCGAGCGCAACGAAAAGCTCGGTTTGCCGACCGATTACTGGAACCTGCCGCTGCCGGCCGAAACCCAGGCCTACGTGCCAAAGCTGCTGGCCCTGTCGCAAGTGGTGCTGGCACCTGAAGCCTACGGCGTGAACCTGAACCCGATCGCCAACGAACCGTACTTCCAGGTCGTCGAAATCAACCAGCGCATGGACCTGTCCAAGGTCGCCGCGGTGGCGAACATCGACGAAGACGAACTGTTCCAGCTCAACCCTGCCTTCAAGCAGCGCACTACCATCGATGGCCCCCAGCATTTGCTGGTGCCGACGTCCAAGGCGCAACTGTTGACCGCCAGCCTGTCGACCATGCGTCCTGAAGAGCTGATCAGCAAGAAGTCGCTCAAACCGGTATTCGAAGGCGCAGACGACTCTGAAATCGCCGGCCTCAAACGTGCCTACCGCGTCAAACGCGGCGACAACCTGGCCGCTATCGCCAAGGCCAACAACGTCGACGTCAAGGATCTGCAGCGCTGGAACAAGATGACCGGCAAGAACCTCAAGGCCGGCCAGACATTGGTCATGCAGGACACCACCAAGCGCAGCCGCGGTCGGGTCAACACCGTCGTGGCGGCGAACAGCAAAGCAAACACTAAAGCTGACAAGCAGAAGTCGCAGACCCAATACAAGGTCAAGCAAGGCGACTCGCTGTACATGGTCGCCAAACGCTTCAACGTTGAAATGCAGCACCTCAAGCGCTGGAACCCACGTGTTGGCCAGGCGCTGAAGCCCGGCCAGATGCTGACGGTGGCTTCCCCACATTAATAAGCACGCCCTGTCGAGGGGCTTTTGTGGTGGATGGGGCTGTTGTGGCGAGGGGGGCTTGCCTGTGGCGAGGGGGCTTGCCCCCGTCGGGGCGCGAAGCGGCCCAGCACTTTTTCAGGTCCACCGCATTCGCAGGATTTACGACTGCTGCGCAGCCGAACGGGGGCAAGCCCCCTCGCCACAGGCAAACCCCCTTCCCACAGGTTTTGCGCTTGCAGGCCAATCTCCCCGACAATTAACCACGCATTAACCCCCCGTCTTTTTCCTGTCGATACAAGCTGTTACTGTACGGCCCACAAAGCCCAAGCCGCCTGGATCGGATCCCTGACTTGAAGCATGCCCTCCTCCTGCTCCTGATCTGCCTGGCCTTGAGCTCCCCCGCAAGCGCGACGATCAGCGAAAGCCATGGTTATGCGCAGTTCGGCACGCTCAAGTACCCGGCCAGATTTACCCACTTCGACTGGGTCAACCCGAAAGCGCCCAAGGGCGGTACGTTGCGGGTGATGGCGTTTGGCACCTTCGATACGCTCAACCCCTACACATTCAAAGGCTCGAGCCCGGTTTCCACCGCCAACTTCCTGCAATACGGCATCAACGAGCTCAACGAACCGCTGATGGTCGGCACCGGCCAGTACGCGCCGTCCGGCGATGAACCAATCTCAAGCTATGGCCTGATCGCCCAATCGGTGGAATACAGCGAAGACCGCAGCTGGGTGGTGTTCAATCTGCGCCCCGAAGCGCGTTTCCACGATGGCACACCGATTACCGCCTATGACGTGGCGTTCTCCTACCGTTTGTTGCTCAAGGAAGGCCATCCGCAATACCGCACCAACCTTCAGGAAGTGTCGCGGGTCGACATCCTCAATCCGCAACGTATTCGTTTCGTCTTCAAGCGCGCCGGCAACCCGTTGCTGATCCTGCGCCTGGGCGAGTTGCCGGTGTTGCCCCAGCATTACTGGAAAGGTCGCGACTTCAAGGCCACCACCTTCGAACCGCCACTGGGCAGCGGCCCCTATCGCATCACCTCGGTAGAGCCTGGACGACGGATCATTTTCGAACGGGTCAAGGATTACTGGGGCAAGGACTTGCCGGTCAATCGTGGCAAATACAACGTCAATCGTATGGAAGTCGAGTTCTACCGTGACAGCGACGTGGCTTTCGAAGCGTTCAAGGCTGGCGAATTCGACATCTATATCGAACACCAGGCGAAAAACTGGGCCAATGGCTATAACTTCCCGGCCGTGCGTCGTGGCGATGTGATCAAGGCGCAAATCGCGCACCAGATCCCGACCCAGAGCCAGGGCCTGTTCATGAATAGCCGGCGGCCAGCTTTTGCCGAGGCCAAGGTCCGTGAAGCGCTGGGCCTGATGTTCGACTTCGAGTGGACCAACCGCACGCTGTTCAGCGGCGCCTACAAGCGCGCCATGAGTTATTACCCCAACAGCGAATTCTCCGCCACCGGCCTACCGGTCGGTCATGAGTGGCTGCTGCTCAAGCCCTATCGCGATCAGTTGCCCGCCAAGCTGCTCACCGAACCGTTCAGCCTGCCGCAGACCGAAGGCCGCGGCATTCCGCGGGAAACCATGCGCAAGGCCCTGTCGCTGCTCGCCGAGGCCGGCTGGAAGCTCAACGGTCAGCGACTGCAAAACTCCATCGGCCAACCGTTGCGTTTCGAGATCCTGCTGGTCAACCCGAACCTGGAACGTATCCTCCAGCCTTACGTCGAGAACCTCGCCAGCATCGGCATCGACGCCCGGTTGCGCACCGTCGATCGCGCCCAGTACAAACAACGCCTCGATCAGTTCGACTTCGACATGATCCTGATGACCCTCAACCAGACCCTCAGCCCGGGCCTGGAACAGTGGCAGTATTTCCATTCCAGCCAGGTCGGGGTCAAGGGCAGCAAAAACTACGCCGGCATTGCCAATCCGGTGGTCGACCATTTACTCGAACAATTGCTCGCCGCCCAGACCCGCGATGAACAGGTCGCCGCCGGCAAGGCGCTCGACCGGGTGTTGCTGTGGCAGCACTACATCATTCCCAACTGGTACCTCAATTATCACCGCCTGGCCTACCGCAACCGGTTCGCCTTCGTCACCACGCCGCCCTACACGTTGGGCCTGAGCGCCTGGTGGCTGAAATCTTCGGAGAAAGATCGATGAAACCCGTACGCACCCTGCTCTTGCAGGCCAGCGGTCTGTTGTTTGCCGGGCTGGCCTGTGCCGCCCCGCAACATGCCCTGACCCTGTACAACGAGCCGCCGAAATATCCGGCCGATTTCAAACATTTCGATTACGTGAACCCCGACGCGCCCAAGGGCGGGATCTTCCGCCAGGCCGGTTTCGGCGGCTTCGACAGCCTCAACCCTTTCATCAACAAGGGTGTCGCGGCCGACGACATCAGCATGATCTACGACACCCTGGCCAAACAGGGCCTGGATGAGCCGTTCACCGAGTACGGCCTGGTTGCCGGCAAGATCGAAAAAGCCCCGGACAACAGCTGGGTGCGTTTCTACCTGCGCCCCGAGGCACGCTTCCACGACGGGCATCCGCTGCGCGCCGAGGATGTGGTGTTCAGCTTCCAGACCCTGATCAAGGACGGCGCTCCGCTGTTCCGCGGTTACTACAGCGATGTCGAGGAAGTGGTCGCTGAAGATCCGCTGACGGTGCTGTTCAAGTTCAAGCACACCAACAACCGCGAGCTGCCGCTGATCCTCGGCCAACTGCCGGTGCTACCCAAGCATTGGTGGGCGACGCGCGATTTCACCAAGGGCAACCTGGAAATGCCATTGGGCAGCGGCCCCTACAAGGTCAGCGAAGTGAAGGCTGGACGTTCGGTGCGCTATGAGCGGGTCAAGGATTACTGGGCCAAGGACCTGCCGGCCAACCGTGGGTTCTACAACTTCGACGTGATGACCACCGACTACTACCGCGACAACACCGTCGCACTGGAAGCGCTCAAGGCCGGCCAGTTCGACTACTGGCTGGAATCGGCCGCGAAAAACTGGGCCAAGGCCTACAACATTCCGGCGGTGGCCGAAGGTCGGCTGATCAAGGAAGAGATCCCCAACGGCAACCCCACCGGCATGCAAGGCTTCGTGTTCAACCTGCGCCGCCCGGTGTTTCAGGATGTGCGCGTGCGTCAGGCCCTGACGCTGTTGCTGGACTTCGAATGGACCAACAAGCAACTGTTCAACGGCGCCTACGCGCGCACCCGCAGCTACTTCGAGAATTCGGAAATGGCGGCCAGTGGCCTGCCGGACGCCGATCAACTCGCGATCCTCGACCCGTTCCGCGGCAAGATTCCCGAGCAGGTGTTCAGCGAGGCGTTCCAGAACCCGGTGACCGACGCCAGCGGGATGATCCGCACCCAGCAGCGCAAAGCCTATCAATTGCTGCAAGAGGCGGGCTGGCGGATTGTCGATGACAAGATGGTCGACGCCAATGGCAAACCGGTGACCATCGAGTTCCTGTTGGCCCAGACCGAATTCGAACGTGTGTTGCTGCCGTTCAAGCGCAACCTCAGCGACCTGGGCATCGAACTGGTGATCCGTCGGGTCGACGTCTCGCAGTACATCAACCGCGTGCGTTCGCGGGACTTCGACATGATCGTCGGCAGCTTCCCGCAGTCCAACTCCCCGGGCAACGAGCAACGCGAATTCTGGATGTCCGACGCCGCCGACAAACCCGGCAGCCGCAATTCCATGGGCCTCAAAGACCCGGTGGTGGACCAGTTGGTCGAGCAACTGATCAACGCCGATTCGCGCAAAAGTCTGGTGGCCCACGCCCGCGCACTGGACCGCGTGCTCCAATGGGGCTATTACGTGATCCCCAACTGGCACATCAAGACCTGGCGCGTGGCGTACTGGAACCACATCGGCCACCCGAAAATCTCCCCCAAGTACGACATCGGCATTAATACCTGGTGGGTCAAGCCCGACGCGACATTGCCGATAGAAGTCGAAACCAAACTGCAAGCCGACCCTGCGGGCACGGAGTAATCAGATGCTGGCGTATATTTTTCGGCGACTGCTGCTGATCATCCCGACCTTGCTCGGCATTTTGCTGATCAACTTCGTGATCATCCAGGCCGCCCCCGGCGGGCCAGTGGAGCAGATGATCGCCAAGCTCGAAGGCTTCGAAGGCGCCACCAGCCGCATCGCTGGCGGCGGTGCCGAAGTCTCGGTGGCCGGCTCGGCCTATCGTGGGGCGCAAGGCCTGGACCCGGCGCTGGTCAAGGAAATCGAGCACATGTACGGCTTCGACAAATCGGCGCCGGAACGCTTGTGGATCATGATCAAGAACTACGCCACCCTGGATTTCGGCGACAGCTTCTTCCGCGACGCCAAGGTTATTGACCTGATCAAGGAAAAGTTGCCGGTGTCGATCTCCCTCGGGTTGTGGAGCACGCTGATCATGTACCTGGTGTCGATCCCGCTGGGGATCGCCAAGGCGACGCGGCACGGCAGCCATTTCGACGTCTGGACCAGTTCGGCGATCATCGTCGGTTACGCGATACCGGCGTTCCTGTTCGCCATCCTGCTGATCGTTGTCTTTGCCGGCGGCAGCTATTTCGACTGGTTCCCGCTCAGAGGGCTGACCTCCAACAACTTCGATGAATTGAGCATGGGCGGCAAGATCCTCGATTACTTCTGGCACCTGGCATTGCCAGTGACGGCGTTGGTGATCGGTAACTTCGCGACCATGACCCTGCTGACCAAAAACAGCTTCCTCGACGAGATCAACAAGCAGTACGTGGTCACCGCCAAGGCCAAGGGCCTGACCAATCACCGCGTGCTCTACGGCCACGTGTTCCGCAACGCCATGCTGTTGGTCATCGCCGGGTTCCCGTCGGCGTTTATCGGGATTTTCTTCACCGGTTCGTTGCTGGTGGAAGTGATCTTCTCCCTCGACGGCCTCGGGCTGATGAGTTTCGAGGCGGCGATCAACCGCGATTACCCGGTGGTCTTTGGCACGCTGTTCATCTTCACCCTGTTGGGATTAGTGGTGAAACTGATCGGCGACCTCACCTACACCTTTGTCGATCCGCGCATCGACTTCGAAAGCCGGGAGCATTGAGATGAACCTGTCCCCTCTCAATCGCCGACGTTTCGAACTTTTCAAGGCCAACAAGCGTGGCTGGTGGTCGTTGTGGCTGTTCCTGCTGCTGTTCGGGCTGAGCCTCGGCGCCGAGTTGATCGCCAACGACAAACCCTTGGTGGTGCACTACGACAATGGCTGGTATTTCCCGGCGCTCAAGCGTTACCCGGAAACCACCTTCGGCGGCGAATTCCCGCTGGAAGCCAACTACAAGAGCCCGTACATCCGCGAATTGCTCAAGGCCAAGGACGCCTGGGTGCTGTGGGCGCCGATTCCCTACAGCTATCAAAGCATCAACTACGACTTGAAAGTCCCGGCCCCGGCGCCGCCTTCCGCCGACAACCTGCTGGGCACCGACGATCAGGGGCGCGATGTGCTGGCCCGGGTGATTTACGGCTTCCGGATTTCGGTGCTGTTCGCCCTGACACTGACCATTCTCAGCTCGATCATCGGCGTGATCGCCGGGGCCTTGCAGGGCTTTTACGGCGGCTGGGTGGATTTGGCCGGGCAGCGTTTTCTGGAGATCTGGTCTGGGCTGCCGGTGTTGTATCTACTGATCATTCTTGCCAGCTTCGTCCAGCCGAACTTCTGGTGGCTGCTGGGGATCATGCTGCTGTTCTCCTGGATGAGCCTGGTGGACGTGGTGCGCGCCGAGTTCCTGCGCGGTCGTAACCTGGAATACGTGCGCGCCGCGCGGGCTCTGGGCATGCAGAATGGTGCGATCATGTTCCGCCACATCCTGCCCAACGCCATGGTCTCGACCATGACCTTCATGCCGTTCATCCTGACCGGCGCCATCGGCACCCTGACCGCTCTCGACTTTCTGGGCTTCGGTCTGCCGCCTGGCGCTCCGTCCCTGGGTGAACTGGTGGCCCAGGGCAAATCCAACCTGCAAGCGCCGTGGCTCGGTATGAGCGCGTTTGCCGTGCTGGCGTTGATGTTGAGTTTGCTGGTGTTCATCGGCGAGTCCGCTCGCGATGCCTTCGACCCGAGGAAGTGAAATGAATCAGGACAATCTGATCGAAGTGCGCGACCTGGCCGTCGAATTTGTCGTTGGCGAGCGCGTTCAACGGGTGGTCGAAGGCGTCAGCTTCGATATCAAGCGCGGCGAAACCCTGGCACTGGTGGGTGAAAGTGGCTCCGGAAAATCAGTGACCGCCCATTCCATCCTGCGGCTGCTGCCCTACCCGCTGGCTCGACATCCGGCCGGGACCATCACCTACGCCGACCAGAACCTGCTGGACCTGAAAGAGAAAACCATCCGCCACATCCGCGGCAACCGGATTGCGATGATCTTCCAGGAGCCGATGACTTCGCTCAATCCGCTGCACTCGATCGAGAAGCAGATCAACGAAGTGTTGGGCATCCACAAAGGCCTGATCGGCAAAATCGCGACCAAGCGCACGCTGGAGCTGCTGGAAATGGTCGGCATCCCGGAGCCCGAGAAGCGTCTCAAGGCCCTGCCCCACGAACTGTCCGGTGGCCAGCGTCAGCGGGTGATGATTGCCATGGCCCTGGCCAACGAGCCGGAACTGCTGATCGCCGACGAGCCGACCACCGCGCTGGACGTCACCGTCCAGCTGAAAATCCTTGAATTGCTCAAAGAATTACAGGCCCGGCTGGGCATGGCGCTGCTACTGATCAGTCACGATTTGAACCTTGTACGAAGAATTGCGCATCGCGTATGTGTCATGCAGCGCGGTTGCATCGTCGAACAGGCATCGTGCGAAGAGTTGTTCCGCGCACCACAGCATCCGTACACTCGGGAACTGCTGGCAGCGGAGCCCAGCGGCAAGCCGGCAACTAACGTTATCGGCCCGCCGTTGCTGCAAGTCGAGGACCTGAAAGTCTGGTTCCCGATCAAGAAAGGCTTTCTGAAAAAGACCGTAGACCACATCAAAGCGGTGGACGGCATCAATTTCAGCCTGCCTCAGGGCCAGACCCTGGGGATTGTGGGAGAAAGCGGCTCGGGCAAGTCGACACTGGGTTTGGCGATTTTGCGGCTGATCGGCAGCCAAGGCGCGATCCGTTTTGAAGGCAAGCAGCTAGACTGCCTGACGCAGCAACAGGTTCGGCCGCTGCGTCGACAGATGCAGGTGGTGTTTCAGGACCCGTTCGGCAGCCTGAGCCCACGGATGTGCGTCAGCCAGATCGTCGGCGAAGGCCTGCGGATCCACAAGATGGGCACCGAGGCGGAACAGGAACTGGCGATTATTGCGGCACTCAAGGAGGTAGGCCTGGATCCGGAAACCCGGCACCGCTACCCCCACGAATTTTCCGGCGGGCAACGGCAGAGAATCGCCATTGCCCGGGCATTAGTGCTAAAACCGGCGTTGATTCTGTTGGACGAGCCGACATCGGCCCTCGACCGGACAGTGCAACGCCAAGTGGTGGAGCTTTTGCGTTCACTGCAAACCAAGTACAACCTGACGTATCTGTTTATCAGCCATGACCTGGCTGTCGTCAAAGCGCTGAGCCACCAGCTGATGGTGGTCAAGCAAGGCCAAGTGGTCGAACAGGGAGACGCGCAAAGTATTTTTGCGTCCCCCAAACATCCGTATACACAGCAGTTGCTGGAAGCCGCTTTCCTGGCCCCGGCCACTGCGCAATAACCTGAAAGAGAGGAGCAACACATGGGTTTTCTCGCCGGTAAGCGCGTACTGATCGTCGGTGTCGCCAGCAAGCTGTCCATCGCATCCGGCATCGCTGCCGCCATGCATCGCGAGGGCGCTGAGCTTGCCTTCACTTATCAGAACGACAAACTCAAGGGTCGTGTCGAAGAGTTCGCACAAAGCTGGGGCTCCAACCCTGATCTGTGCTTCCCGTGCGACGTGGCCAGCGATGAAGAAATCGCCAAGGTCTTCGTTGAGCTGGGCAAGAAGTGGGACGGCCTGGACTGCATCGTGCACTCCGTCGGCTTCGCCCCGGGCGACCAACTGGATGGCGACTTCACCGAAGCCACCACCCGTGAAGGTTTCCGCATCGCTCACGACATCAGCGCCTACAGCTTCGTGGCCCTGGCCAAAGCTGGCCGCGAAATGATGAAAGGCCGCAATGGCAGCCTGTTGACCCTGTCGTACCTGGGCGCCGAGCGCACCATGCCGAACTACAACGTGATGGGCATGGCCAAGGCTTCCCTGGAAGCTGGCGTTCGTTACCTGGCTGGCTCCCTGGGCCCGGACGGCACTCGCGTCAACTGCGTCTCGGCTGGCCCGATCCGCACCCTCGCTGCTTCCGGCATCAAGAACTTCCGTAAGATGCTGGCCGCCAACGAAGCGCAAACTCCGCTGCGTCGTAACGTCACCATCGACGAAGTCGGCAATGCCGGCGCCTTCCTGTGCTCGGACCTGGCGTCCGGCATCAGCGGCGAAATCATGTACGTGGACGGTGGTTTCAACACCACGGCCATGGGTAGCCTCGAAGAATAATCTTCGGTCAGCCCCTTAAAAAACCCGCCTCTTCAGGCGGGTTTTTTTATACCTGCGATTTGCGGCCTGATGCAGAACCCCTGTGGGAGTGAGCCTGCTCGCGATAGCGGAGTGTCAGTCGACATCAATTTTGAATGTCAGTCCGCTATCGCGAGCAGGCTCACTCCCACAGGGGATTTGTGTTTAACCATCACTCGGTGTCAGGCAACTGGCAAATAGCTGCTGGATCGGCTGTGTGCGCTGGCTATAGCGCTGCAACAGGACCATTTCCCGGTAGAACGTCAACGCGCCCAACGGGATGATCCGCACCTTCGCCCCATGCTCAAGCCAGAGCCCGGCCTCGGGTAGCAGCGACACCCCTAATCCGCATTCAACCATCTTCACGATGGCTTCCAGCTCATCCAATTCCAAAGCCACTTGCACATCAATCTGCTGCTCGCGCAAAAACCGGGTTACCAGTCTTCCACCGAACGAATTGCGGTCGTAACGCACTTGCGGATGGCTCGCGAGGATCTGCAACGGCTCATCGCCTTCAAGGTCCGCCGGCACGATCAATACAAACGGTTCCTTGCGGATGATCTGCGCTGACAGCTCCTTGGGCAACTCGAACGGCGGCTTGATCAGGATCGCCAGATCCACCTCACCGGTGTCCACCTGGCTCAGCAGGTTCAGCGACACGCCGGGCACCAGTTTCGGCTCCAGCAACGGCGCCTGTTGCCTCAGTCGCAGTAATGCCTGGGGCAGCAGTCCGGTCTGGGCCGTGGCCACGGCGCCTATTTTCAACTCGCCGCGATACTCGCTGACATCATCGCTGACCGCCATGCGGCTGAAGGTCTCAAGGATCTCCCGCGCCATCGGCAACGCGCGTTGCCCCGCTGCATTGAGCAGCGCCTGACGCCCGGTGCGATCGAACAAGCGAATGCCCAACGCCTGCTCCAGATTGCGCATCTGCGCGCTGACCGCCGACTGCGTCAGGCCGATGTGCATTCCGGCCGCCGCGAACGTGCCATAGCGTGTGACGGCAATGAAAGTTTTCAGTTCGCGCAGCATGATTGCTCCCGATTGATCGAAATAATTTGAGCTCGCGGCAAAAATTATCGTCTTTTAATCAAAAAGCACAGGACTAAAATCAGTTCGAATCCAGACAGTCGAGGCACATCCGATGCAACTTTCCCCTTTTCACTTGGCCATCCCGGTCCATGACCTGACTGCCGCACGTAATTTCTACGGCAACGTGTTCGGCCTGGAAGAAGGTCGATCAAGCGATCATTGGGTCGATTTCAATTTTTTCGGCCATCAACTGGTGATTCACCTGGCGCCGAAAAACGCCTCGCAAGAAGCCGCGCACACCAATGCTGTCGATGGTCATGACGTACCGGTGCCGCATTTCGGCGTGGTGTTGGGGATGAACGAATGGGAGGCGTTGGCCGAGCGATTGAAAGCCCTCGACACCCGGTTCGTCATCGAACCGGGCATTCGCTTCCAGGGATTGGTGGGTGAGCAAGCGACGATGTTTCTCTTCGATCCTTGCGGCAATGCGCTGGAGTTCAAGGCGTTCAAGGACATCACTCAGTTGTTCGCCAAATGATCCGCCCCGTCCCGGATGCCACGACCCTCAGTCAGTCCGTGATCAAGGGTGAGACCACCGCCGCCGCCGTCGCCGAAACGGTCCTGGAGCGCATTCAGGCACTGGAGCCGGAGATTCAGGCCTTCGTCTCGTTCGATGCCCGAAAAGTCCGCGCCGATGCTGCGTCGCACACCAATCGTGGCTTGCTGGCCGGCGTTCCGGTGGGGGTGAAGGATGTCTTCGACAGTGCCGATCATCCGACGCAATTCAACTCACCCATCTATGCCGGTCATCAACCTGCCCGGGATGCCCATGTGGTGACCCTGCTCCGCCAGGCCGGCGCGCTGATCATGGGCAAGACCCACACCACTGAATTTGCGTACATGCACACCGGCCCGACCCGCAACCCCCATGACCCGGACCGCACGCCGGGCAGCTCCAGCGCCGGTTCGGCGGCCGGGATGGCAGCGGATTTCTTTGCGGTGGCGCTGGGTACCCAGACGGCCGGCTCACTGCTGAAACCGGCGTCCTATTGCGGTCTGTTCGCGTTCAAACCGTCGTTTGGACTGGTATCGCTGGAAGGTGTAAAACCGCTGGCACCGAGCTTCGACACCGTAGGCTGGTACGGTCGCTCGGTGCGGGATCTGCACTTGGTGGCGCGGGTATTGATTCCAGGTTTTACAATGCCGGAGGTTGAACCACGCCCTCTGCAATTGGGCTTCTATCGCACAGCGCGCTGGGATCAGGTCGACCCCGAGGTGGCCAACGCCCTGGAACAGGCGGTGGACCACTTGCGCAGTGCCGGCCATCAGGTCGACTACGTGCAACTACCGGATGAGTTTGCCGGGGTATTCGACGATCACCTGTTGATCAACGACTGCGAAGGCGCGCGTTCTCTGGCGAAGGAGTTTGAGGGACACCGCGCACTGCTAAGCCCTTCGACCTTGGCAATGTTCGACCGAGCGGCGGCGACCACCTGGGAACAGGAGTCCGCTGCCAAGGCCCGATTGGCAGCGCTTGCACCGCGCCTGAATGAACGCTGCCAGCCCTACGACGCGATGCTCGGCCCTTGCTGCGGGATGGTTGCGCCCCTGGGTCTGGAAAGCACCGGCCCATCGGATTTCATCAAGTTCTGGGGCGCGTTCGGCTGGCCGCAGGTGAATATCCCGCTGGTTCGCGCAGAAGGATCGATGCCCATCGGTTTACAGATGATCGGCCGGTTCAGAAATGACGGTTCACTGCTCCGGGTGGCCGAACGGGTCGCTGTCGATTTGCTCGTTGATCGCGGCCAATAAGCCTTCGGCCGTCTCGTGGAGCGCAGGATGAAACTCAATCTGATCGACACTGAAGTGGATGTCGCAACCGCGATGCTCTGTGGCATTGCGCTCTTCGAGTATTTCTTCGAGTCGTGCCCTGATCGCGGGAATCTCCACAACGCTTGATCCGGTCAGTAACGCGACGAATTTGTCGCTGCCCAGCCGGCCGATTACATCGCTCTCGCGAAAGGCAATGCGCAGCACATCAGCGAAGGTTTTCAGGGCTTTGTCGCCCTCGGCACGACCATAGAGATAATTGATGTGCTTGAAGTCATCGATATTGAAAAGCAGCAGCGTTGCCGGCTTTTTCAGCTGGTGACAGACATCCAGCCCTTGTTGGGCCAGCGCTGTAAAACCGTGTCGGTTGGAGAGCAGCGTCAACTCGTCCATGCTCGCCATCTGCACGCCCATCAACTCCTCCTCGGCCTTGCGGGCCAAGTCACGCAGCAGCTCGCGCTCCTGCAATGGCGTGCGCAACGGGTCGGCGCACGCGCCTGGTTTTACCGGTTTGCCTGGGATCAGCATTACTCACTCCATTGGCGGGTATATTTCTTAGAGTCGTCCATACCCGCTTTGACTCCCTGTTAACGGACCGCCGGTCAGCTACCCGCGACCGGACATGGCCCTCCTGCATCAGCCCAAAGCTTGAACTGGGTGACGAAAATGTCGTGCGGCACCGGTACCGGCGCCCTTCCATATCCTGGATTCCAGCCCCAGAGCACCAGTTTGTCTTCGCTGACATGTTTGATCAGCGCAGCGAAATCGCGGTCACCGTTGCTCGAACGGTCCTTGATCATTGCGCACAATTTATCGGTTGGCAGACCGATCCAGGCCATTTTGTGCGCGGCTGGCGGCAAGCTCCAGTGCGGCGCCCCTGGCGGTGCGTTTGCGCCGTAACTGGCCGGCGGATTGCGCTCGGCGTGACAGGTCGCGCAGGGCAAACCCGCCGCGCCCTTGCCGTCCATGCCCCGCACGACGTTCATGGCGTGAGGGATCCCGGCGTCAAACTGCAATGGCGAATCGCCGGGGATATGGCAATTCTGACAGCGCGGGCTCTGGAAGACCTGTTGCACGGTATCGAACGCCTTGATCGCTTCCTTATTGTCAGCGAACAAGTCCTCGGCGTAGCCGACCAGGCCGATCAACACCACTGCGCCAAGCATCAGATGTCGTCTCATCTCACACCCCCGACAGCTGCAACGGCAATTCCCGCAAGCGCTGGCCGGTCAGGGCGAACACCGCGTTGGCCACTGCCGGCGCCGTGGGCGGCACACCGGCCTCACCGATGCCACCGGGTTTGTCGCTGCTGGGCACGATATGCACCTCCACCACCGGCATTTCGTTGAGCCGCAGCACTTGATAGTCGTGGTAATTGGATTGCACCACTTGCCCGTTCTTGAAGGTCAACTTGCTGTGCAAGGTAAACCCGAGGCCGAAGGTGATGGCCGATTCCATTTGCGCCGCGATGCTCATCGGGTTGACCGCAATGCCGCAATCCACCGCACACACCACCCGATGCACGCGGATCGCCAGGTTGTCCTGGGACACCTCGGCCACCTGGGCGACGTAGCTGCCGAACGACTCATGCACCGCAACACCCAATGCATGGCCGGCCGGCAGTGGCGCCTTCCAGTTGGCTTTCTCGACGGCCAGGTTCAGCACGCCAAGATGCCGCGGATGGTCCTTGAGCAAGGTTCGCCGGTACTCCACCGGGTCCTTGCCGGCCGCTTCTGCCAGTTCGTCGATCAGCGACTCCATCACGAACGCGGTGTGGGTGTGCCCCACCGAGCGCAGCCAGAGCACGCGGATGCCGGTTTGCGGCGAATGCAGTTCAACCTGGTGATTCGCCAACCCTGAAAGGTACGGACTGTCGGCAACCCCTTCGACAGAGGTCTTGTCGATGCCATTCTTGACCATCGTCGCCTCGAACGAGGTGCCCGCCATGATCGACTGCCCGACCATCACATGCTTCCAGGCGATCGGCAGGCCGCCCGCATCGAGCCCGACGCGCGCCTGATGGAGGAACGCGGAGCGGTAGTAGCCGCCGCGAATGTCATCCTCCCGGGACCAGACGGTTTTCACCGGTGCGCCCGCAGCCTTGGCAACTTCCACGGCTTCAGCGACAAAGTCCGAGGTCGGATTGGCCCGGCGACCGAATCCGCCGCCGAGGAACTCGGTGTGAATCTCCACCTGCTCGGGTTTGAGCCCGGTGATTTTCCCGGCGACCATTTGATCCAGGGTCTGGAACTGGGTGCCGGTCCAGATTTCGCATTTGTCTTTGCTGATTTTTACTGTGCAGTTGAGCGGCTCCATCGGCGCGTGGGCCAGGTACGGCACGCTGTATTCGACATCGATGGTCTTCGCCGCTTTACCCAGACCCGCCGCAACATCCCCCGCCTGACTGGCCGAAGCGCCAGGGGTGGCGGCGAGTTTGCGGAAGCTGTCCAGCAGCGTTTGACTGTCGAGCCCGGTGTTCGGCCCCAGGTCCCAATCGACCTTCAATGCATCGCGCCCCAGCTTCGCCGCCCAGTAATGATCGGCAATCACCGCCACCCCGGTGGGCACCTGCACCACTTTGTGTACGCCCGGAATCGACAGCGCTTCGGCGCCTTCGAAGGATTTGACGGTGCCACCGAACACCGGCGAGCGCGCGACCATGGCGGTCATCAGCCCGTCGAACTGCACGTCCATGCCGAACTTGGCGCGGCCGGTGATTTTCTCCGGGGTGTCCAGGCGCTTGGTCGGTTTGCCGATGATTTTCCAGTCCTTGGGCTCCTTGAGCTTGATCGACGCCGGATCCGGCACCGGCAGCTTGCCGGCGTCATCGGCCAGTTCGCCGTAGGTGGCGCGTTGGTCGCCGGCAATCACCACACCCGATTCGGTGCGAATCGCGGAGGGTGCGACGTTGAAGCGTTTGGCCGCCGCCTCAATCAACATCAAACGCGCTGCGGCTCCGGCCTGCCGGTAGCGGTCGAACTCCATCCAGGTCGAGGTCGAACCACCGGTGATCTGCATACCGCCAAACCCAGCCAGACCATATTCGGCGGCCGAAGCGGGTGCATGTACGACGCGGATCTTCGACCAGTCGGCGTCCAGTTCTTCGGCGATCAACATGGTCAGGCCGGTCCAGATGCCCTGGCCCATTTCCGAATGGCCGAGCAGTATGGTGACGCTGTTGTCATTGCCGATCCGTAGAAACGCATTGGGCGCAAAAACATTGCCCTGATTCTCCGCGCCGATCGCAAAGCGATGGCCACCGGGGATAACAAACGCCACCACCAGACCACCGCCCAGCAACGCGCTGCCCTTGAGGAAACCGCGGCGTGACAGAGGATTGAGGCTGTTCATTGTTCGGACTCCCTTCGACGTGGCATCAACCGATTTCTGCGGCGCGTTTGACCGCTGCACGGATCCTTGGGTAGGTGCCGCAGCGGCAGATGTTGCCGGAGAGCGCCTGATCGATGTCGCTGTCGGTGGGTTTGGGAATTTTCGCCAGCAACGCGGCGGCCGACATGATCTGCCCTGACTGGCAGTAGCCGCATTGCACCACATCGAGTTCGGCCCAGGCTTGCTGCACCGGGTGCGAACCGTCGCTGGACAGGCCTTCGATGGTGAGGATTTTTTGCCCATGGGCCACAGCTGTGGCGGGGGTGACGCAGGAGCGCAGCGGCGCGCCGTCGACGTGCACGGTGCAAGCGCCGCACTGGGCCATGCCGCAACCGAATTTGGTGCCGGTCAGGTGCGCGACATCGCGCAGTACCCACAGCAGCGGCATGTCTGCGGGGACATCCAGCGCCTGGTCCTTGCCATTGATGTTGAGGGTCAGCATTGCGAATTTCCTCAGATTCACGGTGTTCTGAACGGGCTCTCTCGGGGCTGCGCCGTTACGCCCTTTGCAGGAGCAGCGTTATCCTTTCAGCTAAGCGCAAATTACCGGGCGAGACGGGTTCATCGACCACCGGTCACACAAAGAAGACCGAGGTAACCCGACGACATCAAGGTTGTTTCACATAAGCCGCGCTGTACTTCTGATACTCACCAAAACCGGTCACTTCTGCGGCGCCGTTCAGCAATTGCAGGCGAAACAGCGGGTCGCCCTCGGGGTTCAGTGCAATAACAAGATTGCCGGCGAGCAACGGGTACTGATGACCGATTTCGACGGGCGGATCCTTGAGTTGAAAAATGCTCAGGTTGACGTCCGCCATCTCCGGGCCGTTGTCGATTGCCGGCAATACTTTGACGGTCAATTCGCCGACGCGCTGATCCTGGACATTGCTCACGAGGTAGCGCCCTTCTCGCTGACTGTCTGCAACCGGCTCGAGTTTTTGCGCAGCAACCTTGAACGCAGTCGGTCTCAAATTGATGCTTAATTGCCGCGAGCCGTTGATCCACGTGCCGGTCTGGCTGCCCTGCTCGTTCGGCGTGCCTTCGACGAACCAGTTGCCGATCATCTGACCGTCGTCGCCCAGTTCACGCAGAACGATTCCACCATCTTCGTAGGTATTGCCCACCAGCCGGATCGGTTTGCCGCTGCCCGTCTTGCTGTAGCGGACTTCCCCGACGTAGACATCCCCCTGACGTTGCCACCACAGTTCAACGGGGATCTTGTCATCGAGGGTGCCGCGCAACATGACAGGCGCTTCACCGATGGGCCCTTCGAGGCGACGACGCTCAGTCCACTGGCCGGACTTCAGTTCACGATCGGTGACGTCCACATAGCCATTAGGCATGAACGGGTTGGCTTCGGAGGGTTTTTGCTCCACCTGTGTTTTCTCGGCCACCTTTACAGGACGGTTGTCCTGTATTTGCCAGGTCGCGCTCTGGTGCCAGCAGCAACCGCTTTTGGACTGGGTGTGCAGGCTTTTGGTAACCGGGTCGATCTCGAACATGCCAAGGTGTTCGTCACGGGTCAGAGCGGAAAAGGATGGACTCAACAGCAGCGTCCGGCTCTGGGGATCGAACAGGTAGATGTCATAGGAAGGACCGCCATAGCCCGCATCATTGCCATTGCGTACGGCAAGATCTTGTTGGCCGTCGAAATTGAAATCGCCGAACAACAGCAGACTTTGATCGGCATACGCCAGGTTGCGGTCGAACTCCGAAGCTTTGCGGCCTGGCTTGAACAGGGCGAACGCTTCGGCTGACTCGATGCGCTGCAGCACCTGCCCGCCGGCCCTTTTGCGCAAGGTGATCAGCGCAGGGGCGCCGTCGAAAGTCTGGGTGGGCGGCTGAGCGAACAGCACGTCAATGACGTATTTCTTCGCGGGATCCGTGAGGTGATACGTCACCGGCCCGGCGCTTACAGCACCGGCAGCCAGCAGACAGGAAACAGCCAGTAAACGAGAGGCAACCATGGCGCAGAGCTTCCTTGCGGCAATCAGGTCGGCAAGTCTAGCGGCTATCGGGTCATCCCGACATTGTTGATTCCGTCGCCAAAGCAAACTCTTTCAACTTGTCGATCTACGGTACGGCCAGACCACCCGAGGCTGACTACGCTGAAAGTCCAGCCTGAGTAATCCGAAGAGGAGCTGCGCCATGCACCGCGTTCAAAAACTCACGCCCTGCCTGTGGTTCGACGATCAAGCCGAGGAGGCCGCGAAGTTCTACTGTGCGATCTTCGATCATTCGAAAATCAGTGCCATTACCCACTACAGTAAGGCCGGCCAGGAGATACATGGCAGGCCCGAAGGTTCGGTGATGACGGTCAGTTTCGAACTGGACGGACAGAGTTTCACCGGCCTCAACGGCGGCCCCCTGTTCAAGTTCAATGAAGCGGTTTCATTCCAGGTCAATTGCCATACTCAGGAAGAAGTCGACCACTTCTGGGGGCGTCTGTCCGCGGGCGGGCCCGTTGAGACTCAGCAATGCGGCTGGCTCAAGGATAAATTCGGCGTGTCCTGGCAGATCGTTCCGGTGGCCCTGACGGACATGATGAAAGACCCCGACACGGCAAAATCCCAACGCGCCATGACGGCGCTGTTGCAGATGAAAAAACTCGATATCGCTGCACTGCAACGAGCCTTTGACGGCGAGAGCTAATACACTTCGCGCTGACCTGCCGAGGACGCTGACCATGAAGCCCGCCGTTGCCAAAGATGCCGACAAAGCCCCGCGCTTCTGGCGCGACGACGCCCTGCCCTTCATCGAAGCCCGTTCCATCGCCGACGGCCGCGAGGTCTGCTACACCCGGCATTCTCACGAGCACTTTTCCATTGGTGCAATCACGGCCGGGTGCAGTACCTATCTCCATGAACAATCGGAATGTCAGGTCAGTGCCGGCACCGTGGTGCTGATGAATCCCGGTGATGTCCACGCCTGCAATCCCCTCGATGACCAACCGTGGTCGTACCTGATGCTGTACGTCGAGACACCCTGGCTGACCGATTTGCAGCATCAGCTCGGTTTCAGCCCGGACTTGGCGTTCCGCCGGTTTTCCATCACTCACGTGGACGACGCCGATCTGTTTGCCGGGCTCAAGGGTTTGTACGACGTGCTGGTCGATGATCAGCACGACATCCTGCGCAAGCACAGCGCCGCGGTGGAGTTTTTCACCGATGTACAGCAGCGCCTCAACCCCGGTGATCAGCCTCTGCGCGAGCCCAATTTCAAACTGGAGCGGGCCGCCGAGTACATCCGCGACAACTTCACGCAATTGCTCAAGCTCGAAGATATTTGCGCGGCTGCTCAGTTGTCGCCTTCCTACCTCATCCGCGCGTTCAAGCAGCATTACGGCATGACGCCCCACGCGTTTGTACTCAACCAGCGAATCCAGTTCGCCCGGGAGCGGTTGCGTCGCGGCAAATTGATTGCCGATGTGGCACTTGAAGCAGGGTTTGCCGATCAGGCGCACTTTCAACGGGTTTTCAAACAGCATCTGGCGGCGACGCCGGGGCAATACCGGAGTTGACATCAGCCGTCACCCCCAAAGGGCAACGCTTAAGCCCGGATCAAATATCCCGCGCATACCACCAAGAGCAACGCCATGCTTCGGTTAAACAACCGCATGCCTTTGGCGTTGCTCAAATACCCGCGCAAAAACGTCCCGGCGTAGACCCAACAGCCGACGGACAGGTAGCAAATCACCAGATACACCGCCGCAAACTGCCAGACCAGCCGCGCCTCGCCATCTGCCACAAAAGCGCCCATACCGGCCACACAGGCCAGCCAGGCTTTCGGGTTGAGCCATTGCATGGCGGCGCCATACAGCATCGAGGGTGTCCGGCCCGATTCCTTCGCATCCAGATCTCCCTTGTCGGCAGCCAACTTGAAGGCCATGTACAACAGGAAAGCCACGCCCGCCCATTGCACCCCCTGCGTCAGCGCTGGCCAGCGCTGCAACACTTCGTGCAGCCCTAACCCCATCAACACCAACAACACGACGAAACCCAGCGTCGCCCCGGCGACATGCCGTTGACTGGCGCGAAAACCAAACTGCGCGCCGCAACTCAACGCCACGATGTTCACTGGCCCTGGCGTTATCGAGGCCACCAGGGCAAATGCCGCCATCGAGATAATCAGACTCATCACAGACCTTCTTCAATTCAGTTGAACAAGGCCCCAAGGTAAAGAGCCACCTGAGGGCTGTATTGAACAAAACGCCCCTCGGTTGACCCTGTGCTGCAATTGCCTGCGGATGAACTACGCTGCCAAAACAACCCCGCAGATTGAAGAAGCGGTGCGCAAAGCCGGTGCGGCAGCGATAAAACCACTGGCGCATACCGACTGACCTTTCTTCGGCGTCCGGCGTCCATATGCTAACCGCTACCACCCGGAATACGCTCCGTGAGAATCAGACAGCCCCTGCTTGCTTTTCTGTTACTCGCCTCGCTGTTTGGTGGCTGTACGACCGTTAATGTCCCTCGCGAACCCAGTCAGGCCCTGCCGGCAATCCATTCGGCGTTCGGCCGTTCGATTCAGGCGCAGGCAGTCCCCCATCAGGGCCGATCGGGCTTTCGCTTGCTCTCCGACAGCGCCGAGGCTTTCACTGCCCGCGCCGAACTGATTCGCAATGCCCAAAGCAGCCTGGATTTGCAGTACTACATCGTTCACGACGGCATCAGCACGCGGGTACTGGTGAGCGAACTGCTCGACGCCGCCGACCGCGGAGTACGGGTGCGGATCCTGCTCGACGACACCACCAGCGATGATCTGGACTGGATCATCGCGACCCTCGCCGTCCATCCGAAGATTCAAATCCGCGTGTTCAATCCGCTGCACCTGGGCCGCAGCACCGTCGTGACACGGACGATGGGCCGGTTGCTCAACCTGTCGCAGCAACACCGGCGCATGCACAACAAACTGTGGGTAGCCGACAACAGCGCGGCCATTGTTGGCGGGCGCAACCTGGGGGACGAGTATTTCGATGCCGAGCCTAACCGCAATTTCACCGACATCGATTTGCTCGGCATCGGCCCGGTCGCCGAACAGTTGGGGCATAGCTTCGACCAGTACTGGAACAGCGCCCTGAGCAAGCCGATCGATCAATTCATCTCGAGTAAACCGACAGCCCGAGACCTGGAAAACACCCGGACCCGGCTGAATGAGTCCCTGGAGGAAACGCGCAAAGAGAATCACGCGCTGTATCAGCAGTTGAAGACCTACACCACTCACCCGCGTCTGAACGTCTGGCGCCGGGAGCTGGTCTGGGCATGGAACCAGGCGCTGTGGGACGCACCGAGCAAGGTGCTGTCCAAGGGCGAGCCTGACCCGCACCTGTTGCTGGCCACCCAGTTGGCACCCGAGCTGAATGGCGTCAGCAAGGAACTGATCATGGTCTCGGCCTACATCGTGCCCGGCCAACCGGGGCTGGTGTACCTGACGGATCGCGCCGATGCCGGCGTGTCGATCAGCTTGCTGACCAACTCACTGGAAGCCACGGATGTACCGGCGACGCACGGTGGTTACGCGCCCTATCGCAAAACCTTGCTGGAGCATGGCGTGCAGCTGTTCGAATTGCGCCGTCAGCCCGACGGCAATGGCAACGGCAACGGCAACGGCAACGGCAACGGCAACGGCAACGGCAACGGCAACGGCAACGGTGGCAGTGGGCCGCGCCCGTTCAACAAGGGGTCATCATCCAATAGCTCCGACTCCAGCCTGCACAGCAAGACAATGATTTTCGACCAGCAGAAAGCCTTCATCGGATCGTTCAATTTCGACTCGCGCTCATTACTGTGGAACACCGAAGTCGGGGTGTTGGTGGACAATCCGGAGCTCGCCAGTCGGGTTCGCGCACTGGCGCTGGAAGGTATGGCGCCAGCGCTCAGCTATCAGGTCCGGCTGGAAAAGGGTCAGATCGTCTGGGTCACCGAAGATGACGGCAAACAGCGCACATTGACCAAGGAACCGGGGAGTTGGTGGCGACACTTCAACTCATGGTTCACCAGCATGATCGGCCTGGAGAAGTTGCTCTAGCTTGAAAAGGTTCTTTACGGGACTCGGAAAAACACACTGCACCTGGACTGATCAGCCGGTGCGAAACGATGGCTGGAATTCTCTGTCGATTTTCCGGTGGAGGCGCTGGGCGACGCGGCTTATGCTCAGCCCATGAACCTACAAAACACTTTGCTTCCGCCCCACGCCGAGATGGTTCGTGCCATGCTCGAACGAGACACCGCCTATGAGGGGGTGTTCTTTACTGCGGTCAAAACCACCGGCATCTTCTGTCGCCCCAGTTGCACGGCGCGCAAGCCGAAACCGGAGAACGTCGAGTTCTTCGCCCATGCCGATGAGTGCATGTCGGCCGGCTACCGCGCCTGTCTGCGTTGCAAACCACTGGACGCGGCGGCCATTGCACCGGATTGGGTGCAGCAGCTGCTCAAATCGGTGGATGCCGACCCCGAGCAGCGCTGGACCGATGCCCAACTGTTGGCCGAGGGCATCGAACCACTGAAGCTGCGCCGCTGGTTCAAGCAGCATTTCGGCATGACCTTTCACGCCTGGCTGCGCACCCGACGCCTCGGCATGGCGTTGGGCGGAATCAAACAGGGCGACTCCATCGACAACGCCGCGTTCGATTCGGGCTACGAGTCCCTGAGCGGGTTTCGCGATGCGTTTCAAAAGTCCTTCAACATCACGCCCGGCCGCGCCGGCAACAGCGAACCACTGCTGTTCACGCGCCTGACCACACCGCTGGGGCCGATGATCGCCATGGCCGAACGACGCGGGCTGGTGCTGCTGGAGTTTCTTGATCGACCAGCGCTGACCAAGGAAGTCGAAGAACTGCAGAATCGATACGGCTACGCGGTTGCGCCAGGACATAACGCGCATTTGCAGCAGATTGAAGCCGAACTGACCGAGTATTTCGCCGGAAAACTCACTGACTTCAACGTTCCACTACACTTGCCTGGCAGCGATTTCGCCCGACAGGTCTGGGCCGAACTGGCGAAGATCCCGTACGGCCAGACCAGCACCTACGGCGCCATTGCGGCGTTATTGGGCAAGCCCGGCGCCAGCCGCGCCGTGGGCCTGGCCAACGGGCATAACCGTCTCTCGATTGTTGTGCCCTGTCACCGGGTGATCGGCGCTGACGGCTCGCTGACCGGCTATGGTGGAGGACAACCGCGTAAGGCGTTCCTGCTCAGGCTGGAAAAAGCAGCGGTGCAGATCACGCAACAACTCGCATTCTGATTACTTTCCGGGTTTCTCAAAAAGTCATAAGGAAGGACATTGATGGACACGCAATTTCACCAACTGCACCACGACGGCTTGCTGATCCTCACCAATGTTGCCGATGCCGCCGGGGCGCGCATCGTGGAGCAACTGGGTTGTAAAGCCGTCGCCACCAGCAGCGCGGCAGTCGCTTGGGCCCACGGTTATCCGGACGGTAACGCCCTGCCCCTCGAGCGTCTGGTATCGACAGTCGAGTCCATCGCCCGGGTGATCTCGGTGCCGTTGACCGTGGACATCGAGGCCGGTTATTCCGATGACCTGACGCGGGTGGCCGAAGTCATTGAGGCGGTAATTGCCGCCGGGGCGGTCGGGATCAATATCGAGGACGGCGCTTCCCCGCCCGAACTGTTGGTACGCAAAATCGAAATCGCTCGGCAGGTTGCTAAGCGCCATAACGTGAAGCTGTTCATCAACGCCCGAACCGATGTGTACCTCAAGAGCCTGGTGCCCGCCGAAGATCGCGTGGCCGAGACGCTCAAGCGCGCCGCGTTGTATCAGGCGGCCGGGGCCGATGGTTTGTTCGCGGCTGGCGTCACGGCCGAGTACGAAATCGCCGCGCTGTGCCAGGGCACTCGGTTGCCGTTGAACGTGCTCGGGCTCCCCGGCTTGCCTTCGCCTGAAGAACTGAAGGCCCTCGGCGTACGCCGTTTGAGCGCGGGGTCACGCATCGCCGAGTTTCTGTATGGCGCCATGAGTGCACTGGCCAAGAGCTTTCTGGAAACGGGGACACTCGACAGCCGTGAGCTGAAGGCCTTCACCTATGGCGAAGTGAACGCCCTGTTGGCGCCGTCCGGGAAAGCTTGACCCATGCCCGACGCCTACCTGCCCGCCACCGAGTTTCTATCGTCCATCGATGACGACTGGCGTCGCCACATTGCCGCCATCGGCCCATGCCTGCACCAGCCCCATGCGGCACGCGATCCTTATGAGTCGCTGGTGCGGGCGATTGCCTATCAGCAGCTGCATGCGAAGGCCGGTGATGCGATTGTCGGTCGGTTGATCGCGTTGTTTGGGACGGGCGCGTTCCCGAGGCCTGAGCAGATTGTCGCGACCGGGTTCGATCAACTGCGCAGTTGCGGCTTTTCCGCCAGCAAGATCGCAACCATTCAGGGCATTGCCCAAGCGGCGCTGGACGGTGTGGTGCCGGATTACGCTGAGGCAATGGCGATGGAGGATGAGGCGCTGGTCGAGCGATTGATTACCTTGCGCGGGGTTGGGCGCTGGACGGTTGAGATGTTGCTGATCTACAGCCTGGAGCGGCCGGATATTTTGCCCGCCGATGACTTTGGCGTGCGTGAGGGATATCGCCGGCTCAAGGGGCTGGAGGTGCAGCCGACGCGCAAGCAGATGATTGAGATCGGGTTGGCGTGGAGCCCTTATCGGACGGTGGCTTCCTGGTATTTGTGGCGGATGACCGGCAAGTAGACCGCGTTATCGTTCTTCGCGAGCAAGCCCGCTCCCACAAGGGGAATGCATTTCAATGTGGGAGCGGGCTTGCTCGCGAAGAGGCCGGACCATTCACCACAAATCCAACTACCCATCACCCTCCCTTATCCGCCATGACTTATCCTCAAACCCGGCGCATGTTGATCCCTCAACCGGAGGGATTCGCCATGCTCAACGCACTCAAACAGATCAACTCAACCTCAGCCTTCAATCGCTGGGCCGGTTTCGAAGTCACTCGTGCCGAGAGCGGCGAAGCCGAGCTCACGATGGCTTTTCGCGAGAGCGATATGGCGCAGTACGCAGGCTTCCTGCACGCAGGGCTGATCGGCGCGCTGCTCGACACCGCCTGCGGATTCGCAGCCGGAACGGTCGCCGGCAATGTGCTGGCCTCACATTTCTCAGTGAACTGCCTGGCACCCGCCATCGGCGAAGTGTTCATCGCTCGGGGGCGGGTGGTAAAGGCCGGCAAGAAACAAGTGTTCGCCCGCGCCGAGTTGTTCGCGCAAACCGGCGATCAGCTGAAACTGGTGGCGACCGGCGACGCGATTCTCGTACCGGTCGAGGGGCGCTGAGGGTCTAGGCTAACTTGGGAACGTTGCAGATTTGACGGAGGTTCCCATGCAGCTCGAAGGTTCCTGCCATTGCGGCGCGGTGTCGTTCAGTTTGACCAGCGCCCACCCCTACCCGTATCAGCGTTGCTATTGCTCGATCTGTCGCAAGACTCAGGGCGGTGGCGGCTACGCGATCAATATTGCCGGTGATGCCAATAGCCTGAAAGTGCGAGGGCGCAAACACGTTGCGATTTACCGTGCGCGGCTCAAGGATGAAGGCCAGAAGCGCGCCCACCGCAGCAGCCTGGAGCGACATTTCTGCACGACCTGCGGCTCGGGCTTATGGATATTCAGCCCCGAGTGGCCAGAGCTGATTCACCCGTTTGCCTCTGCTATCGACACCCCGCTGCCGGTGCCACCGGAGCACACCCACTTGATGCTCGGTTCAAAGGCGCCTTGGGTCGAGGCACAGGTGCAGCCTGGCGATAAACAGTTCGATATTTTTCCCAAAGAATCCATTGCCGAATGGCATGAGCGCCTGGGTTTGAACCGCTAAACCGGTTCACAGTCTTTGACAGTTTCCCGACAAAGCTGTCAAAGATTGCCGCCCGGCAGCCGCCTAGCATGGGCGCATCCAAATTTCCTCGGGTGCTCCCATGTTTCGCTCGCTATCCCTGTCGTTGACTTCGCTGTGCCTGCTCATTCCCGTTGACTCTTTGCGTGCTGAAGACTGGCGCTACACCTTGCGGGCCGGGGCCGCCAGCGTGCCCCGTTACAGCGGCAGTGACGAACGTGTGGTGGCGCCGCTGTTGGGCGCTGAAATCCTCAGCCCTTACGGATTCTTCCTGGACACTGAAAAGGGTCTGGGCTGGGCGTTCGACGAGGAAGATTTCGGCCTCAGCGTGTACATCGGCGCCAGTGATGTGCGCAAGGATCGCAAGACCGGGTTCAAAGGTTCGGATGAGCTCAACGGCATGGGCTCGATCAAGTCACGCCCGGCGCTGGGGCTCGACGGGGCTTACCACATGGGGCCGATTATCCTCGGTGCGAGCTTTGAGCATGCCTTGGAAAAGGACGACGACGATCATGACACCGGCTCGGCGTGGAACCGGTTGAAACTGAGCATCAGCGCACCATTTTATGAAGGTGAGCATGGCAAGGTCGTCGGCAGCCTCAACAGCCAGTTTGGTGACAGTCATTACGTGCGCACCTGGTACGGCGTCAGCGATGCCCAAGCGTCGCGCAGCCAGTTCAGGGCTTATGACACACATGGCGGGCTGGTGAGTCGCGGCGCGGATGTGACCTGGACATTACCCGTCAATGGGCAGTGGCGTGTTTCGACGGTGCTGGCGGTGCAGTATCTGGCGAACGATGCGGCGGACAGTCCGATTGTTGAGCAGCGGATGCAGACATCGTTGGCTGGCCAGGTTGCGTACACCTTTTGACGATGCGGTGTTGCAGATGGCCTCTTCGCGGGCAAGCCCGCTCCCACATTTGGAATGCATTCCCCTGTGGGAGCGGGCTTGCCCGCGAAGGGGTCCGCAAGAGCGGCGCAATTAATCCTGGTGCGCCCAGGTCATGCGAAACGACGCCCCGCCCCACGGCGAATCCGCCACTTCCACTTGCCCGCCATGGGATTGCGACACCCGCCGCACGAGCGCCAGGCCCAGGCCGAAGCCACCGGTGCGGCGGTCGCGACTGGCGTCCAGGCGCGAGAACGGCTCGAAGATTTTCTCCCGCCCGTCCATCGGCACGCCTGGCCCGTCGTCGTTGACCCGCACTTCGTAGTGATCACCGGTGCGAACCAATGACACCTCCACCCGCCCATCGGCATAACGAATGGCATTGCGCAGCAGGTTGATCACCGCCCGGGCCATGAAGCGCGGCTCGATGCGGACCTCATCGACCTGGCACTCGACAATCAGCAATTGCACACCAGCGGCTTCAGCTTCCAGCGCGACGCTGCCGAGCACACTGTCGAGCCAGCTGCTGGCCTGAATGTTTTCCCGAGTGATCACCGTGGCGCCGCGCTCGAGGCTGGCATAGGTGAGCAGTTCGGACACCATCTCTTCGAGCTCGCCGAGGTCGGCGTACATGTCGGCAATCAGTTCACGGTTCTGGGTCGGATCGGGTTGTTGCTTGAGCTGGTCCAGCTCGAAAGACAGTCGGGCAATCGGCGTGCGCAATTCATGGGACACCGCGTTGGTCAGCTCGCGCTGATTGGCAATCAGGCTTTCGATGCGCGCCGCCATCAGGTTGAAATGTTCGGACAGGTCGCGGATGTTCGAGCGCTTGGACAGCTGGATCCGCGATGACAGGTCGTTATCGCCAAAACGCTCGGCCGCCAGACGCAGCTTTTCCAGATCGCGCCAGTGCGGGCGCACCCAGAATAACAACACGAACCCGATCATCACCGCGATCATCAGATAGGCCGCGGCAATGTAGAACGACATCAGACTCGGCTCCGCCGGCAGCATGATGCTGAGCAGTTGCGAACCGTCGTCAATGCGCGAGATGAATTGCGTGTACTTTTCACGAATCACCAGCAGGCCCTGGGCCAACTCGGCTTTCTCCTGATCGCTCAGGGACAATTGGTCGGTCTCGACCAGGCTCAGGCCCAAGCCGTAGTAGGGGCGCACCGCGTCCAGTTGTCGCTCCCGGGCCGCCCCGTCCAGGCCGCGCAACTGCTCGGCCAGCGACCAGGCCTGGCCCCGCACCGCCTCGCGGTTGTAGCTCTGCATCTGACCGTCGAGCAGCGCATTGAACGCGCGATCGACCGTTTGCAGCCCCAGGACCAGGCCAACCGTCATCACCAGAAACAGCCCCAAAAATAACCGCAGCATTCACCGCTCCCACGCAAACGGATTGAACAGATAACCCTTGCCCCATACGGTCTTGATACACAGCGGCTCTCGAGGGTTGTCCTTGAGCTTGCCCCGTAGTTTGCTGATGTAGACGTCAACGCTGCGGTTCAGGCCGTCGAAAGCGATGCCGCGCATGCGGTTGAGAATATCGTCACGGGACAGGATTTTTCCGGCAGCGCTGGCCAGCAACCACAGCAGTTCGAACTCCATGGTGGTGAGTTCGATGCCCTCTCCCGCCAGCCGCACTACCCGGCAGCTGCGGTCGATACTCAGATGGCCGAATTCCAGAGCGCTGCACACGCTGCTGTCCGGCATCTGGCGGCGTTGCAAGGCGCGTAACCGGGCCAGCAGGACCGGCGGCTTGATCGGTTTGATCACATAGTCATCGGCACCGGACTCCAGGCCGAGGATGTGGTCAAGGTCGTCTTCCTTGGCGGTAAGAATGACGATCGGCGTGTCGGACACGCTACGGATCTCGCGGCACACGTGCAGGCCGCTCTGGCCCGGCAGCATCAGGTCGAGCACGACGACTTTCGGTTTGAATTCGAGGAACGCGGCCAATGCGAGGTCGCCGCGGTGCACCTGCCGGACCTCAAAACCATGTTGCGACAGGAAATGCGCGATCAGCCCGGCGAGCTTCTCGTCGTCTTCCACCAGCAGTACTTTGCCAAAACCCAGGCTATCCATAACGACCGTCTGCCAACCCTTGTGAGAAGTGGCCGGCATTATGGCGCCAATCGGTGACCGGACGGTTATCGCAGGCAGCAAAAACCGGCCTCGGGGGCCGGTTTTCGGAGATGTTTCATACTTTTAAGAGTTTTTTACATTTGCCGTCGAAGCATCAGGCGGCCGCTGGCACACCGCTGTGGAAACGAAACTCTACGTCCGGCGACTCGATCAGCTCTTGCTCGGCGGTGCGAACCCTGTCGATCACCTGGGCGATGTCCTTGGCGTCACCGTACTGGTAGGCCAGTTTCAGGTAACCCTGGAAATGCCGGGCCTCGCTTTTCAGCAGGCCGAAATAGAACTTGCCCAAATCTTCATCCAGGTGCGGCACCAGCGCTTCAAAGCGCTCGCAGCTACGGGCTTCGATAAAGGCGCCGACCACCAGGGTGTCCACCAGTTTGACCGGCTCGTGGCTGCGCACCACTTTGCGCAGGCCCGAAGCGTAGCGCCCGGCGGACAGCTGACGCAGCTCGATCTTGCGCTTTTTCATCAGGCGCATGACCTGTTCATGGTGAACCAGCTCTTCCCGGGCCAGTCGCGACATCAGGTTGATCAGATCGACGTGGGAGTGATACTTGGCAATCAGGCTCAACGCGGTACTGGCGGCCTTGAATTCACAGTTTTTGTGATCGATCAGCAAGGTTTCCTGATCAGCCAGCGCGGCCTGAACCCAGCCATCGGGGGTGCGGCAGCCGAGGAACTCGTGAATTTCGGGAAGGATCATGGGGCTCACGGACAAGAGGTTCAAAATCGAAGGGCGCCGATTATACCGGCCTGCCAGCAGACCACCAGTCGCGACCGTTGATATACATCAAGTCCCGAATGGCCAGCCAGCAACTATAGTTGTCCAACGCAGTATTTTTTACTTCATGGAGATCCCGATCATGCAAGCCATTCGCAGCATTCTGGTGGTCCTCGAACCTGAACACTCGGAAAGCCTGGCGCTCAAACGGGCCAAGCTGATTGCCGGCGTGACCCAGGCTCATCTGCATCTGCTGGTCTGCGACCGCAAGCATGACCACAGCGGCATGTTGGGCGTGCTCAAGGCCGCGCTGATAGAGGACGGCTACAGCGTCACCACCGAGCAGGCGTGGAACGAAAGCCTGCACGAAACCATTGTCGATGTGCAGCAGGCTGAAGGCTGCGGACTGGTGATCAAACAACATTACCCCGACAGCCCGCTGAAAAAAGCCCTGCTGACCCCGGCGGACTGGAAACTGCTGCGTTACTGCCCGACGCCGGTGCTGCTGGTCAAAACCTCGAAACCGTGGACTGGCGGGGTCATTCTGGCGGCAATCGATGTCGGTAATACCGATGCCGAACACCGCACCTTGCACGCTTGTATCGTCGATCACGGTTACGACATCGCCAGCCTGGCGAAGGCCCATTTGCACGTGGTCAGCGCCCATCCATCGCCGATGCTGTCGGCGGCCGACCCGACGTTACAGCTCAGCGAAACCATCGAGGCGCGCTATCGCGAACAGTGCAAATCGTTTCAGGCCGAATTCGATATTGATGACGAGCACCTGCATATCGAGGAAGGCCCGGCGGATGTGTTGATTCCGTTCATGGTCCACAAGCTGCAAGCGGCGGTGACGGTGATTGGTACCGTGGCGCGGTCCGGTTTGTCAGGGGCGTTGATCGGCAATACGGCGGAAGTGGTGCTCGATGCGGTGGAGAGCGATGTGCTGGTGCTGAAGCCGGACACGATCATGGACCATCTGGAGGAGATCGTGACCCAGCATTGATATAGGCAGCGCCAATAAGGACGCCTTCGCGGGCAAGCCACGCTCCCACAGGGTTCGTGTCGATCACAACCATTGTGCACGACACAAACCCTGTGGGAGCGTGGCTTGCCCGCGATGCTTTTCAGCCGCCGAACGCGTCTTTGAGGAAACCGGGCGCAATGTAGCGCTGGTAATGCGCCTCGGAGAGCAAAAAGAATTCCCGATCAATGGCATCCCGCAGTTCCGGCAGGTTCCAGTCGCGAAACTCCGGCATCAGCACCATCCCGTAGGCTTCCAGGTTGTTGATGACCCGCGCGCCCCGGGCGATCAACTGATACGCCCAGCAATATTCCGACTGATGCGGCACAAAGCGGATCTTGCGCTGCTCCAGCTGCAGACGCAGGCGCTGGGGATCGAAAACTTCAAGCTTGCTGGCCATCACCTGGGACAGCAATAGCTCAAGACGCAGCCACACCGCGCGCTTTTCCTCCTCGTTGTAACCATTCCAGTTGATCACTTCATGGTGGAAACGCTTGCAGCCTCGGCACACCAAATCACCGTAAACAGTGGAGCAGAGGCCGACGCAGGGGGTCTTGATGGTCTGATTGGGCATAGGTTGGGAGAGCACGGGAAAGCAGAACAGGTCGGCATGTTAGCCCTTTGTCTAACATTCATCACCCCTCAAAGTTCGAGGGCCAACTTACCTTTAAATTTTTTTTGCCGTAGAATCAGCCAGCCTTTTAAGGCGCCAATGTCCGTTAGAAGCTGTTTTCAAAGCGTCACGAGCACAGTCGTTCCTTCAGAGCGGTGTTGGCGAAGGGTTTTTCCAGCGGGGAAAAGCCCAACGCCAACCCTCATCAGCTCCCCGTTCTGCAGGCGTAAAACTTTGAAAGCAGCTTCTGTAAGGAATTGTCGGTAATTCTGGCTAAGCGGCCCACAACGCCACGCAGCGCATGAGTACGGCAATTTCGGGATGAGCGTCCCGGACACCCATTTGGGACCACTGATGAGGGTAATAACTGTGCTTGAAGCCTACCGCAAACATATCGAAGAGCGTGCAGCACTGGGTATCGTTCCCCAGCCGCTAAACGCCGAACAAACTGCAGGCCTGGTCGAGCTGCTGAAGAATCCCCCGGCGGGCGAAGAAGCTTTCCTCGTTGACCTGAT
Organism: Pseudomonas sp. FW305-20; assembly: GCF_058788075.1. Taxonomy (NCBI): domain Bacteria; kingdom Pseudomonadati; phylum Pseudomonadota; class Gammaproteobacteria; order Pseudomonadales; family Pseudomonadaceae; genus Pseudomonas; species Pseudomonas sp. FW305-20. The sequence continues at coordinate 23,508 of NZ_JBYTAJ010000002.1, read as the reverse complement.
CACCAATCGCATTCCGCCAGGTGTGGACGAAGCAGCCTATGTAAAGGCCGGTTTCCTGTCTGCCCTCGCCAAAGGCGAAGCAAAATCCCCTCTGATCGACAAGAAACGCGCTGTTGAACTGCTCGGCACCATGCAGGGCGGCTACAACATCGTGACGCTGGTCAATCTGCTGGAAGACGCCGAACTGGCGCCAGTCGCTGCCGAAGAACTCAAGCACACCCTGCTGATGTTCGACGCTTTCCACGACGTCGCTGAAAAAGCCAAGAACGGCAACGTTCACGCTAAAGGCGTGCTGCAATCCTGGGCTGACGGCGAGTGGTTCAAGAACCGCCCTGTCCTGGCCGACAAGATCAGCCTTCGCGTGTTCAAGGTCACCGGCGAAACCAACACCGACGACCTGTCCCCTGCTCCGGACGCCTGGTCCCGCCCGGACATCCCGCTGCACGCCCTCGCCATGCTGAAAATGGCCCGTGAAGGCATCGTGCCTGACGTCCAGGGCGTCACCGGTCCGATGAAGCAGATCGAAGAAATGCGCAACGCCGGCTTCCCGATCGCCTACGTCGGTGACGTGGTCGGTACCGGTTCTTCGCGTAAATCCGCCACCAACTCGGTGCTGTGGTTCTTCGGCGACGACGTTCCTTTCGTACCGAACAAGCGTGCCGGTGGTTTCTGCTTCGGCAGCAAAATCGCTCCGATCTTCTACAACACCATGGAAGACGCGGGCGCACTGCCAATCGAATTCGACGTTACCAACATGCACATGGGCGACGTGATCGACCTGTACCCGCATGCTGGCAAAGTCTGCAAGCACGGCACTGACGAAGTCCTGACCACCTTCGAAATGAAGACTCCGGTGCTGTTGGACGAAGTTCGCGCTGGCGGCCGGATTCCGCTGATCATCGGTCGCGGCCTGACCGATAAGGCCCGTGCCGAATTGGGCCTGGGCCCTACCGACCTGTTCAAGCTGCCTGAAGCACCTGTCGACACCGGCAAAGGCTTCACCCTGGCACAGAAAATGGTCGGCAAGGCGTGCGGCCTGCCAGAAGGCAAAGGCGTTCGTCCTGGCACCTACTGCGAACCGAAGATGACCACCGTCGGCTCCCAGGACACCACCGGTCCGATGACCCGTGACGAACTGAAAGACCTGGCGTGCCTGGGCTTCTCGACCGATCTGGTGATGCAGTCCTTCTGCCACACCGCGGCGTACCCTAAGCCGATCGACGTGACCACCCATCACACCCTGCCAGACTTCATCATGACCCGCGGCGGCGTTTCCCTGCGTCCGGGCGACGGCATCATCCACAGCTGGCTGAACCGTATGCTGCTGCCGGACACCGTCGGTACCGGTGGTGACTCGCACACCCGTTTCCCGATGGGCATTTCGTTCCCGGCCGGTTCCGGTCTGGTAGCGTTTGCCGCAGCCACTGGCGTTATGCCGCTGGACATGCCGGAATCGATCCTGGTGCGCTTCAAAGGCAAAATGCAACCGGGCGTCACCCTGCGTGACCTGGTTCACGCCATTCCTTACTTCGCGATTCAGGCTGGCCTGCTGACCGTCGAGAAGAAAGGCAAGAAGAACGCCTTCTCCGGCCGCATCCTGGAAATCGAAGGCCTGGACAACCTGAGCATCGAGCAAGCGTTCGAGCTGTCCGACGCCTCGGCCGAACGTTCGGCTGCCGGTTGCACCATCAAGCTGTCGAAAGAGTCGATCACCGAGTACCTGAGCTCCAACGTCACCCTGCTGCGCTGGATGATCGGCGAAGGCTACGGCGATGCGCGCACCCTGGAACGTCGTGCTCAAGCGATGGAAGCCTGGATCGCCAACCCTGAGTTGATGGTTGCCGATGCTGACGCCGAATACGCGGAAATCATCGAAATCGACCTGGCCGACATCAAGGAGCCTGTGCTCTGCGCGCCAAACGATCCGGACGACGCCCGTCTGCTGTCCAGCGTTGCTGGCGAGAAAATCGACGAAGTGTTCATCGGTTCGTGCATGACCAACATCGGCCACTTCCGCGCTGCCGGCAAGTTGCTGGAACAGGTCAAAGGCCAGCTGCCAACCCGTCTGTGGCTATCGCCGCCGACCAAAATGGACGCTCACCAGCTGACCGAAGAAGGCTACTACGGCATCTACGGCAAGGCCGGCGCACGCATGGAAATGCCGGGCTGCTCGCTGTGCATGGGTAACCAGGCACGTGTAGAACCGAACTCCACTGTTGTGTCGACGTCGACCCGTAACTTCCCGAACCGTCTGGGTGACGGCGCGAACGTCTACCTGGCTTCGGCCGAGCTGGCGTCTGTTGCTTCCATCCTGGGTCGCCTGCCGACCGTCGAGGAGTACATGGAATACGCTGGCAAGATCGACAGCATGGCGGCCGATGTCTACCGCTACCTGTCCTTCGACCAGATCGCCGAGTTCCGTGAAGCTGCTGCGAACGCCAACATCCCGGTCGTTCAAGCCTAACGCTGCAACGCAATAAAAAACGCCGCCCATCGTGAGATGAGCGGCGTTTTTTTATGCCTGAAGAAATATGGGGCCCACTGCCTGGCTTACCTGAAGAACGAGGCGCCCCCCATCGCGAGCAGGCTCGCTCCCACAGGAACGGGTGCAGAACCTGTGGGAGTGAGCTTGCTCGCGATAGCGGACTCACAGCCCCATAGAAACGTCAGTGGTCGCTCAAATTCAAGCTGTCAGCGAATAGATCAACGCCGAAATCGCCACCAGGCCCACCGCCGTCACGAAGACGTTGGAAGCCTGACCGCGATAACGCGCCATGGCCGGAACCTTGCGGATTGCGTACATCGGCATCAGGAACAGGATCGCGGCGATGATCGGACCACCGAGGGTTTCGATCATCCCCAGAATGCTCGGGTTCAGCGTGGCAACGATCCAGCAGACCACCAGCATGAAGGCGGCAGTCATGCGATCGAGGGTCTTCGGTGCCGGGCGCTTGCCACTCTTCACGATCAGACCTTTAAGGCCTTCGCTGGCGCCGATGTAGTGGCCAAGGAACGACTTGGAAATGGCCACGAACGCAATCAACGGCGCCGCGAAGGCGATGGTCGGGTTGCTGAAGTGGTTGGCCAGGTACGACAGGATTGACAGGTTCTGCGCCTTGGCTTCCGCCAGTTGCGCCGGCGACAGGGTCAGCACGCAACTGAACACGAAGAACAACACCATCACCACCATCAAGAGGTGGGCCCGGGACAGGATCTGCGAGCTGCGCTCTTCGGCGTGATCGCCGTAACGACGCTTCTGGTCCACCGCGAACGCCGAGATGATCGGCGAATGGTTGAACGAGAACACCATCACCGGAATCGCCAGCCACAGCGTATGCAACAGTGCCGAGGGTTCCGGCAGTGTCGATGCGGTGGCGAGAATGCCGCCGTTCCAGTGTGGAATCAGGAACACCGCGAGGAACAGCAGCGCAACAATGAACGGATAAACCATCAGGCTCATCGCCTTGACGATCACCTGCTCGCCGCAACGCACCACCGCCAACAGGCCGAGGATCAGCACCAGCGACAGCACGGCGCGCGGTGGCGGCATGATGTGCAATTGATGCTCGAGGAAACTGCCCACGGTATTGGTCAGGGCCACGCTATAAATCAGCAGGATCGGGAAGATCGCAAAGAAATACAGCAAGGTGATCAGCGCACCAGCCTTGATCCCGAAGTGCTCTTCCACGACTTCAGTGATGTCCGCGCCTTCGCGTCCGGACAACACGAAGCGGGTCAGGCCACGGTGTGCGTAAAACGTCATGGGGAACGCCAACACCGCCAGGACCAGCAACGGCCAGAAGCCGCCCAGACCCGCGTTGATCGGCAAAAACAGCGTGCCGGCCCCGATGGCTGTGCCAAACAGGCCCAGCATCCAGGTGGTGTCATGGCGATTCCAGCTCTCAAGCGTCGCTGGTGCCGTCGATACATAGCGTTCGTCGACGCTATTGGCCTGATCATTCATCCGGTGGGATCTCCGCATTCCGGTCAGTTGCTACCCGGTCAGGACGAGTCGGAAAAATCCGACAGGCAGCGCCCTGGCCGAAACAGGGGCGCGATTGTCCGGGATTAATGAGCAGAAGCAAAGACTTAGCTGAGGAGTGGTTGAACGGATCAGATGCTTGGCATCCCTTTATTGAATAGCTGTTCTAAAAAAATCTATCCAATAAAGGATTGTCGTCCTGTAATTTCGATTCCGACTGCTGGCCGTCAGCCCTTACCTGCGGAGCCCTCTCATGCCACTCGTTCGCGTCGACATCAAGAAGCATCAAGACCCTACGCACGCCAAACGTGTCGGGCAATTGATCTACGCCGCCCTGCACAGCGCCATCGCCGTGCCCGAGAACGATAACTTCCAGATTCTGGCCGAGCACGACGAACAGCATTTCATCTTTGATCCCGGCTACCTGGGCATCAATCGAACCGACAATCTGGTGGTGATTCAGATCACCCTGAGCGAAGGCCGCACGATCGAGCAGAAAAAACTCCTCTACAAAACCATCGCCGAGAGCCTTAACGCGGAACTGGCGGTGCGCCTGGAAGATGTATTCATCAATCTGGTGGAGGTAAAGAAAGAGAACTGGTCGTTTGGCAATGGAATAGCCCAGTACGTCAGCTGATTGCTGGCAGCCCGGAAATTTCCCACCCCGGGTACGGCCGTTGACACGCCCGCGACGCCGGGTGAACCCAAGGCCCCGCCAGCAATGGACCGGGGTCTTGTCGTTTCATCAGCGCTATTGATCATCGATATGCAGGTCGGTCTGTACCATGGCGCGGAAAAACCCTACGACGGTGAACGGGTACTGGCGAACATCCAGCAACTCATTCGTCAGGCCAGGGAGCGCAACATGCCGAAACGGTGCCTTCGCCAAGGTATTGAACACCGTGGATGTGTGAGCGCCAAGGAACGCTCCTACACTGAGGTCGCAGGCCACAAGCCTGCTATCTTTGGTTAATGCCAGACCGTTGCGCCATCAGCCATCCGAAGCGACGTTCGAGCCTCCGAACTACCGATGCCCACAGGAGCCCAGCATGCCCGCAACCGTTCTGGTACTGGTTGAAACCATCAATGAGTACCTGCCGATTCTCGAACATCAGGGTTTTCACCTGATTCTGGCTCCCACACCTGCCGAGCGCGCCGACGCCATCACGCGCCATGGCGCCCGGATCGATGCGGTGCTGACCCGTGGTCCATTGGGCTTGTATGCCGACGAAATCGCCGCCCTGCCCAATCTCAAGATCATCTGCGTGATCGGTGCCGGTTATGAACATGTCGACCTGCAAGCCGCCGCCAACCGGGGCATTACGGTCACCAATGGCGCCGGAGTCAACGCCTCTTCAGTCGCCGACCATGCCATGGCGATGCTGCTGTCGCTGGTGCGTGACATTCCCCGTTGCGATGCCGCCGTGCGCCGGGGTGAGTGGCCGAAAATCATGCGCCCTTCCCTGGCCGGCAAGCACCTGGGCATCCTGGGGCTCGGTGCGGTCGGCATGGCCATCGCCAAACGCGCCGCCCACGGCTTCGACATGACGATCAGTTACCACAACCGCCAGCATCGCAGCGACGTGGCGTACAGCTTCCGCTCGACGCCCACCGAACTGGCACGGGAATCAGACTTTTTGATCGTCGCCACCCCTGGCGGGCTAGGCACCAAGCACCTGATCAACCGGCAAGTACTCGACGCTTTGGGCCCCCAGGGGTTCATCGTCAACATCGCCCGAGCCAGCGTGATCGTCACCGCCGACCTGATCAGCTCGCTTGAGCAGCGCAGGATTGCCGGCGCTGCGCTGGATGTCTTCGACACAGAACCCCAAGTCCCCAATGCCTTCAAGGCGTTGGCCAATGTGATCCTCACCCCGCATGTCGCCGGTTTGTCCCCGGAAGCCACTCAAGGCACCGTGGAGCTGGCAGGTCGCAATCTGGTGGCGTTCTTCTCCGGCAACCCGGTTTTGACCCCGATTGCCCTGCCATCGTCGATGAGCATGATCTGATTCACTATTCAAACAGATGTATCAAAAACAATGATTGTCCGGCAACACGCTCACCTATAAGGGCCGTTCGTGGTTGTGGGTGTCGGGTGTGCGCATTAGATTAGCCAATAGTCTCAGGCCTCCAGAATAAGCAGAAGGGATAAGCATGGCGCTTACTGACCAGTCCACCCGTATCCGCACCGGCGAAGAACTCGATGCCAGCCTGATCGATCCATACCTCAAGGCCCACATTCCGGGCCTGAGTGGTTTGCCGCAGATCAGCCAGTTTCCAGGCGGTGCGTCGAACCTCACCTACTTGCTGGAATACCCCGAACAGGAGTTCGTCCTGCGTCGCCCGCCCTTTGGCCACAAAGCCAAGTCCGCCCACGACATGGGCCGCGAGTTTCGCATCCTCAATCAGCTCCGGGACGGTTTTCCGTATTGCCCGAAAGCCTACGTGCACTGCACCGACGAATCGGTGATCGGCGCCGAGTTCTATGTGATGGAACGGGTCAAGGGGATCATCCTGCGCTCCGAACTGCCGCCGGAACTGGGTCTGGATTCGGCGAAAACCGAAACGCTGTGCAAGAGCTTCATCGACAAGTTCGTCGAACTGCACCGGGTCGACTACAACGCCTATGGCTTGGGTGACCTCGGCAAACCCGAAGGTTATGTCGCACGGCAGATCAAGGGCTGGAGCGATCGCTACGAGAAAGCCCTGACCCCGGACGCGCCGAAGTGGGAAGCGGTCAAAGCCTGGCTCAACGACAAGATGCCGGCCGATCACCCGACCTCCAGTATCGTCCACAACGACTACCGCTTCGACAACGTGATCCTCGACCCGAACAACCCGATGGAGATCATCGGCGTGCTCGACTGGGAACTGACCACCCTCGGCGATCCGCTGATGGACCTGGGCAACACTCTCGCCTACTGGATCGAAGCCGACGACCCGGCCCCGGTGCAATTGATGCGCCGCCAGCCAAGCCACGCCCCGGGCATGCTGACCCGCCGTGAGTTCGTCGATTACTACGCCGAGCGCGCTGGCATCCAGATCGACAACTTCGACTTCTACTACACCTACGGCCTGTTCCGCCTGGCCGGCATCGTGCAGCAGATCTACTACCGCTTCTTCCATGGCCAGACCCAGGACAAACGCTTCGCGCAGTTCATTCACATGAACAAACTGCTGGAGCAGATGAGCCTGCAAGTCATTTCGAAATCCAGCCTCTGATCACGCCACTGGCCCCAATAACAAGGAAAAACCATGTCCAAGACTCAGTTGTTCGACCTCGACGGCAAAATCGCATTTGTATCCGGCGCCAGCCGTGGCATCGGTGAAGCCATCGCCAAACTGCTGGCCCAGCAAGGCGCCCACGTCATCGTCTCGAGCCGCAAACTCGACGGCTGCCAGCACGTAGCCGACGCGATCATCGCCGCCGGCGGCAAAGCCACTGCGGTGGCGTGCCACATCGGTGAAATGGAACAGATCAGCCAGGTCTTCGCCGGCATCCGCGAACAGTTCGGGCGCCTGGACATCCTGGTCAACAACGCGGCGACCAACCCGCAGTTCTGCAACGTACTGGACACCGACCTCAGCGCTTTCCAGAAAACCGTCGATGTGAACATCCGCGGCTACTTCTTCATGTCGGTGGAAGCCGGCAAGCTGATGCGCGAAAACGGCGGCGGCAGCATCATCAACGTCGCGTCGATCAACGGCATCTCGCCAGGAATCTTCCAGGGCATCTACTCGGTGACCAAAGCGGCGGTCATCAACATGACCAAAGTGTTCGCCAAGGAATGCGCGCAGTTCGGCATCCGCTGCAATGCCCTGCTGCCGGGCCTGACCGACACCAAGTTTGCTTCGGCACTGGTGAAGAACGAGGCCATTTTGAACACCGCGCTGCAACAGATTCCGCTCAAGCGTGTAGCGGATCCGAGTGAGATGGCGGGAGCGGTGTTGTATCTGGCCAGTGATGCGTCGAGTTACACCACCGGGGTTTCGTTGAATGTGGATGGTGGGTTCTTGTCCTGATCCGATGTACCGGATGAACAAAAGGCAGCCTTCGGGCTGCCTTCTTTTTTTGCGCTAATGATCGTTCCCACGCACAACGTGGGAACGACCGCACGAAAGAATATTAATTCTACTATTTGCAACTTGAGAATATTTATTCCATAAATAGCCCCTCCTGAAAATAAAATCCAAAAGGACCCCGGCTATGCGCGAACTCGGTATCGGACTCATCGGCACAGGTTTCATGGGCCGCGCCCATGCCTTGGCGTTTCGCAACGTCAGTGCGGTTTTCGAACTGCCCCTCAAACTCAAACTCGCCGCCCTGGCCGACGCCGATCCTCAGCGTGCCCGCCACTGCGCCGATGCCTGGGGTTTCGGCACCGCGCATAGCGACTGGCAGCAACTGATCGATGACCCCCAGGTCAATCTGATCGCCATCACCACGCCCAATCACCTGCACTATCCCATGGCCATGGCCGCCCTCGCCGCCGGCAAACCGGTGTATTGCGAGAAGCCGTTGGCCGTGAACCTGGAACAGGCCGACGCCATGCGCCTGGCGGCCAAAACGGCGGGCGTGGTGACGCGGGTGGGTTACAACTATCAGCACAACCCGATGATCGGGCTGGCCCGGGAGCTGATTGAAAACGGCGACCTGGGTCGGATCATTAGTTTCCAGGGTGAATTCAGCGAAGATTTCATGGCCGATCCTGCATCCCCCTGGTCGTGGCGTTGCGATGCCAATCATGCCGGTGGAGCATTGGCCGATCTGGGCAGTCACTTGCTGGCCATGGCCCGTTATCTGGTGGGCGATGTCGAAGCAGTGAGCGCCGATACCCAGACCGTACACCGGCAACGTCCCGCCACGGCTGGCAGTCCGGAGCAACGCAGCATCGCCGTCGATGATCAGGTCCATGCCTTGTTGCGGTTTGCCAATGGCGCCCGGGGCACGTTCAGCAGCAGTTGGCTCAAGCACGGCTACAAGAATCATCTGAGTTTTGAAATCAGCGGCACCCGAGGAACGTTGGTGTTCGATCAGGAACGCCTGAATGAACTGCGGCTGTTTCGTGCCGGTCAGGACGGTTTCCAGCGCTTGCTGGCAGGTCCCAATCTGCCGGGTTATGCCGCGTTCAGCCCGGCGGCAGGGCATCAGCTTGGATACAACGAGCTCAAGACGCTGGAAGTCCATGATCTGGTGTTGGCGCTGGCAGGCTTGTCTCAGGGTGGAACGAATTTCGAGCAGGCGTGGGAAGTCGAACGCCTGGCGACGGCGATCCGGTTGGCCGCGCGGGAGTCGCGTTGGGTCAGGATCGAGGAAGTTTGAGAGCAAAACGCCCAGATACTCGCCAGCGGCACAGCGCCGCTGGCGGTTCAACGTGGGCAAATAGGTGCTTACTGAGTGACGCAACGAGTGAGCGTCGTTTCCCGGGTCACCTGCCCCTCAGCCCTCACATCGCCTTGCACATCAGTGTCTTCAGTGGTTTGGCAGGTGCGCACAGGGGGTGGAGGCGGTGCCGCGGGAGGTGGCGGCGGAGGACTCGCACACCCCCCGAGAATCGCCATGCAGAGTGCGAACGACAGTGTTGTAAAAGTGCGTTTCCCAAGACTTTTCATAGATTGACCCGCGGTAAGTGATCGAGATCTTCCGCGACCCAACATTCTCACCGCTTATCAGCGGACCGGTCACAGAAAAAATACTTTCGTATTCCTCATACGACCGCCGGCAAAACCTGACAGTTCCTAGGACATCTGGCGACAATGCAACGTGCTGCTCTCAAGTTCATAACGCAGCTCGTCGATCAACGCTGCCACCGCCTCTGGCGTTCTGAGGTTGGCCACGTTCAACCCACTGACCACCAGGTCCACCTCACCCGATACGGGATGATAGAGCTTCACCGTCAATGAATGATCACCCGTGACATTGCACTCACAGGCCAACGGGGAAAAGCTCCGCTCCAGTTGCATACGCAATTGCGCCACATGAATCATCCGGCAGTTCCTGTCGCTGTTTTGATAGGGAGGCGATACCCGCAGATCGGTATCGCACCCTCACAGACTAAGAACTGCCGCGCCCGTCCAGAACATGAATTTGCACCCCCTCGAGTAGTGCATTTGCACCTAACGCTGGGCCTTTGGCCGCCACTCGCTGGAGAACAAACCGCGTTCGCGAGCCCAGACAATCGCCTCGCTGCGACTGTGAACGTCGAGTTTGGAATACACCGTCGAGACATGATTGCGCACGGTGTTCGGCGCAAGTTTGAGCCGTGCGGCGATTTCCTTGTCGGCCAGGCCTTCGCAAATCAGGCCGAGCACATCACGCTCGCGGGCAGTCAGGTCGGTGAAAGACACACTAGGCAACAGCGGCGAGTTGACGTTTTTTACGTTAGCGAGTTTCTCGATGAGCGTGCGGCTGAACCAGGAAGCGTCCTTCATGACCTCTTCGATCGCCGACACCAACTCCAGCTCTGTGCGTTTACGTTCGGTGATGTCCATGAACACCAGCAGGTAGCAGGGCCTGTCCTGAATGTTCACGGTGTCGGCCGAGACCGCGCAATCGATGAGCCCGGCGCCTTTCTTGCGTACCCGGACATCGACACGATCCACGCTTCCGTTTTTTTCCAGCGCGGTAAACAGTTGCGCGCGGGCGCCTTTGTCATCGATAAAATCGATCTGCGTGACCGATTTGCCAAGCACTTCTTCACTGGTGTACGCGAGCGTATCGAGGAAGGCTTCATTGACGTCCATCACCACCTGATCGACGGCGTTGCACACCAGGATCGGCACTGGGGTCAGTCGAAAAGCCTTGGCAAAACGTTCCTCGCTCTGGCGCAGGGCGACTTCGGCCTTATGCCGAGGCTCGATGTCGACGAAGGAAAACAGCATGCAGGCTTCATCGTTCAGCTCAAGGGGCTGGCCGGCGACGATCACCTGTTTGCTGCCACCTTCGGCTAACTGCAGCTGCGCCTGCATTTGCGGAATGGTCACCCCTTCGCGCAACCGCTGCTTGGCCAGGTCTCTGTTTTCGGCGCCCTCCAGCACGTCCAGTTCATAGGTCGAACGGCCGATCACCTGATCACGGGTATAGCCGGTCATCTCCAGAAAGCCCGGGTTGACTTTGATATAGCGCAAATCGCTGAGGCGACAGATCACCGCCGGGGCCGGGTTGGCATTGAAGGTTTTTTCGAAACGCTGTTCGGCGCTGGCCCACTCCGTAACATCGTTCATGATCAGCACCAGCGACTCCGGTTTGCCAGCGCTGTCGGCCAACACCATGCTGCGCACGCTGTGAACCCAGGTGCGCTCTTCGTCGGCGGCAGGCGTTACCTCAACCAACACATCGCTGAAGGACTCGCCTCGGGCGACGCGGCTGATCGGATAGTTGTCGGTCTGAACCGGATGATTATTGCGATAACGCAAGGCGAAGCGCTTGGCGTACTCGTTGGCATTCGCCCCCAGCTCGCTGAGTTGCCCGACGCCGTGCATGGCCAACGCGGCGTCATTGGCCCAGAGAAGGGTCTGGTCGAGTTCCAGCAGAATCACCCCGTCGGACAGCCCGGCGATGATCTGCTGCAACTGACGGCGATTGGTTTCGGTGGTCAGGACGTCCTGGCTCATTGGATCTCCACGCGTACGGCGGCGCCTTCATGCGCCGCCCTGTGAAGATTACGACCGCGAGGGGGTGGGATAGTGCAAATGGCTCACCTGCGGGAACTTGCGAACGCGCCCCCTGTAACGAGGACGGCAAATTTCCGAAGGTGAGATCTTTGTGCTCGCCTATACTGAAAAGGGTAAACAGTTCTGCCGAGCTCGATTACTAAATCATTGATAAATATGGTGATTTAATAGCCTTGGTATCCTTGGAGGTTGCTGGTTAAAGATATTTCTCTGTGATGATTGGGTGTCGTAACGAGGATTTGATATGAACGTCTTGTTGAAAGAACTTCAGGCCTATCATCATGAGGTGGCTATAAAAATCACTCGGATCAAAGAGTTGCTGAGAAAAATGAAGCATGAATCCGATGCTGCTGATGACTGCAAGCTGTTGTTCAAGATGCTGGAAGCCTTGCATGGTGATGCAGAGCGACACCACCACGAAAATGAAGAACTGATTCGGCTGGCCTTGCTAACGACTGAGGCACCGATCCACCAACGGGTCAAGGATATCGAGCGAGATCACCAGGCATTTGGGCGCATTGCCGGACAGTTGAAGACATTGGAGGACACAACTCTGGAAACGAGAGTAATTGCTGACACTGTCGATGACTTCATCAAAAAATACTTCGATCATATGGACTCGGAGGAAAATATTTTCTTTCCGTTGGCAAATAAATGGCTGTCAGACGATCAGTGGCAGGAAATAACGCGTCAATGGCATTAGTTGGCGTTCACCGTATACCTTCAATATTGCAAATCCCTTCGCTTTGGCGCGCAACATTGCTGCACTGAGTCACTGCACAGCCTCAATCAGTGCCGCGACAAAAAACTTTGATCTTTTGGTCGTAGCGCCCTCTCGCCGCGGCTGCCCTAAACTCGCGTAAACAATTGATTTAATGCTGTCCCTTATCTGCCTGGAGAGTTTCCATGATCCTGGATACGTTACATTTCACGCCTTGGTCCGCGTTGGCAGGCGGTGCGTTGATCGGCTTGGCGGCGAGCGTGATGGTCGTGGCCAACGGACGGGTCGCCGGGATCAGCGGATTACTCGGCAGTCTCCTATCGCCAGGTGATTCGGGACGGGGCGAAAAAGCCTTGTTCATCCTCGGGCTTCTGGCGGCGCCCCTGTTGTGGGCGCTGTTTGAGGTATGGCCGGCCATTGAATTCAAGACCGGCACCGTGGGGCTGATCATCGCCGGGTTGTGCGTCGGGATCGGCACCCGTTATGGCTCCGGTTGCACCAGTGGCCACGGGGTGTGCGGTATCTCGCGGTTGTCCCCGCGCTCCATCGTCGCGACGTTGTGCTTCATGTTCGCGGGCTTTGTGACCGTGTTTGTGCTGCGCCATCTGCTGGGGTTTTGAACATGAAAAAACTCACGGCTTTCCTCGCAGGCCTCTTGTTCGGCATCGGCCTGCTGTTGGCCGGCATGGCCAATCCGGCCAAAGTACTGGCGTTCCTCGATATCACCGGTCTGTGGGATCCCTCCCTGGCGCTGGTGATGATCGGGGCGATTGCCGTGGCCTGGGTGCCGTTTCATTGGGCCATGAAACAATCCAAGGCGTTGCTGGGAGGGCCGATGCAGTTGCCGGTCAGTCGTGAACTGGATCGGCGCTTGATCGGTGGTAGTTTGCTGTTCGGGGTCGGTTGGGGCATTGCGGGGATCTGCCCCGGGCCGGCACTGGTGCTGTTGCCGACGGGGCATTGGCAGGCGTGGGTGTTTGCGATTGCCATGCTGGCGGGAATGTTGATGTTCAGCGTGTTGCAAGCGCGTCGATAAATCGCCTCGCCTGGTTCAATGTCCAGAGGTCGTAACCTTCGGCGGCGCAGTCATTGCCGAAGGCTACGATTTTTGCGTTTCAGGCTGCCGATGCTCCGCTGGCAATCGCCGCCGACGCCGCCAGCATCGCCCGCAACAACACCGCACACCCGGCCGCCAGGTCATCCGGCGCGGCATTTTCGATTTCGTTGTGGCTGATCCCGCCTTCGCACGGTACGAAAATCATCCCGGCCGGGCCGAGCTCAGCGAGGAAGATTGCGTCGTGCCCGGCTCCGCTGACGATGTCCATGTGTGACAGGCCCAACCCTTGGGCGGCGCCGCGTACCGCTTCGACGCAGCCTTTGTCGAAGTACAGCGGCGGGAAGTCCGCCGTGGGTGTGAGTTCGAAGGTCAGGCCGTGTTCCTCGCAGGTGGTTTCGATGACTTCGCGGACCTCGGCGATCATCGAGTCCAGTCGCGCCGGTTCCAGATGCCGGAAGTCCAGGGTCATGCGCACTTCGCCGGGGATGACGTTGCGTGAGCCGGGATAGGCTTGCAGGCAGCCGACAGTGCCGCAGGCGTGAGGTTGATGACCGAGGGCGGCGCGGTTGACTGCACCGACGATCACCGCGGCGCCGACCAGGGCGTCCTTGCGCAGGTGCATCGGCGTCGGGCCGGCGTGGGCTTCGACGCCGCGCAGTTTCAGGTCGAACCATTTCTGGCCGAGGGCGCCCATCACCACGCCGATGGTTTTGTGTTCGTCTTCAAGGATCGGGCCTTGTTCGATATGGGCCTCGAAATAGGCACCGACGGCATGCCCGCTGACCTTGCGCTCGCCAGCATAGCCAATGGCGTTCAAGGCTTCACCGACAGTGACACCCTCGGCATCGACCTTGGCCAGGGTTTCTTCGAGGGTGAATTTTTCCGCGAACACGCCGGAGCCCATCATGCACGGCGCGAAGCGTGAGCCTTCCTCATTGGTCCAGACCACGACTTCCAGTGGCGCTTCGGTTTCCACGCCCAGGTCATTGAGGGTGCGCAGCACTTCGACCCCGGCCAGTACGCCAAAGCAGCCGTCGAACTTGCCGCCGGTGGGTTGGGTGTCGATGTGGCTGCCGGTCATCACGGGTGGCAGGTTCGGGTTGCGGCCCGGACGGCGGGCGAAGATGTTGCCGACAGCGTCGATGCTGACGGTGCAACCGGCCTCCTCGCACCAGTTGACGAAAATGTCCCGGGCCTGACGGTCGAGGTCGGTCAGGGCCAGGCGACAGACGCCGCCCTTGACCGTGGCGCCGAGCCTGGCCAGGTCCATGAGCGACTGCCACAAGCGGTCGCGGTTGATGTGCTGATGGGTGGACTGCAGAACGTCTACGGCAGCGTTCATGATGATCTCCTCAGTTTTTCTTCTGATAGTTCCCACGCTCTGCGTGGGAATTCATCCATGGACGCTCTGCGTCCGCTTCAGGGACGCGGAGCGTCCCGGGCTGCATTCCCACGCAGAGCGTGGGAACGATCAAACCGTGGATTTTGCGATTGATGGGCTGGGGCGCATCGAGCACAACCCGTAATAAATCAGCCCACCCAGCACCGAGCCGGTGAACCAGCCATAGTCGTAGAACCAGCTGAATGCATCGCTGCCGAGCGACAGCAGCGTCAGCGCCACCGGCACTCCAAAGGCAATGAACCCGAACCAGTTCCACGCCGGGTAAACGTCATCGCGATAGAGGCCAGCCAGGTCCAGTTGCTGTTTCTTGATCAGGAAATAGTCCACCACCATGATCCCGGCGATCGGGCCCAACAGGCTCGAATAGCCCAGCAACCAGTTGGAATACACCGTCTCCAGGCTTAAATCCGAGACGATCAAACCGAGCTTCTTCAACAGCTCATGGGCCATCAGCGCCAAACCGACCAGGCCGGTGAGCATCACCGCTTTGGTGCGGTTGATGAATTTAGGTGCAACGTTCTGGAAATCATTGGTCGGCGAAACGATGTTGGCCGCGGTGTTGGTCGACAGCGTGGCGATGATGATCAGCGCCATGGCCAGTGCCACCCAGACCGGGCTCTGGATATGCCCGATCAGGGTGACCGGATCGGAGACGGTGACGCCCACCAGTTTTACCGAGGCGGCGGTCATCACCACGCCGAGGGAGGCGAACAGAAACATGGTCAGGGGCAAGCCGATAATCTGCCCGACGATCTGGTCCTTCTGGCTTTTCGCAAAGCGGCTGAAATCCGGAATGTTCAGGGACAAGGTGGCCCAGAACCCGACCATGGCGGTCAGCCCGGCGGCAAAGTAACTGGCCACGCTGGCCCCTTCCGGACGCTTGGCCGGGATCGCCATCAACTCGGTCATCGACACGTTCGGCATCGCCCACACCAGCAGCCCCACGCCCACCAGCACCAACAACGGTGCCGAGAGGGTTTCCAGCCATTTGATCGAGTCCGCGCCGCGAATCACCACCCACAGGTTCAAGGCCCAGAACACCATGAAGCCGATCACTTCACCGGTACCGCCGAGGGATTTCCAACCGTCGAACACCGAGCCGAGAAACAGGTGAATGGCCAGCCCGCCGAACATCGTCTGAATGCCGAACCAGCCACACGCCACCAGCGCCCGGATCAGGCACGGAATGTTCGAACCGAGGATGCCAAAGGACGAGCGCAACAACACCGGAAACGGAATGCCGTACTTGGTGCCAGGAAAGGCGTTCAGGGTCAGGGGGATCAGGACGATGATGTTGGCGAACAGAATAGCCAGCAGCGCTTCGCCGACGCTGAGGCCGAAATGCGCAGTGAGCACACCGCCGAGGGTGTAGGTCGGCACGCAAATCGCCATGCCCACCCATAACGCGGTGATGTGCCATTTGTTCCAGGTTCGTTCGTGCACCTTGGTCGGTGCCATGTCGTGGTTGTAACGGGGGCTGTCGAGGACGTCACTGCCGGCTTCGAGCTCAAACAAGCCGTCGCGCTCGGTCACTTGCGATCTGATCTGTTGCATGGCCGCTCCACTGTTCTTTTGATTATTGTTGCTCATCAGGGGCTGACGGGATCAATTAACGTGCCGGTTACCCCGTTTGCGCATCGGGCAGTTCCATAAACGCTTCATAACCAACTGATGTTTATCAGTTTTATTGATTTAGCCGATGAGTCATCGGTTACTTGCCTGTTCACTCAGGCCGAATGCCAGGCAAGTTGTCCGAACAGTCAGGACTCAATCTGGTGCATACCACTTTTTTTCAATGTCGCGCATCAACCATAGACCATTCTCAAGCGGCTGATTTCACATAAGAAATCTCGTCTATTTTTACAACCTGTCAAGTGCGTCAAAATGGTGAGAGGCCTCACCATTTTGGTGATTTTTACAATTAATCTTTAATTATCAATTACTTATAGAAGTTATAAGCATATAAAAAATATTCTTGCTCAATCCTCAAACTCAGACTAGCGTTTATTCCTGACAGCGCTGACAGGAATACACCTGTTTGCGCAGGCTTCCTATAAAACATTTAGAACCGGCACCAGTCGGTCATTGCCTGCGAGGAACTCGGAATGTCTCTGTTGATCCGTGGCGCCACCGTTATTACCCATGATGAGAGTTATCGCGCCGACGTCTATTGCGCCGACGGCGTGATCAAAGCCATCGGTGAAAATCTTGATGTTCCGGCGGGTGCCGAAGTGCTCGACGGCAGTGGCCAATACCTGATGCCCGGCGGCATCGATCCGCACACGCACATGCAACTGCCCTTCATGGGTACGGTGGCCAGCGAAGACTTCTTCAGCGGCACCGCGGCGGGACTTGCCGGTGGCACGACGTCGATCATCGACTTTGTGATTCCCAACCCGCAGCAATCCCTGATGGAAGCGTTTCATCAGTGGCGCGGTTGGGCCGAGAAGTCGGCGTCGGATTACGGTTTCCATGTCGCGATCACCTGGTGGAGCGAACAGGTGCGCGAGGAAATGGCCGAGCTGGTCAGCCAGCACGGGGTCAACAGCTTCAAGCATTTCATGGCCTACAAGAACGCGATCATGGCCGCCGACGACACCCTGGTAGCGAGTTTCGAGCGCTGCCTGGAGTTGGGCGCGGTGCCGACCGTGCATGCGGAAAACGGTGAGCTGGTCTATCACCTGCAACGCAAGTTGATGGCCCAGGGCATGACCGGCCCGGAAGCGCATCCGTTATCGCGCCCTTCGCAGGTGGAAGGTGAAGCGGCCAGTCGAGCGATCCGCATCGCCGAAACGTTAGGCACGCCGCTGTACCTGGTGCACGTCTCGACCAAGGAAGCCCTCGACGAAATAACCTACGCCCGCAGTAAGGGCCAACAAGTCTACGGCGAAGTCCTGGCCGGGCATTTACTGCTGGACGACAGCGTCTACCAACACCCGGACTGGCAGACCGCCGCCGGTTACGTGATGAGCCCACCCTTCCGTCCGCGCGGCCATCAAGAGGCGCTTTGGCACGGCTTGCAATCGGGCAACCTGCACACCACCGCCACCGACCATTGCTGCTTCTGCGCCGAGCAAAAAGCCGCCGGCCGTGACGACTTCAGCAAGATCCCCAACGGCACGGCCGGTATCGAAGACCGCATGGCGGTGCTCTGGGATGAAGGGGTGAACACCGGGCGTTTGTCGATGCAGCACTTCGTAGCGCTTACCTCCACCAACACCGCGAAAATCTTCAACCTCTACCCGCGCAAAGGCGCGATTCGCGTCGGTGCGGACGCAGACCTGGTGCTGTGGGATCCGGAAGGTACGCGGACGATTTCAGCGCAGACTCACCATCAGCAAGTGGACTTCAACATCTTCGAAGGCAAGACCGTGCGCGGTGTGCCGAGCCACACCGTCAGCCAGGGCCGGGTGGTGTGGGCCGATGGTGATTTGCGCGCCGAGCGCGGTGCCGGGCGGTATGTCGAGCGGCCGGCGTATCCGGCGGTGTTTGATTTGCTGAGCAAGCGGGCTGAGTTGAACAAGCCGGTTGCTGTGAAACGCTGATCCGTACCAATGATCGTTCCCACGCTCTGCGTGGGAATGCCTCAAGGGACGCTCTGCGTTCCAATGGGACGCGGAGCGTCCCGGGCTGCATTCCCACGCAGAGCGTGGGAACGATCACAAAACCACTGCCCACCAGAGGCAGCACCTCAAATAACCGTGAGGCCAACACCGTGATCAAGACCCTGAACCACCTCCCGCATCCGCACGAGAATGCGGCCGCCCTCGCCGGCCATTTCACCGATCTGGCGCCACCGCTCAACGACCGCCAGGCCCATCTGGAAGCCTCGCGCTGCCTGTATTGCTACGACGCGCCGTGTGTGAATGCCTGTCCGAGCGAGATCGACATTCCGTCGTTCATCCGCAATATCCACCAGGAAAACGTTCAGGGTGCCGCGCAGAAAATCCTCTCGGCAAACATCCTCGGCGGCAGTTGCGCCCGGGTGTGCCCGACGGAAGTGCTTTGCCAACAAGCCTGCGTACGCAACAACGACCATGAATGCGCACCGGTGCTGATCGGCCTGTTGCAACGTTACGCCGTCGACAATGCCCACTTCAGCGAACACCCCTTCACGCGTGCGGCCTCAACCGGCAAGCGCATCGCCGTGGTGGGCGCCGGCCCGGCCGGTTTGTCCTGCGCTCATCGCAGTGCCATGCACGGTCATGACGTGGTGATTTTCGAGGCACGGGAAAAGGCTGGCGGCCTCAACGAATACGGGATCGCCAAGTACAAACTGGTGGATGACTACGCGCAGAAGGAGCTTGAGTTCCTATTGGAAATCGGCGGGATCGAAATCCGCCACGGGCAGAAACTTGGAGAGAACCTGACGCTCAGCGATCTGCATCAGCAATTCGATGCGGTGTTCCTCGGCCTCGGCCTGGCCGCCAGCAAACAGCTGGGTCTTGCTCATGAAGATGCACCGGGCCTGCTCGCCGCTACTGACTACATCCGCGAACTGCGTCAGGCCGATGACCTGACTCAACTTCCCCTCGCTGACCGTTGTATCGTTTTGGGCGCCGGCAACACCGCCATCGACATGGCCGTGCAAATGGCACGTCTGGGGGCACGCGACGTCAATCTGGTGTACCGCCGCGGTGTCGATGAAATGGGCGCGACAGATCACGAACAGGACATCGCCAAGGCTAATCAGGTGCGCCTGTTGACTTGGGCTCAACCTGAAGAAGTGCTACTCGATGATCAAGGCAACGTGCGCGGCATGCGCTTCGCCCGCACTCACCTGGTAGACGGTCGCCTGCAAACCACCGGCGAAACCTTCGAACTGGCCGCAGATGCGATCTTCAAAGCCATCGGCCAGGCCTTCGACTCCAGCGCCCTCGCCGACCCGCTGGCCCGTGAACTCAAGCGTGAGGGCGAGCGGATTCAAGTGGACGAAAACCTGCGCACCAGCATCCCCGGCGTGTACGCCGGCGGTGACTGCACCAGTCTCGATCAGGACCTCACCGTGCAGGCCGTGCAACACGGCAAACGGGCCGCCGAGGCGATCAACACCCAACTCATGCTCAACGTGGAGGCTGCGTAAATGGCCGATCTCTCGATTGTCTTCGCCGGCATCAAAGCCCCCAATCCGTTCTGGCTGGCCTCCGCGCCACCCACCGACAAGGCCTACAACGTGGTCCGCGCCTTCGAGGCCGGCTGGGGTGGCGTGGTCTGGAAAACCCTGGGTGAAGACCCGGCGGCGGTTAACGTGTCGTCGCGTTACTCGGCACACTTTGGTGCCAATCGCGAAGTGGTGGGCTTCAACAACATCGAACTGATCACCGATCGCTCGCTGGAGATCAACCTGCGGGAAATCACTCAGGTCAAAAAAGACTGGCCGGACCGCGCGCTGATCGTGTCGCTGATGGTGCCCTGCGTCGAAGAATCCTGGAAAACCATCCTGCCACTGGTGGAAGCCACCGGCGCCGATGGCATCGAACTGAACTTCGGTTGCCCGCACGGGATGCCGGAGCGCGGCATGGGCGCGGCGGTCGGCCAGGTGCCGGAGTACGTCGAGCAGGTCACCCGCTGGTGCAAGACGTACTGCTCGCTGCCGGTGATCGTCAAGCTCACCCCGAACATCACCGACATTCGCGTCGCCGCCCGCGCGGCCCATCGCGGTGGTGCGGATGCGGTGTCGTTGATCAACACGATTAACTCGATCACCAGCGTCAACCTGGAGCGCATGGTCGCCAATCCCGCCGTGGGCAGTCAAAGCACCCACGGCGGATATTGCGGTTCGGCGGTCAAGCCCATTGCGCTGAACATGGTCGCCGAAATTGCCCGCGACCCACAGACCCAAGGCCTGCCAATCTCCGGCATTGGCGGCATCGGCAGCTGGCGCGACGCGGCGGAATTCATTGCGCTGGGCAGCGGCTCGGTGCAGGTGTGCACGGCGGCGATGCTGCATGGCTTTCGGATTGTCGAGGAGATGAAGGACGGTTTATCGCGCTGGATGGACAGTCAGGGCTATGCCAGCGTGTCGGAATTTTCCGGGCGTGCGGTGGGCAACACCACGGACTGGAAGTATCTGGACATCAACTATCAAGTGATTGCCAGGATTGACCAGGAGGCCTGCATCGGTTGCGGTCGTTGCCACATTGCTTGCGAAGACACTTCGCACCAGGCGGTTGCGAGCCTTAAGCAGGCGGACGGGACGCATAAATATGAAGTGATTGATGATGAGTGCGTGGGGTGCAATCTGTGTCAGATCACGTGCCCGGTGCAGGATTGTATCGAGATGGTGCCGATGGAGAATGGGAAGCCGTTTCTGGATTGGAATCATGATCCGCGCAATCCCTACCATGTCAGCCCTTGAGGTCAGAGGCGCCTGAACCGACGCCATCGCGAGCAGGCTCGCTCTCACATTGGATCTTCAGTGTTCAGTAGAACCCTGTGGGAGTGAGCCTGCTCGCGATGAGGCCAGCAGCAACACCGCAAAAGTTAGGGCTCCAACCCAATCCCCCGCAAGATCACACTCGTCACCGTCTGCACCGCCCGCTCGAACTGCATGTCCGACAATGGCTGGTGGTCATTCAGAATATTCACCTGATGATCAAAGTCGGCGTAATGCTGGGTCGACGCCCAGATCATGTACAGCAGGCTCGAAGGTTCTACCGGCAGGATGCGTTTGTCGTCCACCCATTGGCGGATTTTCGCTTCTTTCATCTTGGCCCAGTCGTAAAGACTGACATCCAGTTTCTCGCCGAGGGTCGGCGCGCCGTGGATGATTTCGTTGGCCCAGACTTTGGAGCCGTAAGGCCGGCTGCGGGAGTGGTTCATCTTGGCGCGGATGTAGCTGCTGAGCACCACGCGCGGGTCGTCGAACATCTCGAAGCACAGGGCGTCCTGTTTCCACACTTCCAGCAGACCCAACAGCACAGCGCTGTACAGCTCGCTCTTGGTGCTGAAGTAGTAATGCAGGTTGGAGCGCGGCAGTTGCACTTCGGCAGCGATGTCGGCCATGGCAGTGCCGCCGAAACCTTTTTCGGCGAAAACCTTTTCGGCTCCCAACAGAATTTTCTCGACGTTACTGCGACGAATCTCGATCTTGTGATTGCCCATGAGGGCTCCCTGACAACAGCGTTGCTCAAGACTAGCATCCGCTCTACCTCGCGGCGACAAGGGAAAACGAAACTTCGTACACCCAGCTACACGCAGGTAAACTGACCGCCTTTTCGAACCCGCCTCAGAGGTATTCCACGATGCTGTTCAAGAAAACCCTGACCATCGTCGCCCTGCTCGGCTCGCTGTTCGCCGCTTCATCGGTGTTTGCCCATGCCCATCTGAAAGACCAGACCCCGGCCGCCGACAGCACGGTGAGCGCACCGTCGGAGCTGCGCCTGGTGTTTTCCGAAGGCGTTGAAGCGACCTTTTCCAAGGTCTCGATCAGCAAGGACGGCATCGAATTGCCGGTGAAGGGCCTCGCCACCGAAGGCAGCGACAAGAAAACCCTGATCGTTACCCCGGCCGCACCGTTGGCAGCGGGGGCCTACAAAGTCGAATGGCACGCGGTGTCGGTCGATACCCACAAAAGCGAAGGCGCCTATAGCTTCAAGGTTGGCCAGTAATTCATGACGAGCGCGTTGGTGCTGTGCCGGTTTGTGCATTTCACCGTCGTGCTGATGTTGTTCGGGGTGTGGGTGTTCAGGCCGCTGCTGGTCAATGGCAACCCTGGACATCTGGATCAGCGACTGACGAAAACAACCTGCTGGCTGGCGGTGACGGCGCTGGTCACTGGCGTCAGCTGGTTGCTGCTGATCACCGCCAGCATGGCCGGCTCCTGGGAGGCGGCATTCGATCCATCGACCCTGCGACTGGTACTCGGCAATACATTTTTCGGCCAGGTCTGGCGCTGGCACTTGTTTCTCAATGGGCTGTTGATCGCGCTGCTGATGTCGCCCTTGCGTGCCAACCTGCCCCTGCGAATCGGCCTCGCCAGCCTGCTGCTGGCCACCCTCGCCCCGGTCGGCCACGGGGCCATGCTCGACGGCCTCAACGGTCAATTGCTGATCCTCAATCAAATCATTCACCTGACGTGCGTCGGTGCCTGGCTCGGCGGTTTGATGGTGTTGGTGCTGATCCTGCGGCAGCCGGCAGAGCATTCCATCAAGGCGACCTTGCAACGCTTCAGCGGCATTGGTTACGTCTTGGTGGCGGGGTTGGTGATGACCGGTTTGATCAACGTGCGGGTACTAACCGGGCAATTCTGGCCTACGCCATTGCTATCCGGGTTTGCGCTGATTCTGTTGATCAAGGTTGTGCTCGTCGCGGCGATGCTGGGGCTGGCGTTGTTCAATCGGCTGCGGATCAAGCATTGCGAGCAACGACTGCCAATGCTGAAAACCAGCGTGATCATGGAATGGTTTCTGGGGATTGGCGCGGTGGCGGCGGTTTCCCTGCTGGGGACCATGCCCCCGATGATCGTGAGCTAAAACACAAAACCCTGTGGGAGCGAGCCGGCTCCGGGCGGCGTTCCGACGATGACGGTAGAACAGACACCACTGCAGTGAATGTCAGACCGCTATCGTCGGAACGCCGCCCGGAGCCGGCTCACTTGTATGGTAGGACTTGAAGGGAGGAGGAGGGACAAGGCTCGATTCTGACTGTTGACGCAGTACAGACCGTGGGAG